>JAPLJC010000153.1 GCA_026388765.1 Deltaproteobacteria bacterium
CTGCATGATTTAAGGGAGATGATGGCCCAGGAGACCCAAAAGACTCCCGGGTCTCTCACGGATATCGACCAGATCGGGGTGGCGCCCATCCCCTGTCAGTCGGGCCAGCCCTACCGCTATTCCAACATCGGTTCTTACGGCTGGGCCATCAACCGCTTTGCCGTCACCAGCACGAAGGTCATCGACGCGGCCCAAAAGTTCATCAGCGTGGTGGCGGATAAAAAATTTCAGATCTTAGCCGCGGAAAAATTGGGCCGGGTGCCGGCTCGCCGCAGCGCCCTGAACGAAGTAACCAATAAAGAAGTGCTAAAAGTTTATCACAATGCTTTTGCGGTAGCCGACCTGCAGCTCAAGACCAGGCCGTACAACCGACTGATTAATAATACCTTGGAAAAATATTTTACTGAGGTTATTTATGGCCGGCGTTCCCCCGAAGATGCCGTCCAGACTGCGATTGTTGAGCTTAAAAAGCTTGGTGCCGACAAATAATATGAACGGCGAACCGCCTTACAAACGCTATTCAATGAAAACCCGGATCATAATATTGGCCCTGGCTGCCTTTTTATTCTGGGTTGTACTAATGTTTCCGCTACTGAGTTATACCTTTGAGGGCCTTTTGAATCGCAGTATCAAGGCCATCGAGGAAGCGCAAGGGGTGGCGGCCACTACTATTGCCCGGCTACTGGTGTTGGAATTCTCCCAATGGCAAGATTTATTGCAAATGACCTTCGCCGAGCAGAAAAAGGGGGAGGCCCGCATCAAAAATCTCCTCTGGGAGAAGGTGGTCTTCAATGAAGTCATCGAAGGAATCGAACTCATTCAGGCCGCTACCGATGCCGAAGACCATCACCTGACCTATCTTTATTACCGTAGCGCAGTGCCGGACCCCATGGCCGGACAACAAGACAAGAAAATGCTAAAGCCGATGGAGGGCCCCCAAAAAATTAACAAGAAGCTCTCTGGACTGGAAAAAGAGCTCATTGATAGCATCAATAACCGCAAAAAGGTTGACAAAAATCTCCTGGAGTCCATCAATCGGGGGCCCCTGGGAAGTGAGATGACGGTGCGCTATATCCCGGTGCATATCCTGGTCTCGGGCCAGGGGGCCGTTTATTGGGGGGTGGCTAAAATTGGCGTAAAAACCTCGGCCATTCGCCTCGCGCGTCTCCAGCAGGGCCAGGAACATGATTGGATCCGCAAAGTCATTTGGCTGGAAGTCGTCTTGAGTCTTGGACTGGTGGCGATCTTGGCCACCAGCATCGCTTATAAATGGGTGCACAATTTTACCGAACCCCTAAAAAGCCTTGGCGTGGTCGCCCGCGGCTTGACCACTGCCAAACCGGGGGAATTTGATTTTTGGCTGGATAATCTTCGGCTGGTAGACTCCAGCGAGCAGCCGGAGATCGCCAGCCTGCGGGAAATATTGCTGCGGCTGTCGGCCGCGATTCATAAAACTGGACAACGTTTGATCACCACGGAAAATGAGGCCTCCTGGGGCAGGGTGGCCTCCGGCGTTATCTCCACGACCCTGGACCGGCTCAAAAAAATCCCCCCCCCGGGGAGCCGGCCCGGCGCCGACGGCCAAGAGGCCGCCAAGGAATTAAAGGAATTTTTAGATCAGCTGCAAACCGAACTGCAAGATCTGCAACGGTTTGGCCCTACGGATCAAACGGCCTGGCAGATTTTTGACTTGCAGCCGGGGCTGCACAGCGCCTGGCGCCTGGTTACGGCCAACCTGCCGGCCACGGTGCAGTGTACCCTGGAACTCACCGTCTTGCCGCCGGTCTGGGGCTCACCCTCAGAACTTGAGCTGGCCTTTTTTTATCTGCTGGAATATGCCGGGGCGCTCCTGAAGCCTGGCGGTGAATTAACCCTGCGGGCCTTGCCCGACTCAGTCGCGGCGGTGCGGATCCAGTTGCAATTTTCAGGACCCCGGCTTTCTCCCGAGGAATGCCGGAACCTCCTGAATCCCTTCCAGGACCCTGAAGCCATCCGGGGGTCTCTCGGTCCAGCCCTGGCTGCCGCCATTGCCGCGCAGCACGGCGGCAGTCTGACCGTGCAGCCCTGGGAGCGGGGCTTGCTCTTCCTGTTTGAATTACCCAAGGCGCCGGTTCCCCATGAAACGCAAAAGACCTGAGGTAATCAAGCGGCTCAGGCCGCATCTCGATAAAGGGGCGCGCCGGATGGCGGACGCCCTGCTGCGCGCCCCTGACCGGCCTCTTAATTTATGCGCGGTGTTTGCCCGCCTGCTCTTGTTTAGCTTCGGCCGCACCGGTCGCCGTTTGATCCTTCGGGAAACCATCAAAGAGATTTATTTGACCTCCCTTAAGGGCATCAACGTGGTGATTTATACCGCCTTGATGTTAGGGGTGTTGGTCATTGTCCATGCTACGCAACAGTTGGTCAAAGTCCAGGGGGAAGAATTCGTTGGCTGGCTGCTGGTGACCCTGGTGGTGCGCGAGCTGGGCCCCGTGTGGGTGGCCTTTTTCGTCTTGCTCCATTCCGGCACGGCGATTACGGTGGATTTGGGCAACATGTCCGTGACCGGCGAGATCGAAGCCTTGAGAACCATGGGGATCGACCCCTATCGCTTCCTCGGCTTCCCCCGTTTCTGGGGCTTGACCATCAGCCTGGTGGCCTTGTATGTCCTGACCGCCTTCATCGCCATCATTGGCGGCTTTTTGTTCGCCAAAATCTTTTCCGATATCTTTTGGGGGGATTTCTGGCGGTCGTTTCTCCATGCCCTGGAATGGGTCGACCTGGCCGTGGGGTTTACCAGATGTATTGTCTTCGGCATGGTCATTGCCACCGTCTCGATCTATTTCGGCTTTAAACCCAAAGACAAACTGGGGGAAGTGGCGCAATGCACCTCCACGGGGGCCATGCTCAGCCTGGTTCTTTGCGCCTCGTTGGATTTGCTCGTGGTAACCATCTATTATCTCTGAGCGCTTCAAGTTGTGGGATCAAGATTCATTCCCTTAGAGTTGGAGATTTTGCCGCCATGTGGCGTTACAGTCTGATTTTGGAGCATATTACTCTGCCGCCGCCTTTCGGCAACTGGCCCGAGTCGTTTGACCTGCGGTTAGGAATGACGGAAGTCTTGCTAATCGAAGGAGCCGGCGCCGAAGATGCCGAAACTTTGCTCGATGTGGCGGCGACCCTGAGTGAGCCCGGGCAAGGCCAGGTCCGCCTCTGGGGTAAGGAAATTTCCACCCTGACGCGCCAGGAGCTTTATAATTTGCGCCGTCAGATTGCCTACGTTCATCCTAAACAGTCTCTCCTCCATACCCTTACTCTGGCGGAAAATATCGGTTTGGGCCCTGCTTATCACCTCGGCCAGAACTTATCTGACACCTTGCGGGAGCACGCCCCCTTAATAAAACATTTGGGGCTGGAACCGTTTTTGTCCCGCCGTCCCTCCGAACTCTCCCAAGCCGCTTACACCTGCGCCCTCTGGGCCCGAGAGCTGGTCAAGCTTCCGGAATTGATCCTGGCGATGGTGGAAGAATCTCCGGAGACTGCGGGGACGCAAAGGCTGATTTTAACCCTGATCGAGGAGTATCTGGATAAGCAGGACGCCGCCGTCATTCTGGCCGGCCATTCCCTGACCGCCTTCCACCATCTCGCCCATCGGCTTTTAACTCTGAAAGCCGGCCGGATACGGGAACGCCAGATCTTGGAACGTGGGGGGCGTCCCTTGATCGCCTATCTTCCTCTGGTCTGATACCAAGTTAAGACCTCTGCGAAAAGCCTTTTTGTCATCCTGAGCGAAGCGAAGGATCTCAGCTTTTGGTGGCACAGGCTTTCTAGCCTGTGCTGGAATAGGCACAGCCTGGAAAGGCTGTGCTACCAAATCGAGATTCTTCGGTCGCTTCGCTCCCTCAGAATGACTGATTGGAGGACTTTCGCAGAGGTCACAAGTTGCATTCAAACAGGTATTATTTAGCGCTGTCATTCTGAACGGAGCGCAGCTTCGTTTCGAATCTAGATTCTTCGCTTTGCTCAGAATGACAATATTACTTTTTTGACCGCAACTCGGTATGCGGGGAAGGATGCACCGGGATTGCACCCGGCGAGCCGTAGATGCGCCGTGCACGTCCTGTAGGGGCGGTTCTTGAACCGCCCGGCATCCGGCCGCCACTCTTAAGAAGAAGATGGTTTTGGAGGAGGTGCTTGCAATTGCGGATGTTTTTCAAACCGCTCCAGGGACTGCCGCAGATTGCCCTGGCTATTGACCTGGCGCAGCCGTTCCAGGCAGAGCCGCAGTTGCGTCTTCTTCCCTAACCCGGAATAGACATCGAAGGCCCGGCCATAATAATAGAAGGCTCGCGACAGGTCGCCCCGCGTTTGATACGTCTGCCCGAGGTATAACAGATCGGAGGCCATAGCCGCCCGATCCAAGATCTTACGGTCTGATTCCAGGGCCAGGGTAAAATTTGACACGGCTGCCTCGGTATTTCCCTGCAGCAGGGCTAACCTGCCCCACTGATGCTGCCAGGCCCCTTTGAGGTCGGGGGTGCTGGCCGCGGCCCGGGCCTTTTCCAGAAATTCCCCGGCGGGCCCGGCCTGCTTTTGGTCCAGGTAAAAGCTGGCCCAACGACAGTATATCCGGGGCAAGGCGGTCTTGGACCCGGATCTTTGCGCCGCCTCCTGGGCGAGTCGCAGATGTTCTCCAGCCTTCCCTAGATCCCCTGACTTTTGGGCCACCGTGGCCAGATTGGCCTGATTGGTGCTGGCCTGCTCCCAGTTTTGGAGATCCTGGTTCAGCTCCCAGGCCTGCACGAAGAGTCTTCCGGCCTTCTCCAGGTCCCCCTGTTCCAGGGCGATGGCTGCCAGGTTATTGAGTTGTTGCGCCACTCCCTGGGGATAGTCCACGGCGCGGCTCAATTCCAGGGCCCGGGTGAAGTCCCGGTCAGCCCGTCTTAAATCTCCCTGGGAAAACCACTGCTCCCCCTGTAGTGACAGGGAGGTGGCCCGCTGCACCTGCTGGCCGTAAGGGTCCTGTTTGGCCCCGCAGCCGCAGATCATTACGGCCGCCAGCAAGCACCCCGCCCAAGAGCTAAGGCACATGACGAGGTTCCACATGCAAAGGCTGACTCTTTTTTTCCTGGGGCAAGGTCAGACGAATCAAAGGGTTGGTCTTGACGGCTTCCACGACGGTTTTGCCTTCTTGGGTGGTTTCCGAGGCCGTTTCCATCAAGCCTGGAAACTCCTGGGTTCCCCCCTTAATATCGGCCAGGATGCCTTTTACGGTCTCTGTTTCCAGTTGGATGGTTTTACTGGCCGTCTGCAGGTTCTGGGCGGCCGGCACCAAATCCCCCGTAACCTTCTGGACATTTAGGATAGCCTTGTCCACTTCGGTCATACTCAGGTTCATGCGGTTGTAAAAATCCCGTCGGCTCACCAACTCCCCCAGGGTCCCCTGGGCCTTAATTACGGAAACTACGACCTCATCAATATGATTCACCGTAGCCAGCCAGGCCTTTTCGTGATTCTTAAGCCGCTCCGTCAGGAGAGTAATGTTGTTGATGGTCAGGCGGGCTTGTTTGATGGTCTCTTCATTGAAGAGTTCCGCCAGATTCTCGGACATGGTCTTGTGAGCTTGCGAGGCTATGGTGCCGGCGGCTCGAACCACTGGATAACCAGAAGAACCCGGGGAAATCTCGATATATTCACTACCTATCAGGGTGGGCGCGATGACCTCCGCCACCGAATCGGTGCGGATGAGACCGGCCTTTTCCGTTACGACCCTGATGGTGACTTCAACCTGATTCTCATCCTCCTTCCGCTTGAAATCAATACTGGTTACCTTGCCGATTTCCGTATTAAACATCTTGACCAGGGAGCCTTGCCGCAGGTTATAGCCTTGCTTGAAATAAACGTAATAAGTAGTTTGGGATTGGAACCATCCTTTCCCTTGGGCGATTACCAGCAAAGTTATCTTGATGAGGATGATCATCACCAAAAGAAAAAGCCCCACCATCTTTTCTTTTCTGGTAAACCCCTCTTCCATGGGCTCCTCCTCGGGACGTCAACTTGCTGTCTTACCCGGCCCGGCACTCAGCGCCCAGTTCGGCGCAAATTTACCCCAACTATAAAACAAATAATTTAGATTGCAATCGCTCCGTCACGAATTTTAGTGTGGGGGGAATCTGCCGCTATTTGCCGGGCCTGGCGACTTCTAGACCGGCTGCCGTTGCCCCGTTAAGGTCCAAGGCAACCAGGGAGCTGTGCTCCAGGGCCGCTCGTACCAAGGCCGCGGGCCAAGAGGGTGCGCTGGCGGCCAGGATCACGGCCAGAGGACCTTTATGAGTTATTATCAGAGTTTCACTATTGACCCCGGCCACCAAACCAAAATACCAATCGAGCACCCTTTGGCGCAGGGCCGCCAGGCTTTCCCCTCCCGGCGGGGCCGCGTTCTCTGACCCCCTCGGGTCCCTGAGCCGCAAGTCTTTGAGTCTGGCAAAGGGCTGGCCTTCCAAGACGCCGCAGGCCAGCTCACGTAAAGCGGCTACTTCAACTATTCGGGGTGGAGGGCTGATCCTCTGGGCAATCAGCCTGGCCGTCATTACCGCCCGGGATAAATCACTCGTCATAATCGTCTGAATATTTTGCTGCCGGGCGAGATGATCGCCCAGCAGGATTGAGTCCAGTTCACCCTTAGGGGTCAGGTGCGTGTCTGAGTGTCCTTGAACAATAGATTCAAGGGATTGCGGCGTCTCGCCATGTCGGCTAAGGAACAGGATCCGCTTTGTCATTCTGCTACTATTCTGACTATAGCAACGGTTCAGGGTCTAGGTTTTTCATGATATTGTCCAATCGCAGCAACAATAGCGTTAACCAATCTATTCCTGTAGTCACTATTGATAGACTTTTCTTCACCCCTATTTTTAATGATGCCACATTCCAATAAAAGTGCTGGCATAGTGGCGGTTCTTAATATAGCTAATTTGTTAAATTCATAAATACCTTTCTCTGGGTCAATTAATTTTCTATTCGCGCCTTTTATGGGTTCAGCGTGATGCAAGGTTGGTGAAAACCCCCTATTTAATAATTCCGCCCCAAGTAGTCTTGCAAATAATATATTATTTTTTGAAGTAACATTATCATCAGACACAAGAATACAGAATCCCTTATACAAATCGCAATAATAAAGTGATTCTCCTTGGTAATTCCATTTCGATAAATAGCATGGCAGGACTGAATCGTGATGTATTGATATCAGTAAATCAGCCTTTCGATTTTTCGCTTCCATTGTCCTGCCCATCAGTGAGATATCGCTGCCGTCTTCATTAATAATAAACGACTTCTTAAACCCACTTTTGATCAGTTCTGGAAGTAATAAAAAGGCCACTTTTTGATTGTAATAATACTCGTCTAGGCCATGGGCACTTAACGCTCCTCCACAATTCTTTGTATGCCCAATATCAATGGCCACGATAAACTTTTCCCTCAGATTTTCTGCATATCCAGCAGGTGTCAAAAAAAGAATAATGGTTACTGCTAATATTATATAAACTAACTTATGATCGATTTTTTGACTGGTTTCCATCTTAAAGGCCCCTTACGAATCTCAATGGTTTCACGACCGCCAAAAAATTATCCGGTTTCATCCTGCTGGTCTTCACTGGTAGCCTTAGATTTTAAGCGGGGGATCAAATAATTAGCCCGATAGAACAAACCGAAAGATATCAAAATAGCCGTGCCACCTACGATGAAGGCGAGTGATTTTCCCTGCCATAACCCTGCAAACCAACGACTGAAATCATCCATCATGATATTTAACTTGCCGCCGTAGACTTCCAGATTATGTCTATACATCTTGGAATCTCCGGGCATAATCGGATAAATCTTCCCATCAACATCCCCGTAGCCCCAAGCGCCGTAAGTAAGATTTACGGCTCTTTGATAAATCAAGGCGGCCCCACCCAAACCAACCACCAGGATAATGGCGCTGATGAGATTTAGGTAGGTCCGTTGCTGGAAAATTTTCCCTTTCATCTGGTTTTTGGTTTGGTCGGCATAATTATCAGCAGGTTGATTGCCTTGGCTAATTCAGGTTATCCCTCGATTTGGGCGCTGCTGGACAGATCATATCAGAATTTTGTGAGGAAATCTGATCAGGGTTTCGTCTTGGCCTTGGGCTCGCAGTCCGCCGCTGCCCAGCGCCTCATCGATCTTGCCGATTCAAGAGGGCGATGGAAAGCCACATCTGCGCCCGGGGAAGCGACCGCACCCGGATGGACCCGCCGGGGGTTGAGGGAAACCGCACCCGCGCTTTTCCTGATAAGCCCACGCGAAAGGTAAACCCGCCGTCCCTGCCCACCGCCGGATAGACGTTGATTTGCCGCGGCGACACAGAGTGGAAGGCGCATCCCAGGGCCTTGGCCACGGCTTCCTTGACCGACCAGAGCAGGGCCGCGGCCCCGGCCAAATCTCCACCCGTCAACCTCAAGGCCTCGTGCAGCTCCGATTCATGGAAGACCCGGTGCACCGGGTACTCTCCTTGGAATTCAGCGGTTTCGGCCACATCGATCCCGATCTCGGAGTCATCCCCGCAGAGGGCGGCCCAGATTCTGCCGCCACCCTCGCTGAAAGAGATGGCCGGGCCCCGATTTTCCCCCCACCGGAGCTGGGGCCGGCCCAGCGGGTCGTGGACCACCTGGATCGGGACCGGGGCGCGCTTGGCGGCCTGAGCGCCTTTCCCGAGAGGATTTTCCCCGGCCCTCAGCTCCACCAGGTGATCCCACAGGCTGGCAACCAAGCGGTGCTGGTCTCCGGCCCGGTTCGTCCGGCAACCTTTGCGGGGTTCGGGGGCAACCGGCAAGGAGGCATAGAAGACCGGTCCCCGGCCCTCAAGGATCACGGCCTGGACAGTTATTTCTTGACCAGCCTTGGCCACCCCCACTCCCATCTTGCCCTCGCTGCGGCTCAGTCCGAAACCAAGTAAAAAAAGCCTCCGCCGACCCCAAACCTGCCTGAGGGGCTCGCTGCTTATTTCTTCGGCATCTGCCCGATGCTTGCCTCCTGCTGCTCGCTGCGATCCTGGTTGAAGGCTTACGAAATATTAATTAGACTGTTAGATTATTTTCACTAATTATCTTTGTCAAACCAATAATTTCCGCAGCTGGCAGGATATGTTGCCTCGAGCCCGCTTCCTCATATTGTTCACGGGTTATTCAGGTACCCCTTGACAGTATCCCCGTTTTTTGTATAATATTTATGATTAAGGTCCCACAAGGTGGGATTCAAGGCTAACCTAACCGCCCTACAGAAGAAGCTTACCCAAGATCTTGTCGCTGGCAATCCGACGTCCGTCATACTCCTGGGATGCACTTATCTGCTCATAATGCTTTGGATACTGGTGGCGTCCAGGATTTGTCTGCCTGAATTCCACTCGAAATGGCCATTTACCCGAACTTTAGAAAAAAAGGAATTTATGGAATTTAACACGTTTGATTTTCACCCTCACGTTGCGGCCGGCGTTACCGCGGCTCGCTATATCACGCCAACGCCGATCCAGGCACAGGCAATCCCGCTGGTCATGCAAGGACACGACGTCGTGGGCCTGGCCCAAACCGGCACCGGCAAGACCGCGGCCTTTGTGCTGCCCATCCTCCACCGCCTGATGCAAGGCGGGCGCCGGCACGTCAGGGCTCTGGTTATTGCCCCGACGCGCGAACTGGCCGAGCAAACCCACGAGGCCATTGGCACCCTGGGACGCCGGACCGGACTCAAGAGCGTGACGATTTATGGAGGAGTTGGTTTCAATCCTCAGGCGGATAAGCTGAAACGCGGCGCCGAGATTGTCGTTGCCTGTCCCGGTCGCCTGCTGGACCACCTCAATCGTGGCACCGTCGACCTGTCGCATCTGGATGTCCTCGTCCTGGACGAGGCCGACCGGATGTTCGACCTGGGATTTCTGCCCGATATCAGAAAGATTATCAAGCACGTGCCGGCAAAACGCCAGACGCTGTTGTTCTCGGCCACCATGCCGGATAGTATTCTGCATCTGGCCCAAGAAGTTACGAAAGCACCCGTTACGGTGCAGGTTAATGCCTCCGGACCGGCAAGTACTGTCTCTCATCTGCTCTATCCGGTCGCACCGCACCTCAAAACCCCGCTCCTTCTCGAACTGTTGCGCCATACCGATACTGAGTCGGTGCTGATCTTTACGCGCACCAAACACCGGGCCAAGCGTCTGGGGGAACAACTGGGGAAGGCCGCCTATCGAGCCGCCTCACTGCAAGGAAATCTCTCGCAGGCGCAGCGGCAGGCCGTGATGAACGGCTTCCGCAACGGCACCTTCCAGATCCTGGTGGCGACTGACATTGCCGCCCGCGGCATCGACGTGACCCAGATTTCCCACGTGATCAATTACGACATGCCGGATACTGCTGATGCCTATACGCACCGGATCGGACGTACCGGCCGCATGGCTAAGACCGGTGATGCCTTCACTTTTATGACCTCTGAAGATGAGGAGATGGTTCGCAGCATCGAGCGTGTCCTCCGCGCCAAGGTAAAGCGTTGCACCCTGAACGGTTTTGATTATAAAAAGGCGGCGCCGTCGCGCGATAAAGAATTCGCCCGGCCGCCGCGCCAACCTCAGCGCCGCAGTGAACCGAAAAAGGCCGGACCATTCAAAGCGCATCGTGAAGGTCCACAGGTTTGGGGACCCAGATAATCTAAAGGTTGAATCAGGCAGCCCCTAGGGCGTAGGGCGGGAAAGCGCAGCGCATCCCGCCTTTAGCATCTATGGGCCGCTCAACCGAGCTTCAACGAAGCCGCCACCTGCTCCAGCAAGGGAAATTCCCCCTCCCGCTCCGCCAGCCGCCGCCGCAGGCCGGCCACCGCCGTGGGGAGGTAGCGGGCAAAATTAACTTTCTGTTTCACCCGGGTGAGGTAGCCGAACGCCCCCAGGATCTGAAGGTTGCGGCACAGGGCCAGGTGGCGGTACTGCCCGGTGAAGGCTTCCCGGTCAACCCCGGGCAGCCGCTCCTTAAGCAGATTCAGATAATGGGCCAGCAGCTCTTCCTGCCAGGCCGGGCTCAGATTCACGTAAGGATCGATGAGGAGGGCCGCCAGGTCGTAACCCAGGGGGCCGAGACGTCCCCCCTGAAAATCGATGACCCGCAGGCGCCCGTTCTTGATCATCAGGTTGCGGGATTGGAAGTCCCGGTGCAGGAAGAAGTTGGCAGCCGGCGGCAGGGCCCGGGTGAGGAGCCGCTCAAAGTCCGGGGCCAGGTCGTCGACCTCCACCTTTAACCCCAAATATCCTTGCAAAAACGCCCGGACGAAATAACCTAACTCCCGTTCCCATAAAAAAGGCCGGTGCACCACCGGGGTGTCGAAACACCAGGCGGGGTCGAAGCCTTCCTTGCCGCGCAGTTGCATGTTTATCAGGATCTCCAGGGCTTGCCGGTAGCGGAACCGCACCTGGTCTTCCCGGCCCTCCCGTTTAATGGCCGCCTCCAGGCTGATGTCCCCCAAATCCTCCAGCAGCAGCCAGCCTTCTTCCCTACAGTAGTCATAGATTTCCGGCACCGGCGCCCCTTGGGCCAGCAGATGCCGGCCCAGGTGGAAGTAGGAATCGTTTTCATTAACCCCCAGGCCCGGAGGGTTGGGCTGATGCAGCAGGATCACCGTGGGGGAGCCCAGCAGGCGGAAGAAACGGCGGTCTGAACCGTCTCCGGCCAGGGGCTGGGCCCCATCGAGGGAGGCGCCTAACCGGCCCACCGCCGCTTGCAGCCGCGGGGTCCAAGGAATACTGACCATTATCTGCCTACCTCCGGGTCGTCAGAGCGTTTCATAATCCACCGTGATGGTCGACTGGCGGAGCCCCTGCAGGTTTTTAACCACTTCCACATGAGCCGGGTGATTTTGGTAGGCCTGGAAACCTTCCAAAGAGTCGAACCTAACCACCAGGGATAGATCGTAAGAGCGGTACGACTGGACCAGGTTGACGCCTACTTCGAGCTGGCGGCATTCAGGAATCTTGCCCTCCATCCCGGATAGCATTTCCCTTGCTAATTCAATGGTCTCCGCATTGACATGTATTAGTTTAATCAAAGCAATATGGGTGATCATCCAGACTAGTCTCCTTTTTGAAGTCGGCTCAATAGAAGATCTTTAGACTTGGGGAAAAAGCATCCCCTTTCTCAAGGGGAACTGATTAATGAGTGCAGCAAAGGAGTTGCTTCCTTATCCCCTCTCCCCCAATGGGGGAGAGGGTTAGAGTGGGGGGAAGTAATCTCTTATCCCCGCCCTTAAAAAAGTCCCACGCCGATATATTTGTTCGCGCTTCCCTATCTTTAAGCCTTGGCTGACCGCTGATTGCTGACAGCTGAAAGCTATTTCACCCCAGCATCTCCCCCTGGGCGGCGCGCTGCACCCTCACCCCCGCGGCCACTAGGCAATCCTCTAATACCACTCCCGGCTCAATGACGGCCCCCTCCCAGACCACGGTGTTCCGCAAGGCCGCCCCGGCCCCTATGGTAACCTGAGATCCCAGACAGACACCACCGCCGAATTGGACGCCGGCCTCAACCAAAACACCGGCGCCCAGGAACGGATCGGCCAGGGGGCCGAAATAATGGGCCAATCCCGGGGCGGCCCCCTGGAGGAGTCGCCGGTGGGCGGCGAGATAGGCCGCCGGGGTGCCCAGGTCCTGCCAGAAATGGCCCGCCACGGTCAGGGCCGCCAGCCTTTCACCCGCAGCCAGCGCCTGACGCCAGGCGGTGACCAGGTCGTACGGCTCTCCCGCCGGCAGATAGTCCAGCATCCTGGGGCCCACCACCTGGACCCCGGTATAGGCCAGGGGCGGCCCGGCTGCCTTTGACAAAAAAGGCGGCGGCGACTCCCCAATGCCGGCCACCAAGTCCCCTGCCACCCAGACCTTGTTATAGGGCGGGCAATCATGCAGCACCAGGGTGGCGATGGCGTCCTGCCGATGGCTGCGATAAACCGCGGCCAGATCCAGGTCGGACACGATGTCGCCGTTGACCGCCAGAAACGGGCCGCCGCGCAAAATCTCCCCCAATCTTCTCAGGCCGCCGCCGGTGCCCAACAGCTCCGCTTCCTGGCTGACGCTGAGGTTGAAGCCCCAGGGCTGGCCGGCCAGGAAGCGCTCCACCTGCCCCGCGAGGTGATAAGTGTTTACTGCCACCTGCAAGAAGCCGGCATCCTCCACCTGGGCCAGCAGCAGTCCCAACAGGGGCCGGTTCAGCACGGGCCATAAGGTCTTGGGCACCACCTCCGTCAGCGGCCTGAGCCTGGTCCCCAACCCCGCCGCTAAAATGGCCGCTTTCATTGTCACATCCGGTTTTCGGTTTTTGGTTTCCGGTTAAGTCTGTATTCACGATTCTTTTGGGACTTTTTATATAATTATTTCCTTTTTATGGATTCGCAGAACCAGCGTCTTAGCGGCTGAAACTCCCCTCCCCCTGCGAGGGGGGAGGGTTGGGGTGGGGGGGCATCGTCTTTGTGGGCTTAGCAGTGACAACTTGCTACCCTACCCTGCCCCCTTCCAAACACTGGTTTTAAAGTCCCCCTTTGAAAAAGGGGGATTTAGGGGGATTTGCAGTTTTCCCGGTAACCCCTTTAAACAAACTCGAAACTCAGACCACTATCCGCCAATCCACGCACCAGCACCCCTGGGGGTCGGCGACCACCGGGTTGAGATCCAATTCCCGGATTTCCGGGTAATCGCAGGCCAGCTGTGACAGGGCCAGCATCAGGTCCAGCAGGGCTTCCAGGTTAACGCCCGCCTGGCCCCGGACGCCGGCCAGGATGGGGTAAATTTTCAATGAGGCCAGCATCGACCGGGCCCGCTCCCGGGTCAGCGGCACGAAGGCCCGGGCGATATCCTTCAGGACTTCCGTATATATTCCCCCGGCGCCGGCCACCATCACCGGGCCGAACTGGGGGTCGCGTTTGAGCCCCAGAAGCAATTCGATCCCTTGCACCTGCCTTTGCACCAGGATGCCCTCCAGGTTCCCCTCGGGGGTGCGGACCTCAAACAACTCCAGCAGTTCCTGCCAGGCCGCGGTTAATTGGCCTTCGTCGCCGACCTGGAGTCGGACCCCGCCCAAGTCGGATTTATGGAGCCATTCCGGAGAGATGATCTTGAGCACCACCGGGTAGCCGGTCTCCTTGGCGAAGGCCGCGGCTGCGGCCACGTTCAGGGTCAGGAGGCTGGGCGCCACGGGGATTTGATAATGTCGCAGCAGCGCCAGGGCCGCCTCCCCCAGCACCGCACCGGCGGCCGGCAAGGCCACGGGCCTGACGGCCGGCGCGGCCGGCAGGGCCAGGCCTCCCACCGGGGGTTGTTCCCTGATTTGGTGATATCGCCAGGTGGCGGCCAATCCCAGGACGGCTTCTTCCAGGGTGTCGTAACAAACCACATCGGGCACATCTGCCAGGGCCCGGGTCTGGGCCCGGTAGGCCGCCTCATCCCCATAGAGCAGTAGGGCCAGGGGCTTGTGCGCCGCGTTATCCCGGAGCAGTTGCCGCACCGTGGTGGCCAGGTCCAGATCGCTATGCAGGGGCGACGTGAAGACCGGCCCCACCCCCAGAACTCCATCCACCTGGTCGCTGGCCAGCAGACCGACGGCGGCCCGGCGAAAGACTTCGGTGAAGGAGCCGGTCACCATCCCCAGAGGCCAGATGTCCACCGGGTTGTGGAGTTGGTGCCAGGCGATGCGGTCCTCCTCCAAATCCCGGAGTTTCTCAGGAAGGGCGGCCAGCTCCAGACCGTAATCGGAGCAGGCGTCCGCCGCCATGATGCCGAAGGCCCCGGTGGCGGTCACCATTCCCAGACGCGGCCCGGCCATGGGCCGGAACTGGAGGAAAGCCCGGCAGCTGGCCCTCAGTTCCACCAGCGAGCGGACCCGGATGACGCCAGCCTCCCTGAAGGCCAGCTCGAACACCGAATCTGCCCCCACCAAGGAGCCGGTGTGGGACTGGGCGGCCCGGGCCCCGGCGGCGCTGCGCCCGGTTTTCAAGACGATAATCGGTTTCTGCGGGACCATGCGGGCCGCGACCTCAAGAAACTCCCGGCCCCGCTTGATCCCCTCCAGGTGCAGCGCGATAATTCCGGTCTGGGGGTCGTTCTCCAGGTACTCCAGGACATCCACCACGTCCACGTCGCCGGCGTTGCCCAGGTCGATGGCCTTCCCCATCCGGCCGGTAAACAGCGAGGCCCCCAACTGAAAGACCCCCGATTGGGCCACCATGGTCAGAGGGGCAGGCGACGCCTCCCGGGGGATATCGACAAACGCAGTGCTGAAGCCGACAAAGGGGTTGAGCACCCCCATGGTGTTGGGTCCCAGGTACCGGGCCCCGTGCTCCCGGGCTAAAACCGTGAGCTGCGCCTGCAGCTCCTGGCCCCGTTCATCCGCGTCGGCAAACCCCTGGCTGATGACCACCACCCGCTTGATGCCGTGTGCCACGCACTCGGTAAAAGCCGGCAGCACTCGCTCCCTCCCCAAGGAGATGACCGCCAGGTCCGGGACCTCCGGCAAATCGGCCACCCGGGCCTGAGTCCGGTACCCCAGGATCTCCGGAACCTTGGGATGCACCAGATAGATGCGGCCTCGATAACCATAGCGGAGCAGCATCTCTAAATTATTATAAGCTCCGGGGCCCGTCTGCCGGGACACGCCGATCAGCACCACGGAGTCCGGCTCAAAAAATTTCTGCACTGGCATACTCCTTTAGAAGGACGGAGGACCGGGGACCGAAGACGGGAGCCAAACCCCGGTCTCCGGTCTTCCGTCATTTCCGGTCTCCCGTCTTCCGTCTCCGGTCATTTCTTATACCCGAATTTCCTCAGAATCTCATGGCGCCAGGCGCGGCCCGCCTCGTCCTCCACTCCCTTGGGGGAGAGACCGTCCACCACCCCCAGGATGCCCCGGCCCTGTTCCGTTTCGGCCAGGATGACCTCCACCGGGTTGGCGGTGGCGCAGAAGATGCGGCAGACCTCCGGGCACAGCTTGATGGCGTTGAGGACGTTGATGGGGAAGGCGTCTTGCAGAAGGATATTAAAGGTGTGGCCCGCCGCCATCAGGCCGGCATTCCGGGTGGCCGCCGCCTTGAGCTGCTCGTCGTTGCCCTCGGCCCGGATGAGACAGTCCCCGGAGGATTCCGAAAAGGCCAGGCCGAATTTGGCCCCCGGTACGGTCCCCACCAGGATTTCATCCAGGTCCTCCACGGTTTTGATGAAGTGGCTCTGGCCCAGGATAATATTGGCCCCTTCGGGGATGATCAGCTTTACCACTTTCAATTCCATGACCCACCTCGCGAGTCCCTATACGGAAAACGGAAAAACGGAAAAACGGAAAATCCGGAAATCCTTTCCGGTCAGGGGATTTTTGTGGTATTATAGGTCTGTTAAGGGCCGGGGACAACATAAAGCAGGGGGAAAAGGAAAAAAGGGGAAAGGGGGAAACGGCATTGTCATTCCAGACCCCGCGCAGCATCTCGGTTTTTACCTTTTCCCCTTTTAACCTTTTCTCCTTTTCCCCCTTGCCGTTAAAAGGGCTCCAGCCATGAAAAGGCTCAACCTGATTATCATCTTTTGGCTTTTGCTGGCGCTTCCCGCCGGGGCTGCCGTGAAGCTCGGCGTTTATTTACCCATGACCGGCTCGGCGGCGGCCATGGGCCAGATGGTCTGGGAAGGGGTCCAGACGGCCCAAACTCTGCAGCCACAAATTTTGAACCAACCGGTGGAACTGGTGTTGCTGGACACCCGCAGCGACCGCATCGAGGCAGCCAACGCCGTGAGCCGCCTCATTGAGAAAGACAAGGTGGCGGCCATCATCGGCGAGGTCATCAGCAGCGATACCCTGGCCGGGGTGCCCATCGCCGAACGGGCCGGCATTCCCAGTATCTCGCCCACGGCCACCAACCCGTTGGTGACCCAGGGGCGAGTGTTTGCCTTCCGGGCCTGTTTTGTGGACGACTTACAGGGAAAGGTGGCCGCCCGCTTCGCCTTTGACAACCTCAAGGCCCGGAAAGCGGCCCTGTTCGTCGATCAGGCCCAGGACTATTGCGTCGGCCTGGCCAATTACTTCGCCCAGGAGTTTAAGCGCCGGGGCGGCGACATCGTCGCCACCAGCTATATCCAGACCGGCGACCAGGACTTCAGCGCCCAGATTTCCGCCCTGAAGTCCAACCATCCGGACCTCATTTATGCGCCCAACTATTACGCCGAAGACGCCCTGCTGGCCAAACAGCTCCAGGACCAGGGGCTCAAGACCCCCATCCTCACCGGGGACGGCGCCCAGGTGCCGGAGTTGTTGAGCATCGGCGGCGAGGCGGTTAACGGCACGTATTTCACCGCCCACTTCCATCGCCAGGGCGCCACCTCCGAGTTGGGGCGCAAGTTCATGGAGGCCTACGAAAAAACCTATAAGAAACAACTGGACGCCTTTGCCGCCTTGGGCGGCGAGTCTTACTTCCTGCTGGCCGCGGCCATCAACCAGGCCGGCGACCTGAACGGCGCCAAGATCGCCCAGGCCCTGGCCGGGACCAAAGATTTCGCCGGCATCACCGGCAGCCTCACCATGGGCCCGGACCACAACCCCATCAAGGGCGTCACGGTGATCAAGGTGGACCAGGGGCAGTTTGCTTATCAAACGACGATAAATCCGTAATAGTTTGCGATCTTGGATGAAGCCATGAAAATCAAGGTTATTGTTCACGAAGCAGAAGAAGGCGGCTATTGGGCCGAAGTGCCGGCCATTCCCGGTTGCGCCACGCAAGGTGAAACTTTTGAGGAATTGCTTAAGAATCTTTACGAAGCAGTGGAAGGTTGCCTTGCGGTTAATGTTGAAGAACCAAAGTCGGATGGGCGAGTGCTGGAAATCGCCATATGAAGGCGATCTCCGGCAAAGATCTTATCAAAATTCTTGAACGTAATGGCTATGAATTGCTGCGTATTAGCGGGAGCCACCACATTTACGGAAAACCCGGAAGCATCGTACGCTTATCCGTGCCTGTTCATGGCAGCTCGCCTTTGAAAATTGGACTTCTACGGCACCTTTTGAAAATGGCCGGATTAGAAGAAGATATTGAATAATTGAGGCAGGTTAGTCTTATTAAAAAAAATGGAAATTCCTAATCTGCGTCCATCGGCGTTTATCGGCGGTGGAAACTTAAATAAACTTTGAATAACAGACAACCACCCCTATTCTCTATGGAAACACGATCCGTACCCATCAACATCGAGGATGAGATACGCAAGTCGTATCTCGAATACGCACTCTCCGTCATCATCGGCCGGGCCCTGCCCGACGTGCGCGACGGCTTGAAGCCGGTGCACCGCCGCATCCTGTTCGCCATGTCCGAGGCGGGGAACGATTATAACCGGCCCTACCGCAAGAGCGCCCGCATCGTCGGTGACGTCATCGGTAAGTACCACCCCCACGGCGACACCGCGGTCTACGACGCCATCGTCCGCATGGCCCAGGACTTCTCCCTGCGCTATCCCATAGTGGACGGCCAGGGGAACTTCGGCTCGGTGGACGGCGACTCCCCCGCGGCCATGCGTTACACCGAGGTGCGCCTCACCCGCCTGGCCCACGAACTCCTCCAGGACCTGGACAAGGATACGGTGGACTTCGTCGCCAACTACGACGGCTCCATGAAAGAGCCCCTGGTGCTGCCCAGCCGCATTCCGAATTTGCTGATTAACGGCTCCTCGGGCATCGCCGTGGGCATGGCCACCAACATCCCGCCCCACAGCCTGGACGAAGTCTGCGACGCCCTGCTGGCCACCTTGGATAACCCGGACATCACCCTGGCGGAGCTCATGGCCATCGTGCCGGGCCCAGACTTCCCCACCGGCGGCTTCATTTATGGGGCCGGTGGTATTGAAGAAGCCTACCGCACCGGCCGGGGCCTCATTCGCCTCCGGGCCAAGGTGGTGGTGGAGCATAAGGCCGGCCGGGACACCCTGGTGATCCGGGAATTGCCCTACCAGGTGAACAAGGCCCGCCTCATCGAGCGCATCGCCGAGCTGGTGAAAGAAAAAAAGATCGAAGGCATCTCCGACCTCCGGGATGAATCGGACCGGGAAGGCATGCGGGTGACCATCCAGCTCAAAAAGGACGAGCAGGCCGAAGTCATCCTGAACCAGCTCTATCTCAACACCCAGATGCAGGTCACCTTCGGCATCAACCTGGTGGCCATCGTCCACAACCGGCCTGAGCTCTTGAGCCTCAAGGACCTGCTGCACCATTTCCTGGAACACCGCCGGGAAGTGATCCTGCGCCGTACCCGCTTCGAACTGAAAAAGGCCGAGGAACGAGCCCACATCCTGCAAGGGTTCCTCATCGCCCTGGATTTCCTGGACCAGGTCATCGCCCTGATCCGGGCCGCAGCCACCCCGGCGGAGGCCAAAGAGCAGCTCATGGCCGGCATGTTCATCACCGAGGCGCTGGATGGCAGTCACGCAGAATTGCGCCAGCGCTATGCCCTCTCCGAGATCCAGGCCCAGGAAATCCTCAATATGCGCTTGCAGCGCCTCACCGGCCTGGAGCGCCAGAAGATCATCGACGAAGCCAAGGAAGTGGAGGCCGCCATTGCCCGCTATCGGCAAATCCTGGCCGAGGAAGCCCAGGTCAAGGCCCTCATCGCCGGTGAACTGACCGAGATCAAGGAGCGCTACGGCGACGGCCGGCGCACCGAGATCGTCCGCGAGACCCAGGAGTTCACCGCCGAAGACCTCATCGCCGACGAAGAGATGGTGGTAACCATCAGCCACCGGAGCTACATCAAGCGCACCCCTTTGACCATCTACCGCAGCCAGCGCCGGGGTGGTAAAGGCCGCACCGGCATGGCCACCCGGGAAAATGATTTTGTCTCCCAGCTTTATATCGCCTCCACCCACAGTTACTTTCTGGTGTTCTCCAACAAGGGCCGGGTCTTCTGGCTCAGGGTGCACGGGATTCCCGTGGGTTCGCCGACGTCCCAGGGGAAGGCCATCGTTAACCTGGTGCAACTGGGGCCGGAGGAAAAAGTCACCACCATCTTGCCGGTCAAGGAGTTTATTCCCGGCCTCTCCCTGGTGATGGCCACCCGCCGGGGGGTGATCAAGAAGACCGACCTGATGAACTTCCAGCGGCCCCGGGGCGGCGGCATCATTGCCTTGTCTCTGGATGCCGCCGATGAACTGGTGGGCGCCGCCTTGAGCGAAGCCGACCAGAGCATCTTGATGGGCACCCGTCTGGGCAAGATCATCCGCTTCCCCGCGGCCGAAGTCCGGGATATGGGCCGCGGCGCCCGGGGGGTGAAGGGCATGGGGGTGGGCGCGGAGGATGAAGTGGTGGGCATGGAGGTGCTGCAGCCCGAGGGGACCATCCTCACCGTGACCGAGCGGGGCTTCGGCAAGCGCACCAACCCGGCCAAATATCCCCAGCACCACCGCGGCGGCCAGGGGGTCCTGGGGCTCAACATCACCAAGCGCACCGGGCAGGTGATGGGCATCCTGCAAGTGAGCGAAGACGACGAAGTTATGCTGGTCACCGATGGGGGCAAGATCCTGCGCCTGGCGGCCAGAGGTATTTCTCTCATCGGCCGGGTTACCCAGGGCGTCAAACTCATGGACGCCGAGGCGGAAGAGCGGGTGGTCTCCCTGGCCAAGGTGGCGGAACAGACTGATGACCCCGAAGCCGAAATTGAACCCGACCTGGGACTCTCCTGAGGGCCGGACCGTGGCAGTGGTGGGGGCCGGCAGTTGGGGCACCACCCTGGCCAACCTCCTGGCGGACAAGGGGCTGAATGTCCACCTCTGGGTCCGGGAACCGGAGGTCCATGAGGATCTGCTCCGGGACCGGGTCAATCATACCTTTCTGCCCGGGATCCGGCTTTCCGCCCGCCTCGCCTTCAGCCGGGATCTGCCGGCGGTCTTTCAAGACGCGGGCGTGGTCCTCATGGCTATCCCCTCCCACGTCTTCCGGGAAGTGTTGCGGGCCTTGAAACCCTTCTTCCCCCCCGGCGCGGTGCTCCTGAGCGCCGCCAAGGGCATGGAGATTGATTCCATGCTCACCATGGAGGGGGTCGCCCGTGAGGAACTGGGTCCCGAGGTTGCTTACGCGGTCCTTTCCGGCCCCAGCTTCGCCATGGAAACCGCCCAAAAACAGCCCACCGCCGTGACCATCGCCTCCCGCCAGCGGGAGGTGGCCCGGTATTTACAGAAACTCTGCTCCGCCCCCTATTTCCGGGTTTACACCGGCCTGGACGTTACCGGGGTGGAACTGGGGGGCGCCCTGAAGAACATCTTCGCCATCGGCGCCGGCATCCTGGGAGGCATGGGCCTGGGGGACAACTCCAGGGCCGCCCTGATCACCCGGGGGCTGGCCGAGATGAGCCGCCTGGGAGTCCGCCTCGGAGCCAATCCCATGACCTTCACCGGCCTGGCCGGCGTCGGGGACCTGCTCCTCACCTGCACCAGCACCCAAAGCCGTAATTTCCAGGTGGGGTTCAAATTGGGACAGGGCCAGCCCCTGGACCAAATCCTGGCCGGCATGGCCATGGTGGCCGAAGGGGTGAAGACCTCCCGGGCCGTGCACCTGCTGGCGGGACGCCTGGGTGTGGAAGTGCCGCTGGTTGCCGCCATCTATAAGATTCTCTATGATGGCCTGGCGCCCAAAGAAGCCATCAAAAAATTGATGGCTCGCGAGCTTAAGGATGAGCTGGAAGCCATGAGCGAGACCTGGTAATGGACCGGAGACGGAAGACCGAAGACTGGTGACAGGAGCTTTTCTCCCGTCTCCCGTCTCCCGTCCTCCGTCTTTCTGGTAATGGACCGGGGACCGAAGACCGGGGACCGGAGATTGAAAACAGGGGTGAAAGACCGGGGATTGATTTTTTGCTCCCGTCTCCCGTCTTCCGTCCTTACTGATAGCTGAAAGCTGACCGATAGCTGGAGAAAGAAAACCCATATGGCCAACGAACCAATCGATACCCTGATTCCCACCGTGGGGGAGCCCAAGGTGAATTCTCCCGTGTCCCGCGACCCCATGTACACCCGGGAAGGGCAACTGGTGGAAAAAACCTTTGTCTCGGACACGGAAAAGGTCCTGATCAACGACTTTTTAGCCGACCTCAAAGACCTGGGGCCGGGCGAGGAACCCCAGGCCTTTGAATTAGCGGGTCCCCGGGAAAGGATCTACTTCGACCCCCCCAAGGTGCACTGCGCCATCGCCACCTGCGGCGGCCTGTGCCCCGGCACCAACGACGTCATCCGGGCCATCGTCCTGGAGCTCTACCATCTCTATGGGGTGCGGCATATCTATGGGGTGCGCTACGGCCTTCAGGGGTTCATCCCCAAATATGGCCATGACCTGATAGATCTGACCCCGGAGGCGGTGGCCAATATCCACATCTTCGGGGGCACCATTCTCTCCACCTCCCGCGGCCCCCAGGACACCGGCGAGATCGTCGACGCCCTGGAGCGCATCAATATCCGCATCCTCTTTCTCATCGGCGGCGACGGTACCCTCAAGGCCGCTGACGACATTTACCGGGAGGTCACCCGGCGGGATTTGCGCATCGCGGTGATCGTCATTCCCAAGACCATCGACAACGACATCGCCCTGGTGCCCCGCTCCTTCGGCTTCGACACCGCCGTGGAGGAGGCCACCCGCGCCATCCATGCGGCCCACACCGAGGCGGTGGGCTCCCCCAACGGCATCGGCCTGGTGAAGCTCATGGGCCGCTACTCCGGCTTCATCGCCGCCAACGCCATCCTGGCCCTGCGGGAGGTCAATTTTGTCCTGATCCCCGAGGCCGACTTCGACCTGGATGGGGAGTACGGTCTGCTGGCCGCGGTGGAACAGCGCCTCAAGGAGCGGCAACACGCTCTGATCCTGGTGGGGGAAGGCGCCGGCCAGAAATACTTTTGCAAAGAAAACCTGCCTTGTGACCCTTCGGGAAACCTCAAGCCCGGAGATATCGGCGTCTTGCTGCAAGACCGGATCAGAGAATACTTCATCCAGCGGCATTTGGAAGTAAACGTGAAGTACATCGACCCGAGCTACTTGATCCGCAGCATGCCGGCCAACTATAATGACCGCATCTACTGCGGCTTCCTGGGCCAGAACGCGGTCCACGCCGGCATGGCCGGCAAAACCGGCATGATGATGAGCCGCTGGCATGGCCATTACGTGCATATTCCCATCAAAGCGGCGGTGGGCCGCTGCAAAGAGGTGGACCTCAACTCCCCCCTCTGGCGCAGCGTCCTGGAATCAACCGGCCAGCCGCCCTTGAAAAACCCGTGACGGGCGACCGAAGACCGGGGACCGGGGCCAGGGAGAAGTTAGTAGTTTTTGGTAGCCGCAGGCTTTAGCCTGCGTGACCAGTGGCCAGTTGTCAGTTGTCAGTGAAAAGAATCTAAGCAGTCATCATTGATTAGATGTAGGGTGGGCACTGCCCATCACTTCCTTAAAAAAGAACTTGGTGGGGCGGGCGTCCCCGCCCGCCATTAGTGCCCTCTCTCCCCCAACGGGGGAGAGGGCTGGGATGAGGGGGGCGTAGTTGGTGCGTAGGACGCACCCTACAACTGAAAGACCGGGGACCGGGGTTTTTCTCCCGTCCCCCGTCTTCCGTCCCCGGTCTTTAGACATATGGAAGATTAGAGGCGTAATTGTATGAGCGCAACCTCCGATAACCCTGTTTTCAATTGCCAACAGTGCGGCGACTGCTGCGCCGGCCGGGGCGGCATCCACGTCAAGCCCCAGGAAGTGGCGGCCATGGCCTCGCTTCTGTCCATGTCCGAGGAAGTCTTTTGCCATTCCTATGTGGAAGACTCCGTCACCGGGTCCCGCCTCACCGTGGCCGCCAACGGCTCCTGCGTCTTTCTCCTGGAAGGCAACCTCTGCCGGGTGCATCCGGTGAAGCCCTTCATCTGCCGGCAGTGGCCCTTTCTGCCGATCTTGTTGCTGGAGGCCGACGAACTCGAGCACGCCAAGGGCGCCTGCCCGGGCATTAGCCCGGCCTGCACCCATGAGGAATTCGTGGCCGCTGCCTTGAGACGGGGGAAGAAATGATGCGGTGGCCCAGGCTTTCCGGCCCGCGCTCATAATCATCGTCGGGCGGGCGTCTCGCCCGCCATGTAGCGACTGTCTTTTCTGTCAAGCTGCCAGATGCAGCTGAGGGTTCCAGTAAGTACGATTTTTGAGCATGGCATTAAGTATCACCAGGAGTTTGCGCATACAGGCGGTGAGGGCCACCTTAGGCGGTTTACCTGCCA
>JAPLJC010000100.1 GCA_026388765.1 Deltaproteobacteria bacterium
CGATGCCCGCGCCGGAGCCCAGGTCGACCACCGTTTCGCCTTCCTTGAGGTCAGCCAGGGCCGTGGGGTTGCCGCAGCCCACCCCCAAAACGGCTAATTCGGGAACCAACTGCAAATCCTCGGCGGTATAGCCCACGGCCAGGCACTGGTCAGTGGTCGTCGGCCCGCAGGTGGGGCAGCAGAAAGTCTGTTCCCCCCGGGCGATCTTACCGTAACGGTCCTTGATGACATCCTTCAGTTTTTGATTATTCACGTTGTTGCTCCTAAGCCTCCCGCCATCACATAATGGCGTTGAAGATGAAGCCCACGATGGTAATCCCCACCGTGACCACGCCGACGAAAACGGCGATCAGCTTGGGCTTCAAGACCTTGCGGAGAATGACGGTTTCCGGGAAAGAGATGCCGATAATCGACATCATGAAGGCCAGCACCGTGCCGAGGGCCGCGCCCTTTTCCAGCAAGGCCTGGACCACCGGGATGATGCCGGCGGCGTTGGAGTACAGCGGCGCCCCAAGAATGACCGCCACCGGCACCGACCACCAGGCCTGTTTGCCCATGAGGGCCGCTAAAAAATTTTCGGGAACGTAGCCGTGGATCGCCGCCCCCGCCCCGATCCCCAAGATGATGTAGATCCAGACCCGCCCCACAATATCCCTGACCTGGTGCAGACCGTAATCGATCCGGCTCAGCCAGCCTAACTTTTGCAGGAGAGCCGGCGTCTGCCCCATGCGGATCTCATAGACCCATCCTTATTGAGTGATTAGGGTCAGGCTCGCTGACTTAATAACCGTGTATCCGGATTTATAAATATATAACCACCTCAGGAGAAAAATCCGGCGCGCCCGGGTGAAATTCTTGCCAGGAACCCAAAAAATCTTCTCGACCATTTTCCCGGAATTACCGGGACGCCGGTGGGATCAAGAGCACCGGGCACCTCGCCAGCCGGGAGACATTATGGGCCATGCTGCCCAGGAACAGCTCCTGGATAAAACCCTTCCCTTGAGTGCCCATGACGATTAACGAGATATCTTGAGATTCCAGAACCCGGAGAATGGCTGGAATGGGGTGCCCCGGGTCAAAATGGTCGTTGACTATGGGAACTCCGGCTTTCAGAAGGCGTTGCTTCCATTGCGCCAGCAAGTCCCGGGCCGCCCCCTCGGCGATCTCCTGGTAGCCCTCCGGGTACGCTTCATATCCCGGCACATCCAGGGCGCTAAGCAGGGTCACCTGGCCCAGGCCCCTGGTGGCCAAAAGCTCGACAAATTCTCCGGCCCGCACTGCAATGGCGGAAAAATCGGTGGGGAAAAGGACATGGCGCAATAGTGAGCCGCAATGCAGACGGCTGGGGTCCGCTTCCCGGTCCTGTTTAACCCGCACGTTAACGAGCAAAATAGGGTACCTGGCATGGTGCACCACGGCACAGGTGAAGCACCCCAACACCGCCTCCCGCCACAGGGCGGTGCCGTGGGAGCCCATCACGATCAGGTCGGCGCCATGGCGACAGGCGATATCGTTCAAAGAATAGGCCGGCAAGCCGATGGGCATCTCCACTGCCACCTGCAATCCCTGGGCTTCCAATTGGCGCTGCTGCGCTTCCAGCTTGGGGCGGACGTCGGCCCGCAGCATTTCTTCCAACCCCATCAGGAATTTGGTGACGATGACGTTGGTCAAGATCACCCGGGAACACCCGAGGGCCTTGAATTCTCCGGCGCAGGCGACGATCTCTTCCCAGGCGGGCGACAGGTCGGTGGCCAGCACAATGGTCTTGAACATGGATCTACCTTTTTTCCTCTATGATCCCTGGTGCGCACACCAGGGGGGCAAAATATTTTTCCCTGAACCGCAAGGCCACGTTCACCAGGCTGATGAGCACCGGGACCTCCACCAGGGGGCCGATGACCGCGGCGAAGGCCTCCCCCGACTGGAGGCCGAAGACGGCCACCGCCACCGCGATGGCCAGTTCGAAATTATTGCTGGCCGCAGTAAAGGACAGGGTGGCGGCAATGCGGTAACCCGCCCCGGCCTTGGCCGACATATAAAACGTCA
>JAPLJC010000121.1 GCA_026388765.1 Deltaproteobacteria bacterium
TGATGATCCTGGACGGCCATACCCACATCTTTCCCGCTGAGGTCATCAACGGCCGGGAAGATTTTTTTGCCGATGAGCAGGCGTTACGGCTGCTGTATGAATCTCCCCAGTCCAAGATGGTGGGGCCGGAGGAGATGTTGACCGCCATGGAGGCGGAAGGCGTCGAGGCCTCGGTGGTCCTGGGGTTTCCCTGGCGGCGGGAGCGCCATTGGCGGCAGCACAACGACTTGATCCTGGAGGCCCAGCGCCGCTGGCCGAAAAAATTCTTCGGGTTCTGCGCCGCCCATCCGGCCGTCCCCGGGGTCGTGGCGGAGATCGAACGCTGCCTGGCCGCCGGGGCCCGGGGCATCGGCGAGCTGGCCTTCTATATGCGGGACCGCAGCGAGGACATCAAGTCCATCCTGGCCCCGGTCGCCGAACTCTGTCAGCATTACCGCGTCCCCCTGATGCTCCACGCCACCGACCGGGCCGGCCCCGTATATCCTGGCCGGTCCTTGACGCCCCTGGGAGTCATTTACCGGGTAATCAAGGATTTTCCGGAGACCACCTGGATCCTGGCTCACTGGGGCGGGCGCCTGCCCTTTTATGGGCTGCTGAAGAAAGAGGTCTCCGAAACCTTGCGGAACGTCTATTTCGACACCGCCGCCTCCCCTTATATCTACCGGCCGGTGATCTATAAGGTGGTGGCCGAGATGGTGGGTCCGGAAAAGATCATCTTCGGCAGCGATTACCCCCTGCTGCCCCCCAGCCGCTATGTGAAAGAGATAGCCGAGGCCAACCTGCCGGCGGACTGGCAGGAGATGATCCTGGGAAAAAATTTGGCGCGGTTGATGGGTTTTTAGCTGTTAGCTTTCAGCTTTCAGCGGTCAGCTTTCAGTTAAGAGCTAAAGGCTAAAGGTCTTATCCAAATCGTTCCATTGTCCTTAAGGAATGAGAAAGAAGGTTTATGATTAACGCGATCCCCTTTTTTTATGCTGACTTGATTGCTCGAATGATTCCTGGGGCAATTTCGTTAGCATTACTGGGTCTAACCACTTTTGAGCCGTTACACCCTTGGGCAGAATTCAATATGATGTCGGGTATGGCCATAATTTTACCGGTTTTTTATGCTGGCCAAGCTTATGTGATCGGTACTATTTTGGAGGTACTATTGAGTCGGCCCCTTGAAATACTCTATATTTGTGCTTTCAACAATGCATCCAAGACTTATTCGTGGACTTATGAAGGTCCTCAGAACATGCAGAAAGTTAAAAAGTCTGCAAAAGAACTCTCTAGAGCTTCCTTCGGTTACTTGATCGCGGCTATATCAAAAAAGGAAAGCGAAATAATATCACATATTGTGCGGTTCCATTCTGAAGCAAAGATGTGCTTTTCTGTTTTGTGTCTTTTTTTAGTTTTTCTCCTAGCCATTATTGTGCAGAAATCTAGTGACGTTTCAATTATAAGACCTATTTCAAACAATATCGCGTGGTTGTTTATCCTAATTTTAGCAATATTTGCCTTATTCTATGGCACATTGCAGAGATTAGCAAGTAGAAGCCGTTTTATATTGAGGGGGATAGAACGTTTGGCAGATGAAGAAGAATCGTCAGAAAATAACCATAAATCTTCCAGTCTTATGGAACTACGCGATCAATTGTATACCTTTTCTAATAATTAGTGAAGAAAAGCCTTTATTGGCTGTCTTGCATTGGCAGGGAAGCAAAATGTGGCGTTATTGATTTCATAAAAAAGCTGAAAGCTGACCGCTGAAAGCTGATAGCTTATGTCAAGAATCTCTGCTCTAAGATTGGCCGCCTTGCTGGCCGCCTGCCTCCTGCTTCTCGTCGGCTCCGCCCTGGCGGCCTCTCCCCTGGTGGAGATCAAGGACCTGAAGCAGCCGGTGGCCGCCGGATCAATCACCACCTATGCGGATTTGCTTAAGCTGGTCTTCCCGGAGCCGCCCGCTGGGGAGAAGGAGGCGCCTGAGACGCCGCCGGTGCGCAGCCTGAGCGACTACTTTAAAGCCCAGCCGCTGACCGCGAAGCAGGGCTACGGGGACGTCCTGGCCTTGCCTATCAAGGACCGGGGCCGGCCGCTGCTCCTGCTGCTCGTTTCTGCCACCGGGGAGAGGGTCGGGGAAGAAGGGGACGCCGAAGAACAGCATTTTGAGTTGCTGGCCTTATTTCAAACCGCCCCGGCTCCCAAGCTCCTGGACCTGGTGGACATCGGGCAAGGGATGACCATGGGGATGATCGAGGGTTTCTGGTGCAAAAATCCCCTGCTCAATCTGACCCCGGCGACCCAGGCCTGCATGGTTTTTCAGGAACATTTCAATTCTTCCCAGAGTTATCTGCAAATCCACCTGCTCTGGGTCCGAAACCAGCGTCTGGAGGAGCTCTTGGGCGTTTTCGCCTTTGGCGGGAAAGGCCTGTGTGAAAGCTTCGCCACCAAGGCGGTCTTTCGGACCCTCCCGGATAAAGGCCGGGAGTACCCCAAAGTGGTGGCCAGGCTGACCGTGACGATGGAGCCGTCCCCCAAGGATGAGGAGTGCGACAAGCAGCGCCAGCGCGGGTTTACTCGCAGCTACCAGGGAACCTGGCGCTGGGACCCGGCCAAGCAGAAGTATCGCCAGGTCTCCGGCGACCTGGATAAGCTGTATAAATGGTATGAAAAGTATTATTGATTAATGAATGTAGAACCGCCGCCCTCGGCGGTTCGTGCGCCGGCGAGGGCGCCGGCGCTACATGGACTGCTATCAACAAAGGAACTAACTTGGAACAAATTGCAGACGTACTGGTAATCGGTTCAGGGCTGGCGGGGCTCAGTTATGCCCTGAAGGTGGCGGATTTCGCCCGGGTCAATCTGGTCACCAAGAACGGCTTGACCGAGACCTCCACCAGCAAGGCCCAGGGGGGCATCGCCGCAGTGCTCGGGCCGGATGACCGTTTCGAATATCACATCCAAGACACCCTCACCGTGGGGGAAGGCCTGTCCCACCCGGACATCGTCGAACTGGTGGTGCGCCAGGGTCCGGACCGCGTCCGGGAATTGATCGATCTGGGGGCCCACTTCGACCCCGGCGTTGGCAATGGCTACGACCTGGGCCGGGAGGGCGGTCATTCCCGGCGGCGGGTGATCCACGCCCAGGACATGACCGGCGCCGAAGTGGAGCGCATCCTGTCCGAGAGGGTCCTGGCCCATCCCAATATCCAGGTCTTCGAAAACCACATGGGCGTCAATCTCATCACCTTAGAAAGGGTGGTGCGCCAGGGGCGGGTGGTGACCGAGTCGGAGAGCGCCTGCCTGGGGGCCTATGTCCTCAATAAGGAGACCGGCCAGGTGGACACCTTCCCGGCCCGCCTCACCCTCCTGGCCACCGGCGGGGTCGGCAAGGTCTACCTCTACACCAGCAATCCCGACATCGCCACCGGCGATGGCGTGGCCATGGCCTACCGGGCCGGGGCCCTGATCGGCAACATGGAGTTCGTCCAGTTCCACCCCACCTGCCTCTACCATCCGGCGGCCAAGAACTTCCTCATCTCCGAGGCCTTGCGGGGCGAAGGGGCCGTCCTCATGGATCAGGCCGGGCGCCCCTTCATGGACAAGTATCATCCCTTAAAGGATCTGGCGCCCCGGGATACGGTGGCCCGGGCCATCGACACCGAGCTGAAAAAGAGCGGCGCCGATTATGTCTATCTGGACATCAGCCACAAACCGGCGGATTTTGTCCGGAGCCGCTTTCCCAACATCTATCAAAAATGCCTGGAGTTTGGCATCGACATTACCAAAGAGCCCATGCCGGTGGTGCCCGCGGCCCATTATATGTGCGGCGGGGTGGCGACGGACGCCTGGGGCCGCACCACTATCAACAACCTGTTCGCCGTGGGCGAGGTCTCCATGACCGGCCTGCACGGGGCTAACCGTCTGGCCAGCAACTCGCTCCTGGAAGCCCTGGTCTTCTCCCACCAGGCCGCCCAGGTGGCCCGGGAAACCCTGCCCGACTTGCTCGCCAAGCCGCCGATCCCGGTGGCGGCCTGGAACACCTACGGTGCCAAGGACAGCGAGGAAGGCGTGGTGGTCTCCCACAGTTGGGATGAAATCCGGCGTTTCATGTGGAACTACGTCGGCATCGTCCGCAGCGACAGCCGCCTGCTCCATGCCCAGGCCCGCATCGAACTGGTCCTGAAGGAGATCAACGATTATTACTGGAAATTTCTCCTCACCAGCGATCTCCTGGAATTGCGCAATATCGCCTACGTCGCCGACCTGATCATCCGCATGGCCCTCAGGCGCAAGGAAAGCCGGGGCCTGCACTACACCCTGGATTATCCCAAGACGGATGACGACCACTTCCACCGGGATAGCCTGATCTCGTCGGAAGGCTGGCATTGATGGAGCCTTGATGGCGGACCCGGAAAAAATCCTGCTGGCGGACGATGAGCCCCAAATCTTGGCCCTCCTCAGTGAGTTTCTCGGTAACCGGGGATATACCGTGCGGGCCGTGGCCGATGGCCGGGAGGCCCTGAAGGCCGTCCAGGAGGAAGAATTTCACCTCGCCTTGTTGGATCTGGGCCTGCCCGGGTTTTCCGGGCTGGAGCTGCTCTCCCGCATCAAGGAACAGGCCCCACACACGGAGGTCATCCTGTTCACCGGGCACGCCGGGATGGACAGCGCCCTCCAGGCCTTGCGCCTGGGGGCCTATGATTACCTATTGAAGTCGGAGCTGCGTCTGGATAATCTCCAGGCCGTGGTGGTCCGGGCCCTGGAGCGGCGACGTCTGGACTTGAGCAACCGGGAACTCCTGGCCAACCTGCGCCGGGCCCAACAAGAGCTCTCCAGGCAGCGCGCCCAAGACCTCAGCCGGGTCCGCCGCCTGTGTGAGGCCCTGGCCGTGCCCCTCACCTGGGAACAGCTCTTTCACGGCTTGCTGAATCTCATCTGGGAAAGCATTCCCTTCAAGGTCTTGGGCCTGGAATTTCGGGGGGCCCACAAAGAACTCTCTCTGGAAGCCTTTCACCGCCAGCCGGGGTTGAATGAAGATACCGTGGATCGGACTAAAGCATGGCTGAAAGAGCGCTTCCGCCTGGCTGCCGAGGGGCTGCCGGATCCGGCGGCACCACCGGCCGAGAGGCCGCTGCCCGAAGTCTTGGCAGCCGAGGCCCGGGCCGGTGAGAGCCTGGCCCTGGTGGCCGGCGGCCGGGATATCCCGTTCACCCCGGAAGAAGCCGAACTCTTCCGCATCCTTATCCTCCAGGGGGAGGCCGCCCTGAAAAACCTGGAGCTCTTTGAGGAGATCAAGAGCCTGGCCATCCGGGACGGCCTCACCGGCCTTTTCAACTACCGCCACTTCTGGGAGCTCCTGGCGCACGAAGTGGAGCAGAGCCGGCGTTATCAGACCCACCTGGCCCTGCTCTTCCTCGACCTGGATAACTTCAAGATCATCAATGATGCCCTGGGCCACTCCCGGGGAGACGTGGTGCTGAAGACCCTGGCCGACTACCTGCGAACCGCTCTGCGCCATGCTGACGTGGTCTGCCGCTACGGCGGCGAGGAGTTTGTGGCCCTGCTCCCCAAGACCCCGGTGGACCAGGCCGTGAAACTGGCGGAACGGCTGCGCCAAAAAATCTCCGAGATGACCATCCCCTTGCCGGAGCAGGACGTACAATTTACCGTGAGCATCGGGGTGGCGGGGCTGACGCCCGAGATGGACGGCGAGGCCCTGGTGGAGGCAGCCGACGCCGCCATGTACCGGGCCAAGAGGGCGGGGAAAAACCAGGTGTGCGGTCCGGATGCGACACTTGGCCAGACCTGAATCAGGGTGCGTTCGCACCGCGTCAGGACTTAATTTGCAGAGAGGGAATTGTCGGGTCGGTTCTCGAACCGCCCCTTTGGCGTCTTCTCAAAACAGTCATTCTTGGGCCTTTGGCCCACCCGTAATTTATGAAAAGTTTTCGGCAATTGTGGTTTTAAACCTTGAACTTTGAACTTTGAACCTTGAACTTTCGGAACAGAAACTACGGAATCACCTCCAGCACCTTGATGCCTTCCTTATTCAGGGCCTCCACGATGGGGTCGAGATCGCACTTCTCCAGGCGAAAGTAATAAGCCCGCTGGAGGCCCCGGTCGGGGCCCAGGGCCAGATTGAGGATCTTGCCGCCGGCATCTTTGATGATCTTGGCGGCCGCCTCCAGGGCCTCGGGTTTGTCCTCTAAGGAGAGGTCCAGGCGCGAGCTGTTCCGGATCAGGCTCAGCATGGTGAGGAAGGCCCCGATCAGGTCCAGCATGGTAATCACCCCCACCAGCCGGTCGCCCTCCAGGACCGGCAAGCCGCCGATCTTGTGCTCCTTGATCAGGCGGGCCGCCTCTTCTACCTCAGTGTCCGCGCCGACGCTGATGGGTGCCTTGATCATGACGTCCGCCACGGTGATCTTTTCCAGCATGGAGGCCAGGAGCACTTCCCGCAGGTCACGGGAGGTGAGCCAGCCCACCATGCGGCCCTTTTCCGTCACCGGCAGGTGGCGGATCTTTTGGTTTTGCATCAATTGCAACGCCTGACCCACCCGTTTGTCGGGAGTGATGGTGATGAGATCCCGGCTCATAATCTCGCTGACCCGCATCTGCCCCTCCTGATCCCTGAATTAGTTCCCACCTTAAAACAGGCCGGAATAAATTTCAATGAAATTGCCGCAGTTGCAATCAGGGAGGGAGAAAAGAAAGGCGAAACAGCCGCCCCGGCTGTTCTTAAGTAGGCAAGGGGATTGCAGGGAGCGGTTCTTAAACCGCCCCCTGCGAGGAATCCGGGAATTTGACTTAATCGATGAGCATCATCATCGCGGATATGGCAGACTTAGATGCCAGAGAGCCGAAGAAAGTCAATTTCGCGGGGGAAAAATTATAATTACTGGGACCAAATGCGGTGTTCCCTCCGGTAACGAAAAGACGGCCATCCACCAGGAGATTCAAGCCCACATTCCCCAGGTAACCATTGAGGGGGGTGGCTCCGGTAGGGGCCGAGAGGGCGCCGCTGGTCAGGTTGGCGGTGTAGACCCGAGCCTGCACCGGCATGGAAGGGTAAGGGGTGACAAAGGCCAACAGGTAAGCCTTATTCCGGCCGGCGTCCACTACCGGAGTCAACAAGCCTACCCCGCTCGAGGGCAGGGCGGGGGCAGTGGCGAATTTGGCGAAGCTCTTGGTGGCCGGATCAAAAGTAAACAAGCTATAAGTGGAGGTGTTGATATTCGAAGCCAGGAAGAGGTACCGGCCATCCGGCAGCTTCTGGGCTTCAATGGCAATGCCGTTGTTCCAGTCCACACTGCCGCCGGTCACCCAACCCGGCTCTCCCGGCAGGAGATTGGCCTGGAGAATGCTGAAGCTGTTCAAAGCGGGATCGTACAGTTCTACCTGCTCAATAGTGGAGCCGCCGTAAACATCCATGCCGCCGCAGACCACCGCCTTGCCGTCGGCGGTGGGCAGCACCCGGGGATGGGACCTGCCGGTATTGAGTTGCTTGGTGGCGGTAAAGGTGTTCGCCGCGGGATCATACAAATCCCCATAGAGCCCGGCGGTGGGCTCGTACCAGGAGCCCACCACCAGCACCTGGCCGCCGGTCAGGGTGGCGGCCGCGGCTTCGGCCCGGGCATAATGCATGGCGCCGGTGGGCGTAAAATTGGCAGAGGTAGGATCAAAGACCTCTGCAGTCGTGGTGTAGCCTACCCCCAAGGGATCGGAAAAACCGCCGGCCAGGAGATAGCGACCGTCATTTAACCTGGCAATGGCGCACGTATCGTGGGTGAAATGCATTTGATGAGTGGTAAAACTGTTAGTGGCCGGGTCCCAAATTTCGGCGCTTTGCAGCGGCACAAAGTCGGTACCGTGGCCCCCGAAAAGCGCCGCCCGGCCATCGGCAAGGACGGTGACGGCATGCATCATCCGGGCCGTGGCGAGATTCGGACCCGTGGTAAAGGTGACGCCGCCGTTCTGGGCTTGGACGGACGAAACTCCGCCGAAAATTAGTGCGCCGAAAAGGATAAGAAGCATTAGCAGTGCAGGTTTAGGCGGTGATCTCATAATCCCTCCCACAAATTCTGTCTAAGAGTTCCAGGTTAAAGCCGATGGAACGCAAACCGGGATTAAGCGAACCTCCCGGCGGTTACCCAAATGGCTGTAAAGAACCTCCTTCCCCCAAAATCAAATTTTACCTTGGTGGTCCGCTCGTTGGTGGAGGAGGAGCATATTATAGCAGAAATTATCATAAAAATATTTAGTAGAATCTGGCATTGCCCCGGTGCCCCTATTTTTCTCCATCCACCGATAAACAAGCCTCCCCATGGGGAGGCTTGTTAAGGTGGCTTGATTGAAGACGGAAGGGCGAATCAGTTGGTGGCCAGCTGAGTCTGGAGGGTGGAAATGACGTGCTCGGCCTCGCCGATGTAAGTCCCCATGTTGGCCCGGTGATTGGCGATCCAGCCGTCCTTGTCGCCGTTGAAGACGATCCAGGGCGCTAAGTGGGCGGCTTGGTGCAGGGCGTGGATGCCATCTTCCAGGAGCTTGGAGGAGTTCTTTTTCTGGAGTTCCTGGTGGAACTCCTTGCTCACCGCGTCCAGCATCTCCGCCATCCCCAGGGCGATGCCCCGGGAGAAGTAGAAGTAATCATCCGACACCCACCAGGACACCGGCTTGCCGTCGGACTCGCTGTCTTTGATGAGGTTGTGGAAGCTGCTGCCCAGCAAATCTTTATAGTTGCTGAGCAGGGCGATGAGATTGTCCACCCGGGAATAGTAGCGGCTGCGGCCTTTGTGCAGGCCTTCGATGTATTGCTCCAGGTCGTGCATGGCTTCCTGGTACTTGCCCGCGGCCGAGGGAAACCAGTATTTGTCCGGGCTCACCATGAAGTAGTTCATGGCTTCGTTGACCTGGGGATTGTAGGCCTCCGTGGTGGCGAAGCGCGTCATGTTGACGTTCATCACCTCCACGGTACGCCGGGCCACCTCCAGGACGCCCAACTGGATGTTGTTGACGTTATCGGTGAGGCCCATCTTGCCGAAGATGATGCTGTTGGGGCGCCAGCCGAACCAGGTGCCGTTAATCTGGTCGTCCATGATCTTGATGAGAGCCCGGGTGAAGACCTCGCCCTTGGCCGGTTCCCGGGGCGGGGCCAGGGGGGCCGGCACCGGGACCGCGGGGCTCGGGTGCGCCGTCGCCGGTATTTTGGCCTCCGGGGTCGGGTGCACCCTGGCCGGAGTCCCGGCCTCACGGGTCGGGGCCGGGGCCAAGGCCTGCCCGGCTTCCGGAGCCTTTTCCGGCGCCTTCCCCAGCGAAGGGGCTGCGAATGGGTGGGTCTCCTGGGAAGGCGCCGTTCCCTGCCAGGACTGCCAGGTGAAGAGGGCGGCAAAAAAGAGGATGATCATCAGAGCCACCAGGAAAAAGCGGTAGCGCAGCAAAAGGGCCAGCAGGGATTTATCCGCCGGGTCGGGGCCTCCCGGCGGCAGGAGCATCGGCAGGTGCTCCGGATTCTCAGGTTTTGGGGTCATGGTAGGGCACATCCCGCTTGTTTGGGGTGATCACCAAAGACTTCGGCGGTGAAGGCATAAATTTTGGTACCGGGCACTTTCCAGGCATCCGGCGCCAGGCCGGCCTTGCCGCAGGTTTGCTGCAGGAAGGTGAGCCGGTCCCACTTATATTCCGTGGCCACCTGCGGCAGGAGCAGGCCCCGGCTCGGCCCCTGGACGATGTACAGGCCATCGGTGCCCACCTGGATTTCATCAATATTTTTAATCAGGCGCATGGGGCTCAAGACCGAGATTTCCACCTCCAGGTCCTTAAGCTCCTCCCGGCCCAGGGGGCGGAAGCGGGGGTCGTGAAAGGCCGCGGCCGCGGCCATCTCCCGCACCGTCTGCCCCAAAGGTTTGACCGCCTCCAGATAGCCGATGCAGCCACGGAGTTGTCCTTTACGGTGCAGCGAGACGAAGGCTCCCCGGGATTCGCATAGCCGGGGGACCGTTTCCAGGGGCGGGAGCGGCTTGTCCAGGAGGTGCGCCTCGATGCTGGCCCTGGCCATCTGCAACAATAAATTCTTATCGGCGTCGCTGAGATTCATTTTTGCCTCATCCCCCCAAGACCGCGGGGCCGCGGGACCCCACGGGCCAATGGTCCCCAAAAGCAGACATAGGGTGATAAAACCGCGGATTTTCATGATCTAAGTTGCCATCCGGGGCCTTGCCGGCCGGGGTTCCCTTAATTTAGTATCTAACCAAGATTTACCACCCTGTCAATGGCAAAGGGGGGCCTGCGGCTGACCGGATGACTGGCATTTTCCTTGCAAGATGGCCATAATCTTGATAAATTTTAGAAAAAAGGGGTTGCCGCCGATGCTACCCGCGGCGGGGCGCCTGCCTGATTCTGCTGATGAAGACCTATCCCATCTTTGCCCTCATTGAAGACCGGCCCTGCCTGGTGGTGGGCGGCGGCGCGGTGGGCGAGCGCAAGGTCCAGGACTTGCGCCTCGCCGGGGCCCGGGTGACGGTGGTGAGCTTAAGTCTCACTCCCGCCCTGGCGGAGCTGGCCGCGGCGGGCCAGATCCGCTACCTGCACGAAGATTTCTCCCCGGAGCACCTTCAGGGCATGGTCCTGGTGCTGGCCGCCACCGACGACCGCCGGGTGAATGCCCGGGTCAGCGCCGCGGCTCAGGCTCAGTCCATCTGGGTCAACGTGGCGGACGATCCGGAGTTCTGCACCTTTATCGTCCCGGCCCAGGTTAAGCGGGGCGACCTGACCCTGGCCATCAGCACCGGCGGCGCCTCTCCGGCCCTGGCCCGGAAGCTGCGGAAGGACCTGCAGCAGCGCTTCGGTCCCGAATATGGGCCTTATCTGGCCTTGCTCAAGGGGGTGCGGACCCGTCTCCTCACCGAGCGCCGGGGCCGTCCGGAGAATGCCGCCCTGTTTCACCAATTGGTGGCTAGCCCCTTGCTGGCGGCAGTGGCCCAGGGAGACCAGGCCCGGGTGGTGGCCCTGCTCCGGGAGATCCTGGGCGACGCCCTGAGCCCCCAGGTCCTGGGGGAGCTCACGAGCGAGGCCTTGGCAGAATCCTGAGGGTGGCATCTTTACTCTAAATACTTATGACTGAAAATTTATTATACTTCGCCCTGGCGGCTTACTTCGGCGCCACCGCCCTGTGGCTGGCTTTTTTCCTGGCCCAACGGGAGAGCCTGTACCGCTATGGCGCCTGGGTTATGGCCGCCGGCCTGGCCTGCCATACCCTGGTCCTCATCCAGCGTACCATTGCTTACGGCTACCTGCCGGTGGCCGTCTTCGGCGAGGCCCTGCTGTTATTCGACTGGGTCCTGGTGGCGGCCTTTTTGCTCTTCAACTGGCGCTACCCCATCCGGGTCCTGGGAGCCCTGGTGGCGCCCCTGGCCGCCCTGCTGGTTTACGGCTCCCTCATCTTGCCCCAAGGCCAGGCGGGAGCCATCTCTCCCCTGTTGCGGGGCTTCTGGTTGACGGCCCATATCGGCTTGACCCTGGGGGGCTATGCCGCCCTGACCCTGAATTTTCTGGGCGGCATCTTTTACCTGATCCAGGAACGCCAACTCAAGGCCAAAAAATTCGGTTTCTTTTACCGGCGCCTGCCGTCCCTGTCGCAGTTGGACACTCTCAATTACTGGTGCCTCACCATCGGCTTCCCGTTGTTCACCGGCGGCATCATTACCGGCTCCTTGTATGCCCAGCACACCCTTGGGCGTTTCTGGTCCTGGGACCCCAAAGAGGTCCTGACCCTGATTGCCTGGCTGATCTATGCGGTGCTGTTGCATGAGCGCCTCACCGTGGGCTGGCGGGGCCGCCGGGCCTCCTGGCTCGCCATCCTGGGTTTCCTGGTGCTGGCGGTCACCTTTGTGGGCGCTAACCTGTGGCTCTCGGGCTACCACAGTTTCTCCAAGTTTGTTCAACCATGAATCTCCTGTTAGTGGGCGTCAATCATAAGACTGCTTCCGTGGGGTTGCGGGAAAGGCTGGCCGGCCTCATCCCGGATCTGGAGGCGGCCTACCGGACCCTCACGGCCTACCCGGAGATCGCCGAGATCATCCTCTATGGCACCTGCAACCGGCTGGAGCTTCTCTGCGTGACGGCTGAGCCGGCCGAGGCCCTGGACCGGCTGCGGGCCTTTCTCTCCCAAGACCCGGAAGTCTCCCCGGCGGAACTGGAGGAATCCCTGTACGTGCACCAGGGCCCCGAAGCGGTGCGGCACCTCTTCCGGGTGGCCGCCAGTCTCGACTCCATGGTGTTGGGGGAGCCCCAGATCCTGGGCCAGATCAAGGAGGCCTTTCGTCAGGCCACCGGGCAGCAGGCCACCGGGCCCATCTTGAACCGCCTGCTGCACAAGACCTTTTCGGTGGCCAAACGCGTCCGCACCGAGACGGGCATCGGCGATCACGCCGTCAGCGTCAGTTACGCCGCCGTCAGCCTGGCCCGGAAGATCTTCGGCGAACTCACCGGCATGACGGTGCTGCTGGTGGGCGCCGGCGAGATGGCCGAACTGGCCCTGGAGCACCTCCGGGGCCAGAAAGTGGGCCGCATCGTCGTGGCCAACCGCACCCTGGAGCGGGGCCTGCGCCTGGCCGAGCGCTACCGGGGGGAGGCCGTCTCCCTGGAGGAATTGGAGGACCAGCTGTTGAGCGCCGACATTCTCATCAGCTCCACCGGTTCGGAAACCTATCTGCTGAAACGGGACCAGGTGAAGGCCGCTATGCGCCGCCGGAAGCAGCGGCCCCTCTTCCTCATCGACATCGCCGTGCCCCGGGACCTGGACCCGGCCATCAACGACCTGGACAACGTCTACCTCTACAATATCGACGACCTGCAGGAAGTGGTGGAGCAGGGCTGGCAGGCCCGCCGGCAGGAGGCGGCCCGGGCCGAACGCCTGGTGGGGGCCGAGACCGTTAAGTTCGAGGACTGGCTGCAGACTCTGGAGGTCTACCCCACCATCATCGCCCTGAAGGACAAGGCCGCGGCCATTAGCCAGGCGGAGCTGAAGAAGACACTGAGTCAGTTGGGCCCCGTCAGCGAGGAGCAACACCAGGCCCTGGAGGTGCTCCTTAACTCCGTCACCCAAAAGCTCCTCCACGACCCCATCATCTTTCTGAAGCGCGACCACAGCATGAAGAAGAGCCCCCACCGGGAACTGGACCTGGTGCGCCGCCTCTTCAACCTGGATTTGGAACGGGAGGCGGAGGGAACGGAAGAAGAAGAATAGTTGAGAGAAAAAAATGTAGAACCGCCGCCCTCGGCGGTTTTATAGCCGGCAAGGGCGCCGGCTCCACATCAGCGAAGAGCCACCTCTGCTATTGACCGGCCCCCATTATCTTGTTATTTTTAAAAGAAGCAGCGCTGACGAGGCTAAATATGTCCAAAGTCATCGATATCGAAGACCGGCTCAAGCTGGAGCAAAAGAAAAGGGTCCGGGTGGATAAGGCCAAGAAGACCGAGGCGGTGCGCAAGGTGGTGCAGTGCACCCGCTGTATGGCCCGCTGCGCCCGGTGCGGGGTCCAGTTCGACACCACCGACATGTATAAGCGCTACCCGGGGCCCTACCGCCTGTGCGCCTTTTGCCAGGAAGAGTACGACGACTTTCTGCGGATCACCGAAAAAGGACAGGAGAGTCCCTTTTACTGGCACAACCGGGAGTGGGTGGCCCTGTGGCAGTCCTGGGTCGATTACCAGAAGGCCATGAAGGGCTATGGCGAGTCTCCCGAGTTCATCGACCTGGTGCGGGAGGTGGAGCTGGATAGGTAGTAGCCAGTTGCCAGTAGTCAGTAGTCAGTAGTCAGTAGTCAGTTCAAGAATCTCTCAAGAGCTTTTTTTCTGACTACTGACTACTGCAATTAATCGATTCCCTTGCCCAAACGGTAGGCGTGTTGCAGGATTTCCATGGCGAACTCAAAGGCGTTGTGGTGGTCCATGAGAATCTCGGTATGCTCCTTCTGTTTTTCCCCGGTGCCGGTGTAGACCACCAGCTTGAGAACGCCTTCGGGACGCTGCACCACCGCGATCTCCCCTGCCGGCGTGAGAGTCTTATAGGTGCGATGCTCTTGTCTGTTTGGGTCTGTTCCGTGAACAGGATGAACCATAATCTCCTCCTCAGCGCGAATTACTTGAAGTTTTAGCATAATCATCTCGCTGTCTTAATTCAAGGCGAAATTTCCTGCCATGGCCTTTTATTCAAAAGAGTATGACTTGATCGTCATCGGGGCCGGCCACGCCGGCTGCGAAGGGGCCCTGGCCGCAGCCCGCATGGGCCTCAAGGTGCTGCTCTTCAACCTCAACCTGGACACCATGGCCCAGATGGCCTGCAACCCGGCGGTGGGGGGCCTGGCCAAGGGCCACGTGGTCAAAGAGATTGACGCCCTGGGCGGCGCCATGGGGGAGCTGGCGGACCTCACCGGCATCCAGTTCCGCACCCTGAACCTCTCCAAGGGACCGGCGGTACGCGGCACCCGGGTCCAGTGCGACAAGCAGGCCTACCGCCTGGCCATGAAATCCCGTCTGGAGCGGGAACCCAAGATCGACCTGCGGGAGGCCATGGTGGCGCGGCTCCTGGTGGAGGACGGCCGGGTGGTGGGGGTGGTGGAGACCCTCGGGCTGGCCTATCGGGCCCGGACCGTGCTCATCACCACCGGCACCTTTTTGAATGGCCTGATCCACATCGGCGAGGCCCGCATCCAGGCGGGGCGGGCCGGGGAGTTTGCCAGCACCGCCCTGGCCGACCATCTCCAGGAACTGGGCTTCCGGATGGGGCGCCTGAAGACCGGCACCCCGCCGCGTCTGAGGGCCGGCAGCATTGATTTCGCCGGCATGGGAAAGTTGGAAGGCGATCCCCGGCCGCGCCCCTTCTCCTGGCGCACCCGGGTCGTGCCCGGGGAGCAACTCGTCTGCTTCATCACCCACACCAGCCTGACCACCCATCGCCTGATCAAGGACCACATCCACCTCTCCCCCCTGTATAACGGCTCGATCCAGGGGGTGAGCGCCCGCTATTGCCCGTCCCTGGAAGACAAGGTGATGCGCTTTCCGGACAAACCCAGCCACCAGGTCACCTTGGAGCCGGAAGGCCGGGACACCGCCGAGATCTACGCTAAGGGCCTGGGCAATTGCCTGCCGGTGGAGCTGCAGTTGCAACTGTTCCGGAGCGTCCCGGGGTTGGAGGAGGTCGAGGTGATGCGCCCGGCCTATGCCATCGAATACGACTACGTCGACCCCTTGCAGCTCCAAGCCACCCTGGAAACCAAGCTGATCCGGGGCCTCTTCCTGGCCGGGCAGATCAACGGCACTTCGGGTTACGAAGAGGCCGCCGGCCAGGGCCTCTGGGCCGGCATCAACGCCGCCTGCCAGGTCCTCGGGCGCCCTCCCTTTCTGCCGAACCGCTCCCAGGCCTATATGGCGGTATTGGTGGACGACCTGGTGACCCGGGGCACCCGGGAGCCCTACCGGTTGTTCACCTCCCGGGCGGAATACCGCCTGCTGCTCCGGGAAGACAACGCCGATCTGCGCCTGACCCAATGGGGCCATGAATTGGGGCTGGTGGACCAAGAGGCCGTGGCGCGCCTCCACGAAAAAGAGCGGCTGTTGCAGGAGGAGGAGGCCCGGCTGGCCGGCCGGCGCCTTTATCCCAGCGCCGCGGTGAATGAGGAACTGGCGAGCCGGGGAACTTCGGCCTTGAAGGAGCCGACGCCCATCCTCAATCTGGTGAAACGCCCCCAGCTGGACCTGGCCACCCTCTACCGCCTGGCCGGGGAAGAGCCCCCGGTCCCCGCCGAAGTGGTGGAGCAGCTGGAAATCAGGCACAAGTACGAGGGCTACATCCGCCGCCAGGAGGAGTCGGCCGCCAAATTCGCCCAGGGGGAGGGGCGTCGCATCCCGCCGGACTTCGATTACGCTGCGGTGCCCGGGCTGTCTCTGGAAGTACGGGAAAAACTGCAGGAGGTGCGGCCCCGGTCCCTGGGCCAGGCGGCCCGCATCTCCGGGGTGACCCCCGCGGCCGTGGCTATCTTGATGGTTTATCTGAAACGGGGTGGCGTCGGCAAGGGCTAAAAATTATTTGCCTTTGAAAGGAGGTATGTCGATCGGTAATCCAACTCTCATGAAAAATCTGGCAAAGGCTTGGGATAGATGTTCTCTATAAGGCGGTAATAATCGTATCCTTTGTTTTTTTCCTTTTACAAATTCTGTCAAAAAAGAGAAAGGAACGGTGTGCAATTCTCGGAAATCCACTATCTGATAATCACGTTCAAATCCTGGCCTTTCAATCTTATTTAATAAATGAAAACCAACCATATTTCCTTGACGTAAAGCCTCTTTCCCTCTATTACTTCTAAAAATATCGTTTTTTCTCCCAATTTCCTGCAAAGGCCAAACTGCGCAAACCACTACCCAACCAACCTTGAACTGTTGGAGATCACAAGATTGAGTCATTACAATGACATCAAATGAAATTATATCGGCAATGGTAGGGCTTCCACCGGGTTTTATATCGGATGATATTGGAATAATTATCGGGCAATTCTCTATTAAATCACCCTGACGAAGAGGGGTATCTGGTGGGACAAGCGTAAACCAAGGATACTCAGGCTCCCCCTCAAACATCGATTAACACCTCTGGTTCAACGCCCCCGGGGGGTTCTGCCTTTCTAAATTCTCTTATTTTTAATTCAACACGGAACTTAGCTTTTGGCTCCATTTTTATTATTGTATGATGCTCAATAGACTCGGGAAAGGAAATATATGTCTCCTTCCTTCTCTCTAATCTCTTTTTATTCCTTTTTGATATTTTTCTTTTAGGCGAATACGCATCTGAATTTCTACCTATTTTACTAAATCCAGAAAGATTATCACTTCCGAGCACTCGTTTTACTCCAGTGAGTTCGCGCGCATGATCCTGACGGTTTAAAACCTCGCATTTCCGTTGGAATTCTCTTACGGCGTCAATAATTGATCTTGCCGAGTGATCTCGTTTCTCAGCAAGTTGCCCAGACGCAATCTTAGGTCTACAAGCTATTCTCTTTATATTTTTCATTTAAATAGTCCTTCCCCTATATCTCAGGAGGACCAGAATTAAAAACTGTCTTAAGTTTATCACAAATTAGCCGGTTTAGACAGTCTGGTAAACTTTATTGAATAAATGCATGATAGACAAGATTGTGGCTAGTGCCACTTGTGCCCCATCGGTCTTTGCTGAAAGCTGACAGCTACCTGTTCGTGGGACCCATGGACCGGTCGGCGGTATAGGCAAAATAGTCGGGCCCGACGGAGGCCCCGCACATGGCGCAGGTCGCGGCCCGACCCGCGACGCTGGAGTTGGTTTCGGCGCAGGCCCAGGTCAACAGGGCCGCCAAGAGTAGCAAGCCAACCGATTTTTTCATTTCTTCTCCATTTTTTCCCCGAACTGCGCCGGCGGCCAAGAGCAGGTTCTGCAGGAGCGGATTGGCAACCCGCCCCTACGGTCGCAATTTAACCCCCCTTAAGGGTTACCCCGGGATTTCTGGTATTGGTCGTAGAGAAAGCCCCCCAGGACCCCGGCGCCGCCGCCGATGGCCGCCCCGGCCGCCGGCGAGCCCGCCGCCCAGCCGATGAGGGCGCCGCCGCTGGCCCCCATGGCGCCGCCGCTCAGCATGCGCTGCTGCGTGTTGGACATCCCGGAACAGCCACCCAGCAAGACCGCCACCAACATGACCAGAATGATCGACTTTTTCATTGCTTTACTCCCACCATCCCCGGCGGGCAGGCCTTGGCAACGCGGACCAGGATCACTTCCAGCACCGAGGTGCTCAGCTTGTCCGGATTCTCCTTATAAAACTTGTCCACTGCCTCAATGATCTGATTCACGGTTTTGGTTTTTAGATCAGCGGCTAAGGCCCGGGACACGCAGGCGGCCTTGCCTTTGCTGGCCGCGGTCTCAAAGTCGGCCAGGTTGCCGACGCCCTTCACATAACCCACCTTGGCGTCAAAGCTTAACTGGGGCCATTGGCTGCCATCCCACAGAAATCCCTTCTCCTGGGCCAGGGCGCCGCCGGCCAGGACCAGGACCACCACCACTGCGAAGAAAACCACTTTCCCCATCAATTTCACGGCCTGCACCTCCAATGTGCTTTTGGACAAAACACGCCTTGTCGGCCGATGGTCATAAGACCCTGGGCCTTTTTTAGATAAGGCGTCGCTTGCCTTCGTCAACCATCAAAGGCTGCCGAGATACTGCTGGTCAAACCCTGCCAGGGATAATCTCTAGCCGTCCCGGCGACTTCTCGTATCGGTCATTGAGCCAGGCAATAACCGCGCCTGTCACTTCTTCTTCTCTGTGGCCGCGGCTTCCGGCGGACAGAGCTTGGTACATCTCAGGAGGACTACCTCGATCACCGGAGTGGTCAGCTTCTGGGGATTATCCTGGTAGTATTTGTCCACCTCTTGCACCACCTGCCCGATGGTCTTGGTCTTGAGTTCGTCGACGAACCCCTTGGAAATACAGGCCGCCCGGCCACTGCTGCCGGATGCCACCTCGACATCGGCCATATTCCCCACGCCTTTGATGTAGGCCACCTTCAGATCGCCGGTCATATCTTTCCAGTGGCTGCCATCCCACAGAAAACCTTTATCCGCGGCCAGGCTCGGCATAGCCAGGGCGAAGACCAGGGCCAACCCTAGCATGGCTGCCTTTCCCCTGAATTTCATGGGCTTCCTCCCTCATTGAGAAATTTTCAGGTCCCCGGTTTAGCTTTCGTCCGGGCCGGGGGTCTCTGCCGGCGCAGCGGGTGCGCCCGCGGGCTTCTTCGTCTTCCCGGTGGCCTTTTGTCCCTTCTTTTTGGCAACTTTCGCGGTCTTTTTCTTAGTGCCGTTCTTTTTAACGGCGGTCTTTTTCTTGGTCGTCTGGGCTGGCTTGGCTTTGGCCTTGACTTTGCTTGTGGGTTTGGCCTTCTCTTCCCCCGCCTTTTGGGGAGTCGCTGGTTCCTTGGTTTCGGGGGTGGCCAGGGGCCTAGAGCCCTCCAACATGGGGGGTACGGGCGGCGGCGGCACTTCCTTCTGGGCCCTGGCGGCCTGCAGGCTCAGGAGAAAAATCCCCGCCGTGGCCAAGATGATAATCTTCTTCATGGCTGTTCTCAAATTACTCTCCGGTGATTAAATCTGCGGCCGGAATTCGTCCCCCAGGAAAGGGCCGAATTCCGGCATGGAGCCAGGGTTCTGGTCGGCCTGGCTATTCGGGTTCCTCGGCCGGTTTTGCCTTTTTGGTCTTTTTGGTAGCCTTTTTGGTTTTTGTGGCAGTCTTGGCCTTTTTGGTCTTGCTCTTCTTGGTGGCCTTGGCCGGCTCTTCCTTCGAGGCCGCCGGCGCTTCCATCTTCGGGGCCGCCGGGGCTTCCATCTTCGGAGCCGCCGGGGCCGCAGGCGCCGCCTTCTCCACCGCCGGGGCCGCCGGGGCCGGGGCCTTCTCCTGGGCCAGAGAAGCGCCCGCCAGGCTTAGAACAAAAGCCCCCACACTTGCCAGTACTAAAATTTTTTTCATAACCCATCTCCCCTTAAGATAAATTCGTTAAATAAATTATGGTGGCGGTGCAGGGATTCGAACCCCGGACACTGCGGATATGAGCCGCATGCTCTAACCGACTGAGCTACACCGCCGTGGCTCTTGAAAATATAGTTGTCAAAGCCCGGTCTGTCAAACAAAATCGCCGGGACGCCGCCGGGGCCAATAGCCCTCGAATACCCTTGCGGGCTGCGGAAAATAATCACTCAACAATATCCACTAATTGGTCGAACCGGGTCAGGAGGAAGTCGGGGTTGGCCGACTGCAGGGAGGCCAACTCACCGTAGCCGTAGGTGACCGCGGCGATATGGGCGCCGGAGCCCCGGGCGGTCATGACATCCGCCGGTTTATCCCCCACCATCAGGGTTCGCCCCGGCGCCACCCCCAGCTCCTGGATCAAGGCCGTCAGGGGTTCGGCCGCGGGCTTCAGGGGCAGGCCGGTGCCGCCGCCGCGGCTGGCGGCGAAGCAGCGGGCCAGGCCCAGGGCCGCCAAGACCGCCTCCGTCAGGCGCTGGAGCTTGTTGGACAGAACCGCCTGTTTCTTGCCGGCCAGCTTCTCCAGAGTCTCCCGCACCCCGGGGTAGAGGCGGGTTAGATCGGCGCTATGCCGGGAGTAATAATCCAGGTAGATGGCCAGGCAATCGTCCGTCAGGTCCTGGTGGGCCGGGCCCACCAGCCGTTCCATGAACATGCGCTCGCCGCCCCCGATCATCCCGGCGATGGCTGCAGGATTGCGCTCCGGCAGGCCCAGCCGGCGGCAGGCATAATTGGCGGCCGTGGTCAAATCCGGCAGGGAGTCGGCCAGGGTGCCGTCCAGGTCGAAGACGATGAGGTCCACCGCCACTTTCTTTGATAATCCGGGCATACTGTCTCTATATTATCAATGGAGTAGGTTAGGTAGGGGATTGTTAGCGGCCTCTTACGAAAAAACGAAAAAGACGAAAAAGGCGAAAAAGCCCCTGACTTGCCTTCCGGAATCCTTTCTGCCTAGGCCTCTACCTGACCCGCCGCCCCCGCAACAGGTCCCGGTGGGCGGGCAGGACCCCTAGGCTCTGGGCGCTTTTCACCGCCCGGAGGATGGCCTGTTGCAAGGCAATTTCCGCCCACAGGCCGATGATTTGCAGGTCGGACTCCATCTGCGGATGGCCCAGGACAAAGATGGTGTCGCCGTCGAACAGGGTGTGCACCGGCCGGATGCAGCGGGCCAGGGCGTCGTGCCCCAGCTGCGCGATCTTCCGGGCCTCCTCGCGGTTGAGCCGGGCATTGGTGGCCACCACCCCGATGGTGGTGTTGGGCTCCCCGAACTGGCGGCGCACCAGGCCCTGGCGCACCAGCCGGGTGGAGTCGGCAAACTCACGGCTGTCCTCGGTTTTCCGGGCTCCCGCCAGGATCTCCCCGGTCTCCGGGTTCACCACATCTCCCAGGGCGTTGACCACCACCAGGGCTCCCACTTGCAAACCGTCGGGGCCCTCCACGAAGGCGGTGCCCAGGCCGCCTTTGGTGGCCTGCTTGATCCCCAGAATCTTGCCGATGGAAGCCCCGGTGCCGGCCCCCACGCTGCCGTCTCCCTGGGGCTCCGAACGGGCCGCCTCGCAGGCGGCGTAGCCCATGGCCTTGTCCGGGCGCACCTGGTGATTGCCCACCGAAAGGTCGAAGATCACCGCGGTGGGGACGATGGGAACCCGGGTGACCGTGACGTCGAAGCCCCGGCCCCGCTCCTCCAGGTACTCCATGACCCCGCCGGCTGCGTCCAGGCCGAAGGCGCTGCCCCCGGTGATCAGGACCGCATGGACCTCGGTGACCAGGTGGTATTTTACCAGGGTGTCCATCTGGCGGGTGCCCGCGGCGGAACCCCGCACATCGACGCTGCCCACCGTGCCCGGCGGGCACAGGACCACGGTGCAGCCGGTGACGTTTTTAAAGTCACTGGCATGGCCGACCTGAAATCCGGGAACCTTGGTAATCATGGCAGTGGCCTTGGCCTCATGGTCCGGGGGCCAGAATCTGGATCTGGCCGTCTTTGACGGTAAGCAGGTAAATGGCCGCTTCCTCTTCACGCTGGGGGTTGAAGCCTTTGAACCACGGCAGGTCGGGGCTGGCCTTGAGTGACGCGACCTTCAAAGGCAGATCGGTGCGGCTCAGGGGACCGCCGGCGGCCGCCAGTTGCCCCATGAGGCGAATGACCACATAGCCCTGGGTCGCCAGATAATCCGGATTTTCCCCATATTGCTGGCGGTAGGCGGCGATGAAGCTTTGGACCGCGGGATTGGGGTCGCCGGCAAAGAAGGCGTCGGGAAATACCACCCCCTGCAGGGCCGCCAATTGCTCCGGGGTAATCCTCGGATTATGGAGCAGGTTGGTGCCCAGAAGCTGAATCCCCCCCAGGGAGACGTTAGCCAGTTGCCCGGCGATGGCCGCCACCACCGCGGCATCGTCGGGAATGAACAAAGCCACGGTTCCCGGGTTTGCCGGCGCCTGGGACTGGAGATCCTGGTTCAGGCTGGCCAGCACCGGGCTGAAGTCCTTGGTGCCGGCGGCAAAAGGCTCCTGGGCCGCCAGTTCCAGCCCCGCAGCCGCCAGTTCTTCCTGGAACATCTGCAGAAAGGTGCGGCCGTAAGCAGAATCGGGGTAAAGGATGGCGTAGCGCTGGATGGCCAGCCGCACCGCCCCTCGCACCAGGGCCCGCACCTGCTGCCGGGGGGTGAGGAAGGCCTGGAAAATCAGGTTGCCGGTCTGGGTGATATCGGCCTTCTGGGATAGGGACAGGAGAGGCAGCCCCGCGCCCTGGGCGGCGCCCGCCGCGGCCTGGGCGACTCCCGAGGTGAGGGGACCCATGACGGCCAGCACCTTTGGGTTCTGCGCCAACTCCTGCACCAGTTGCGCCGCGGCCCCGGGGTCGTTTTGGGTATCTTTAAAGACCAGTTCCACCGGGGCTTGCCGGGCCGCCAGCTCCATGCCCCGCTGCACCCGGAAGCCGACGTTGCTCATCTCGCCGCTCAGGGGCAAGAGGCACCCCAGGGTGACTTTACCGCCGCCGGCCGGCAGGGCCCTGGCGGCCGAGGCCTCCGGGCTGTTGGGATAGCGCTCCTGCAAAACCCGCTGCCATTTTTGGGCCTCCTGGGGCCGGCCGGATTCCTGGGAGACTTTAGCCAACCGGAGCACCAGGGCGGCGGCCAGGGGACTGTCCGGGTACATGCCGGCCAGGCTCTCCAGATCACCGGGACTGGCCGCCTCCACCACCCGGGACTTCAAATCCTCGAACCACTCCTGGTCTCCCGAAGGCAGATCCTGGGCTGCCAGGCGCAGCCGGGAAAAGGCCTGGGAGACGTTGCCTTGCTTTAAGGCGATCTCAGAGAGCAGGGCCTGGGTGGAGAACCACAAGGAGCGCGGCAGGTCGCCGGCCGCGGTGAGGCTGTCCAGAATCTGCACCGCCTGTTGATATTGCCCCAGCTTGAAATAGGCCCGACCGATGCCGTAGCGGGCCTTCAGGACCACCGCCGGTTCCGGCTGCCGGGCCAGGATGGCTTGGTAGGCCGCCAGAGACCCCTGCCAATCCCCCTGGAGGCCCAGCAGTTCGGCTTCCCGCAGGCGAGCCTCGGTGGCGTGCTGACCCTGGGGAAAACGTTCCAGGTATTGGGCATAACTCTGAAAGGCCTGGCCATAGGCCTGACGGCGGTAACTATCTTCCGCCGCCTGGAACAGCGCCTCGCCCGCCCTGCCCGCCTCCACCGTCCGCCCGGGCGGCGGAAAACCGGGGAGCTCGGCGCAGGCCGGCAACAGCCAGAGGAGCAGCAACAGCGGCGCCAGTCTGGACCATGAAATCTTCATCTTCATATCCTGATTATCCGGGAATAGATTAAGTTAACAAAATAACAAATTATTTTCGGAAAATGAAGGCAATAGTTTGGGGATCAACTTCTAGGCGCCGGGGAAGGGTCTGAAAGGCGCGGAACTATCAGTCTAGAATGCGTCTCTGGTTCCCAAGCTGGGCTTGGCAACCCCTGCTATCTAAGTTGTGCTTGGAATGGCAAGATTTCCTGGGTGCGAATCTTGTCTTCGCCTCGACGAGCTAACCTGAGGTTCTCCTTTGCTAAACCGCCAAGCCAGGCTTGGGGATGAGAAGAAAATACCTTAGGGTTTGAGATACAGCTATGATAACGATATCAATAAGCTACCTGCCGAGTAACGCAGCCCGCATACAGAGCAGTGATCGAGACCAGCCGGTCTCAGCCAGAATCTATGGGAGCGTCTTTATTAACAATGCCTTCCTGAATACCGATAACAAAAGTCTTATGATTTCCTTGGAACCATACAAAAATAATGCTTCGTTAAGTCCTCAGGTGGCATCTTGACTTAGATTCCCTCCTTCCTGTCATCTCTGGCAAAAAGAGGGAAATATAGGTCACTCGTGCTAACGACGGGGAGTGGGCCTCACACCTATAATCCCGTTTGATCCTGACGCCTCATGGATCCAGAGGTTTGGTGATTGGATTACCGGCGGCAATACGGGCCAGGGTTGCCTCACTTGATCATCCAAGGTGATGGGAGTAACAGCCGGAGATGGAGGCCTTAGTGACTGGATTGGAGGCACAGCCAGGGTTACCCTGGTCTTGACCAGGAGTTGGTCCATTTCCCCAGATTGGACCTGGGATAACTTCAGCATGCCGTTTTTCTCCGAGATGGCCACCTGCCTTGGCCCGACTGAGAGGTGGCGCCCGGAAATCTGGTTGGCGATGGATATGCTGCCGCCCTCTATGCAGAAAAGGCGGTCCTCTTCGACGCTGACCAGGAAACCTGTCCCCCGTGGGATGGTCAGGCGAGAAGTGAGCGTATAAATCAGAGCACCTGGGCGATGATCAGGAAGGTCAACGGCAAATTGCAAGGTCCCGTTCCTCAGAGTGACGAGAAAATCAGATGGGTTGCTGGCATTGAGGGATTGTTGGCCAAATTCCAACAGGCTTTCTTCCCCCAGTTTTAGAACCACTCCTTGGGACAGGAACAGCATGGCTTTTCCTCTCGCCTCGGTCTGCAAGGCCGACCCTGGCCCAAGCAGTTCTGCCGCCTTGACAGGGCGAAAGACCTCACCCAGAGACTCCCTGACCTTGACTGCGCCTTCCATGGCGATGAGCTGGAAGGCTTCACCCAGCCGAGCCTGGGCGTAGGTTGGTGCCACCCAAGACAGCCCAGCCATTATGAGCATAATCGATAGGAAAAGCGACCGGGGTAGAGGCATGACGTTTCTCCACCTAATAAAGATTCCAGGTAAACTGCGCCTGAAATAACGACCGGTTAAACTGCCACTCCGGTATATTGGCGCGCGTGTTGGCATAACCGTAACCGAACCAAAAGGCAAGGCGCTCATTCAGAGGTTTTTTGACTAGCAGCTGGAGACAATAATTATCGTTTAGTTGCCTTCTGCCGGACCATTCGTCAGTGTTGTCGAAATGCGCCTGCCCGTATTCGAAATTTAGCCACCCGGTGAGATCCCAGGGGAGAAAAACCGTGGCATTCGCCGTGGCCCCATACAGGTGGGAAGCCCAAAAAAGACCTTGAGCCAGATCACGGTCATAGAAAATCCCCAGCCGCATAATGCCGCGCGCCGGCAAGAGAAACGCCTGGAAAAGATCTATGCGGTGATCCCAACCAGACTGATGATATTCGTCGCCCCGGGAATACCAAAAGTTCTTATCTCTGGCTCGGTACGTCGCTTCCCCTTTTAAGAAGCTCGTTTCAGGCCAATCAATGGTTAGGCCAGGAATATTAAAGGTGCTAAATGGTTTGCCGTTGCCATACCAGGTACGGTCATAGGCGAAGAAAGGCTTGAAGACGAACGGCCCAAGGCGCCAATTAATGAAGGCCTCCCCTTTGAGGTTTAAAAAGTCCCAGGACTGGAGGTAAAGGTGCCCGCTATCAGAGCCATTAAAACGCAATCCCAGGTTAAAGTCATCGCGTATGAGCGGGTAATACTCGGTGCGGTCGCCCAAGATACCCCCCCAATCCGTGTACTTGGGTGACTTGCGTGCCGGAGTAGCAAGGTAATAAGGTCTTGTATGTAACTCCACATTACTGTCATAGTTAAGGCCTACGGCAACCTCCTGGCGAAACTTCTTGATCTGGACGTCCACCGGGGTAAGGAGAATTTCCTCATAAGGCTTGAAATAAGAGGCGAATTCAGGGCTAAGATGATAGCCTTCCTGCAATTCTTTAAGGCCTTGTTGGGGGTGGTTCATCTGTATCTCGCAAAGGCCTAGATAATAACTTATCAAGCCCTTTTCCGGGTCTTGCTCTTTGGCGTTCCGCAAATATTTCTCAGCTTGCTGATATTCCCCTAAGCAATATTTTGTGATGCCAAGATAAAGAAGGCCATCTTTGATATGGGAATCTAGAGAAATGGCGACCTGAAAACTGTGGAGGGCTTCCTGATATTTTTTCAGGGCCAGGTAACAAAGCCCCAATGCAAGCCTGATATCGGCGCGCTCTGGTCCTATCGCTGCTGCCTGGGATAGCTGGTCGCTTGCCTCTTGGTAACTTCCGAGCGCATATGCTTGGCTGCCACGGGCATAAAGCATTTCAGCCGGGAGAGAACTCGAGGCCCGGCTTATGGTGGCCGAAAAAAATATGGCCACAACTAGATAAAATGAAGCTATGGAAAGAAACCAGGACTTGGTAATATTGTCCCTTCGCTTGACAACCCTTATATTCATTCAATGCCCCCTCTGCCTGATGCCATTTTTGGAGCCCTGAATTGGGTTCTTCTAGCTTCAATCAAGATTAGGCGATAGCCTTTGGCTATACCATTAAAAATTGGTATTGGGGACTTCCCTCCCGAGCTTGACTCCAAGAAGGTTCCTCTTTTTACAGCCAGAGAGTCTTGAGGGAGCATGATAGCACAAATTTCGCAGATAAAGTATTTTGTCCTAAAAGGAAGTTTACTACACTCTCAGGTCCAGATGCCTTACTGCTTTGGACCTTAAGGACCCCCAGGCCAGCACCGGTCGCTAATGTGAGCCTGAGGTGGAGGTCGCATGGATATACCACCTCCGGTAACAGATAACTTGCCCTTATCAGTAGCTTCCTAAGCAAACCAATAACTTATCGATATGAACTGGATAGAGAGAATGGAGTCTTGGGTTAGCGGACTTCCGGAATCCAGGGGAGGAGATAGCAAATTAACCTGAAGTCAAAAAAAGAAAGGGCGGGAAACCCCGCCCTTTCTTTTTTTATAAATTAAAGCTGAACCAACCAGTCTTATTTAACTTCCTCGAACTCCGCCTCCACCACCTCTTCTTCGGGCTTTTTGGGCTTCTCTTCCTGGCCCGGAACCGCGCCCGCCGCCCGCGGGACAGTGCAGAAAATTGCCACAGGATTATGAGGCTATCTAATCAGCCCGAATTGGGTGACAAAGTTCGTAAATTTATGTTATATTGTTGTCGTCAGACAATTCGGCTATAAAATTGAGGATATTGGTCTGGGTTAAACTCGGCGAAAAGTGATAACCATTCTTTAATGGCCTGGCTATCAACCAAAGATTTTGTCGGAGGGACCATGAAGCCTCATCATTTACTCGTTGCCGGCCTGACGGAAGGATCCCTAAGGAAAGCCCACCTCCCTCTCCGGCGCCGGGCCTGCCGCGACCTGGCCGTTATCCTGGTGATCTGCTGCCTTTTCCTGGCCTTACCCGCTGCCGCCGCAGCCGGTGACGCCGACTGGGACCACACCTTTAATTCCGGCCTCGTTGAGAAGATCTGCGTAATCCGGGGCAAAGTCGATTACACCGACGGCCGGTTTCTCCTCTATGGTTTCTTCTCTACCCTGAGCGCAGGTATCTGGCGCAATTCTATCGCCCGCCTGAATGCCGACGGCACCCCGGATCCCTCCTTCAATGCCCCAGTCAATGGCGAGGTGCGCCGCGTCTATTTACTGGACAGCGGCCAGATTTTAATCGCCGGAAAATTCACCATCGGCACTTTTATTAATTTCGCCCGCTTGAACGCCGACGGCTCGGTGGACACCTCCTTCCCCAAGGTCTTCAACTCTTCCGGGGCAGTAAATGATATCGCGGTGCAAGCGGACGGCAAGATCCTGCTGGGGGGCTATTCCATGGCCGTCCCGGGAAGCACCGCCAACACCTTTCATCTGCTCCGTTTGAACAGCGACGGCACCCTGGATGACAGCTATCCCCGGCGCTCGGCTCCCGGAGGCTACGTCTCTTCCGTCGGAATACTCAGCGGCGACGCGGCGCGCCTCTTCGGGACCCTGCCCCGCGCCGGTACCGCGCACGTGGATTACCAGCTGGACCTGGCCAGCACCGGTGTGGTGCAGACACACCTCGGGGATGAGACGGTGGACGGCCCCATCCTGAGCATGGGCCAGCAGAGCAACGGCCAGTGGCTGATCTCCGGGCAGTTCCAGCATGTCTTGGGCGTGGCCAGGAGCCGCGTCGCCCGCTTCAACCTGGATATGACCCTGGACCCTAACTTTAATATCGGCGCCGGCGCCAACGCTTCGGTGTCGCAACTCACGGTCCAGGCGGACGACAAGATTGTCCTGGCTGGCAATTTTGATGCTTTTAACGGCACTGCCTGCGGCTATCTGGTGCGTCTCAATACCGACGGCTCGGTGGACTCCACCTTCGCCACCGGGACCGGGGCCGATTACCGCATTGTGCGCCTGACCGCCGGCGGCAGCGGTTGGCTGATCTACGGATATTTCCGCAATTATAACGGCTCTTCCCGGTACGGTATTGCCAGCCTGGACGCCAACGGCGGCCTGACCGGTAGCAACGTGTATGTCTTTAGTTACTATCTTGGGACGGTCTATGCCCTGGCGGCCCAAAACGACGGCAAGATCCTGGTGGGCGGCGACTTTACCGGAGTGAGCGCCAAGTACCGGGGCGGCATTGCCCGGCTCAACCCTGACGGCAGCCTGGACACCTCGTTCAAAGGCGGGCTGGACGGCTACGTGGAAAGCATCGCCATCCAGGACGACGGCAAAATCCTGCTGGCCGGCAACTTCGGCGCGGCCCAAGATTACGCCCGCACCAGCCTGGCCCGGCTGAACGCTGACGGCTCCTTGGATACCACTTTTAACCCTCTGGTGGTAAAAGGGGACGGGTCCGTCAGCGACCTGCGCCAGGTCGTGCGCTTGTCAGGCGGGCAGCCCGTGGTCGCCGGGGATTTCGCCCAGGTCTGCGGCGCTAACCGCACCATAGTGGTCCGCCTGAACGGGGACGGTTCCCTGGACGCCGCCTTCAACGCCCAGCTCAACGCCACCGGGGTCAGCAATATCATGGGCTACCGGGTGGCGATGGCGGGCGGCAATTATGTGGTGTATGGCTCATTGTTACTGAACGGCACCTCCCGGGGGTTCTTGACCCGCTTCACCAACACCGGCGCCCTGGACACCACCTTTGGCCCCACCGCCCCGCCCACCCCGGTGGCCAATGTTATTATTCTGGACAGCGGCTCTAGTCCGACCCCGGCGGCCGACATGTTCCTCCAGAACGACGGCAAGATCGTGGTGGGCGGCAGCTTTTCCCATATTATTGACAGCTCCGGCAGCCCTCCCGCCAGATGGTCCATCGTCCGGTTCTCGGGCAGCGGCTTCCTGGATGACACCTTTTTTTACCATGGCTCATCCAATACCATCAACGCCATGGCCTTGCAGTTTAACGGCAAGATCCTTGTCGGCTCGGGGTCTCTGTTCCGTCTGTACCCCGACGGCAACCTGGACACCGCTCCATTCATGGCGGGACCGGTCTTCGCCATATTGCGCCAGGCCAGCGGCAAGAATATATTCGCCGGGAATCTCAAATATTACTTCTCCAGTCTCCAACAGAGTATCCCCCGCATCGGCACCCCGCCCCTTCCTAATGCGGGCGTGGCGGCGGGTATGCTGGGTCCTCTTTTGGAGGATAAGCCATATCCGTGGCCCTTTTAGCTATCACCAGGGCCCGACCATCGTGGAAATAGTCCATAGCCGGTTATTGATCCCTGCTTCCACCGCTGGCATTACCCGCAGCATCTGGTGAATCCGCACAGAGTTGGAAGCCAAAAAAAGAAAGGGCGGGAAACCCCGCCCTTCTATTTTTATATAATTAAAACTGAACCAACCAGTCTTACTTAACTTCCTCGAACTCCGCCTCCACCACCTCTTCTTCGGGCTTTTTGGGCTTCTCTTCGTGGCCCGGGCCCGGGCCCGCCGCCCCGGCCCCGGGGCCGCCGGCCGCGCCGGTCTTGGCGTACATCTGCTCCGCCAGCTTGTGGGAGGCCTTCATCAGCTCATCCGTATGCTGCTTGATGACGGCGACGTCGGTGCCTTCGATGGCGGTCTTCAGAGGCGTGATTTTGGCCTCGATGTCCGCCTTGGTGGCCTCGTCCACCTTGTCCCCCAGGTCCGCCAGGGTCTTCTGGGTGGTGTAGATCAGGGAGTCGGCCTGGTTGCGGGCCTCGGCCAGCTCCTTCTTGCGATGGTCTTCCTCGGCGTGGAGTTGGGCCTCTTTCACCAGGTTGTCGATCTCATCCTTGTTGAGACCGCTGGGAGCGGTGATGCGGATGGACTGCTCCTGCCCGGTGCCCAGATCCTTGGCGGCCACGTGGACGATGCCGTTGGCGTCGATGTCGAAAGACACCTCGACCTGAGGGATGCCGCGGGGGGCCGGCGGGATGCCGAAGAGCTCGAAGCGCCCCAGGGTCTTGTTGCCATCGGCCATCTCCCGCTCGCCCTGGAGCACGTGGATGGTCACCGCGGTCTGGTTGTCGGCCGCGGTGGAGAATACCTGGCTCTTGCGGGTGGGGATGGTGGTGTTGCGCTCGATGATCTTGGTGAAGACCCCGCCCAGGGTTTCGATGCCCAGGGACAGGGGGGTGACGTCCAGCAGCAGGATGTCCTTGACCTCGCCCTTAAGCACCCCGGCCTGGATGGCGGCGCCCACGGCCACCACTTCGTCGGGATTGACCCCCTTATGGGGCTCCTTGTCGAAGATCTGCCGGACCTTCTCCTGCACCCGGGGCATACGGGTCATGCCGCCCACCAGGATGACTTCGTCGATATCCTTGGTGGTGGCCTTGGCGTCCCGCAGGGCACTGAGGCAGGGGCCTTCGCAGCGGTCGATGAGCTCCGCCACCAGGGACTCCATCTTGGCCCGGGTCAGTTTGATCAGCAGGTGCTTGGGGCCGGAGGCGTCGGCGGTGATAAAGGGCAGGTTGACGTCGGTCTCCAGGGCGGTGGAGAGCTCGCACTTGGCCTTCTCCCCGGCTTCCTTCAGGCGCTGCAAGGCCATGCGGTCCTTCCTCAGGTCGATGCCCTGCTCCCGGAGGAACTCGTCGGCCAGGAAATCCATCAGGCGCTGATCGAAGTCGTCGCCCCCCAGGTGCGTGTCGCCGTTAGTCGATTTTACTTCAAAGACCCCTTCGCCCAGCTCCAGGATGGAGATGTCGAAGGTGCCGCCACCCAGGTCGAAGACCGCCACCCGTTCTTCCTTCTTCTTCTCCAGGCCGTAGGCCATGGAGGCGGCGGTGGGTTCGTTGATGATCCTGAGGACGTTCAAGCCGGCGATGGTTCCCGCGTCTTTGGTGGCCTGGCGCTGGGCGTCGTTGAAATAGGCCGGCACGGTGATCACCGCCTCGGTCACCTTCTCACCCAGATACTCCTCCGCGGTCTGCTTCATCTTGGTGAGAATCATGGCCGAGATTTCGGCGGGCGAGTAAGTGCGGCCCCGGATTTCCACGTGAGCGTCACCGTTGGCGGCCTGGACGATCTTGTAGGGCAGGATCTTGGTATCCCGCTGCACTTCCGGATCGCTGTATTTGCGGCCGATGAGGCGTTTGATGGAAAAGACGGTGTTCAAAGGATTGGTGATGGCCTGGCGTTTGGCGATCTGGCCCACCAGGCGTTCCCCGGTCTCGGTAAAGGCCACCACCGAGGGGGTGGTGCGAGCTCCTTCAACATTGGCGATGACCTTAGGCTCTCCACCTTCCATAATGGCAACACATGAGTTGGTGGTGCCTAAATCAATGCCTATGAGTTTTGACATTTAACTTTCCTCCTGAGTAGTCGAATCGTCTTGACTTGCTGTTTCTTGGGTATTGCGAGCCACTACCACCATGGCCGGCCGTAGCAGCCGGTTCTGGAGCAGGTAGCCTTTTTGCATTTCCTTGAGCACGGTGCAATCTGGGACTTCCGGCGCCATTTCCTGCAGCACCGCGTTGTGAAAATTCGGGTCGAATTGTTGACCCACCGCCACGATGGGGGTTACCCCAAACCGGGCCAAGGCCTTCAAGAAGCCCTGGTGCACCAGGTCAATCCCTTCCAGGAAGGGGGCCGCGGTTCCCGCTTGACGGCCGTGGTCCAGAGCCAGCTCCAGGTTGTCCACCACCGGCAGCAGCTCTTTGATCAGGTTTTCGTTGGCAAATTGCAACAGATCGGCCTTCTCTCGCTCCAACCGCTTCTTCAAGTTTTCCATTTCCGCGGCGAGCCTCAGGGCGCGATCGTAATTCTCCTGGGCTTCTTTGGTCTTCTCTGCCAACTGTTGCTGCAATTGAGCCATATCGGCCGGCAGCCGCGGGGCTGCGGCGGCTTCGGGCGCTAGGGGATCCTCCGGGCCGGCGGCCTTCGGTTGCTCCACTTTATGGTGTCTGGCTGAAGTCATAAATCCATGTCTCCTTCAACTTCCCCCAAAACCGAGACCCCAGACGAGGTCGGCAATTTTTCTCAAGCGGGGCGCGGGCCTCAACTCTGCCGCTGATTGAGCAGGTTGGTGACCATGGCGGCAGTATAGCGCACGATGGGAACCAGCCGGGCATAATCCATGCGCATGGGGCCGATGATCCCCAGGCAACCCAAGGGAGAGTGCAAGGCGCCGTAAGACGAGGCCACCAGGGAAAGCTGCATTTCGGGAAAGTGTTCGCTCGGGCTGATGATGATCTGCACTCCCTGGGCCGCCAGGGTTCGATCCAGCAGGGTGATCAGCCGGTGTTTCTCTTCAAAGGCCTGGAACATAGTGCGCATCTTGGCCACGTCCTCGGCAAATTCCCGGTAGTCCAGGATCTGGCTGGTGCCCTCGATGTAGAGCTCTTCTTCCTCGTCCCGCTCGTCGCTCTGGAGCGCCTGACGGCTGAGACTCAAGGCCTGGGAAATCATCTGATCAAAAAGGTTCTTTTCTTCCTCCATCTGGGCCAGGATCTTCTGCCGGCTCTCCCCCAGGGTGAGGTTCTGGCATAGCTCATTGAGATAGTGGCTGAACCGGTCCAGCAGGTCCTGGGAATAGCGCGCATCACCCCGCACGAACCGGGTCTGCACCTGGTCATCCTGGGAGACCAGGATCGTCAGGATCCCGTCGCTGCTCAGGCCGATGAACTGGACGTGTTTCAGCCGCATCCCCTGGGGCCTGGGGGCCAAGACCAGGGCCGGATGGCCGCTCACCGCGGAGAGCACCCGGGAAGCCTGGCGGAACAGGTCCTGGGGTTCGCTGGAGGATGGCGAGAAAGCCGCCTGAATCTTCTGCTGCACCGATGCCCCTAACTCCTGGACGGGCAGGATGTGGTCCACATAATAGCGGAACCCCTTGGGGGTGGGTAATCTCCCGGCGGAGGTGTGCGGCTGTTGCACGTAACCCCGCTCCTCCAGGTCCATCATCAGGTTGCGGATGCTGGCCGAAGAGAGGTTGAGGCCGGAAATCTTGGCCACCATCCGGGAACCCACCGGCTCGCCGGTGACAATATACTGGGCCACCACGGTTTTCAATACCCGGGTGTCGCGCTCGCCTAAGAGTTCCATTACCAATTCCATGGCCATTACCAAATATGAAAGTTAATAATCTAACCTGGATTTGTCAAGAGTATAAGGCATTTTTGCCCAAATAGCAACACCTTGGCGAGAGTGCTAATAACTCTGAGACGCCAACCCATTTTGATATCACTTTGCTCAAGGGTTATTTTAGCTGGCCTGCAAAATTCTTCCCTCTCCCCTCGGGGGAGAGGGTCAGGTTGCGGGGGGCGAATGTAGCCGCAGGCTTTAGCCTGCCTTGTTCATATTCACAAGGCAACTTCACCTATCAGGCATTCTCAAGCCGCGGTCTCCACTGGCTTAATCTTTAGATATTCCTCACCATGAATCTGCAAGGTGTCCCATAAGTCGAGGTCGGTTTGCAGGCCGAGCCAGAACTCCGGGGTGGTCTCGAAAAGCCTCGCCAGGCGAAAGGCGGTGTCAGGGGTGATCCCCCGCTTGCCGCGCAAGATCTCGCTCAAACGCACGCGAGTGATCCCCAGGGCCGCTGCCAGCGCTTTCTGGCTGAGCCCCAAAGGCTCTAAGAATTCATGCCGCAGGATTTCTCCCGGCGGGGTGGGACGCCGATTCCGGGGTAGCATGTTTTCTCCTCAATCTAATGATATTGCACCAGTTCCAGATCAAAAACTTTGCCGTCTGCAAAACTAAAACATAATCTCCAGGCTCCGCTGACTGCAATGGCCCATTGTCCCTCCCGGTCGCCATGCAAAGCATGAAGGTGGTTGGAGGGGGGCGCTTTTAAGTCTTTGAGGGCCTCGGCCCGATTAACCATATCCATCTTCCGCAGCAGGCGGGCTTCAAGCTCCGAAGGCACCCGCTTATGCTTGCCATTGTGCCAGAACTCTTCTAACCATGGCTGGGAGAAAGTTTTGATCATATTGTAACGATTATCGTTACTCGTTGCAAGATTTTCCGTAGGGGGCGGCCTACGCATCGCCTCATCATTTTGCCGGCTGGCCCCCGCCCCGGGAATTTACCGGGGATATCGGATCGCCAGGCTGAGGCCAAGTCCGATTACGGGCAGAATCATGATGGCTTTCAAAGCCATGGGAATGCCGAAGCTATCGGCGACTACTCCCAGCAGGGTGACGCCCAGGCCGCCGACCCCGATGGCAAATCCTACCATGAGACCGGAGGCGATACCCAGGTTTCTTGGCAAGAGCCTCTGGGCCATGACGATGGTGACGGTAAAGGATGAGATGAGAGCCATGCCGACCACGGCGAGCACCACGAACAACCAGGGTCCCCGGACTGCCAGGATCAACGGGGTCAAGACGCTGGCCGCCACCAGGGAACAAACCAGAAAGGGCTTGTGGCCAAAACGGTCGGCCAGGATGGAACCGATGATGGTCCCGGCCACGCCCCCGAGAAGAAAGGTGGAGACCAGTTTCCCGGAGTACATGGGGTCCCCTTTAAGATAATCGATGTAATAAAACGGGATAAAAGTCATGAGCCCCATTTGGGTCCACGACCTCGTGACCACCGTGGCGATGGTCAAAAAGAGCGGCAGATAGGCATTGCGGCCGGCCGCGGCCGCCTCTTCCCGGGCCTGGGGCCGCTCCCGGTGGGCGCGCTGGATGGCAGTCCATTGAAACCGGAACAACGCCAAAAACAAGAGGGAGAAGATCACCATGACCGGCAAAACTTCGAAGCCGAGTTGGGTCACGATGGTAATGGCGATCATCGGCCCCAGGGCAAAGCCCAGGTTCCCCCCGACGGAGAAGACCGACATCCCGGTGGCCAGGTTTTTGCCGGTGAAATAGTGCGCCGTTTTATAACCTTCCGGATGATAGGCCGCCACCCCGAGCCCGCTGATCATTACCAGCATGAGCACGAAGCCGTAACGGTTCGGGGCGGACAACAGCGACAGGCCTACCCCGGCGGCGAGGCAGCCCAGGGGCAGCAGGAGCACTTTCTCTCTCTTGTCGGAGAAATAGCCGAAAACCGGCTGCATGATGGACGAAGCAAAAGTGGCGGCCATCAGAATGGCCCCGGCCAGGGCATAAGACAGCGACAGCCTGGTCTTTAAGAAGGGCAGCAGGGCCGGCAGCGCCCCCTGATAGATATCGGTGACCAGGTGGCCGAAGGACAGCACCAGCAGAACCTTCAGGTTCATTTTCCGTTCGGGTAAGTCTAATATGGCCATGATTTTGCGGAAGAGGTTCCTTCCTTAAAATTGCGGTGCGGGCGGGACCCAAAGAGAAGAATGGTGCGTCGGACGCACCCTACGGAACCTTTTACCGAGTGCCTTCGAACCATAAGGCCAGGATTAAGAGACCGGAGGCGGTGATTAGAAAATATCCCCATATTTTCAAACTTCGGGACATCTTCTGGGCCGCGGCTTGACCATAGGATTTTTCCAGCTTGGCATAGTATTGTTTGCTCCGGGAAAGGAAGAGACAAATGAGGCCGGCCGCCAGGGAAACCAGGGCGAAAATAAAATAATTCAGCATCAGTGGCTCCTTCTCTTGGTCCCAGGGAACTGATTCAGCCTGGAAAAGACTTATTGGCGGCAGCTTTCCGGCGCGTGGTCCCGAGGCGGCGGGCCAGAAGCCCGCCCTATCACTTTTCATCACTATTGGCGCGGGGAACGCACCTTACGCTTTTCCCTCTTCGCCCTTTCCCCTTTTACCCCATCCTTTTATCCCTGGCAGCGATGCCGGATGCTTTCCCCCTCCACCATGAAGACCACCTGTTCGGCGATGTTGGTGGCGTGGTCGCCCACCCGCTCGAGGTTGCGCACGATGTTGATCTGGCTCAGCCCCGCCGGGATGGCAGTGGGGTCACCGGTCATCTCCACCAGCAAATTCTCGATGATGGCCCGGTCCAGGGCGTCCACTTCATCATCCTCTTGGCAGATTTCCCGGGCCAGGCGGGTATCCTGGGCGAGAAAGGCCTGCAAGCTCCGGCGGACCATTTGCCGGACGTCCTCAGCCATGCGGGGCAGGTCGAAATGGACCGGTTTGGCCGGTAGCTGCCGGAGATTCAGGACTTCTTCGGCGATGTTGGTGGCTGAGTCACCGATACGTTCCAACTCGGCGCTGATGTGATCCACCGCCATCAGCACCCTGAGATCGATGGCCACCGGCTGGAACAAGGCGATCAGGCGCACGCATTCGCTGTCGATGGCCTCTTCCAGCTCGTTGACCGCCTTGTCCCCGGTGATGACCTGGCGGGCCAGATCCGGGTCCCGGTGCAACAGCGCGGTGATGCTGCGCTCGATGGCGCGCTCCGCCGCCTGGGCCAGCTCCAGCAGCCTGGCCTTCAGGTCTCCCAGTTCCCGGTGGAATTTGTCGCGGGCCGCCGGGGCGCCTTTGCTCTCTTCAGGCATGGGGCACCTCAAATCCGAATGGAGTGCTAATACCTATAGCATTCTTTTAGAATTGATGGCCAAGTAAATTTTTTAATCATCCGACCGGTAACCGGCAAGGTTGAATCTGGAAATATTTTTATTTCACAATAAAAATACTTTTAACATTTTTTGGCATTGTGCTAAGGTTTAGCCCCATAAGGGAGAGTTCAAATTCATAATTTCGGGGAATTAACGTGGGGATTAAGGCAATTACAAAGAACTTGATATTGGTATTGGCGCTGCTGGGGGCCGTCCTCCTGAGCACCCCAGCCCAGGCAATCAGCCCCTACGATGATGTCCTGGTGCAGAAGGCGGCCAAAGACCTGCAACAGGAAAATTACGACGAAGCCCTGGCGGGACTGACCGAGGCCTGGCAGAAAGGAACCCACACCCCGGAAAAGGCCTTCCTGTTGGCTCAGACCTACCGGCAAATGCTCAATTACCCCAAGGCCAAGGAATACTTGGAAGAAACCCTGCGCCTGAATCCGAACCTGTCCCCGGCCCAGCTCATGCTGGCCGACACCCTGCTGGCCCTGGATCGACCCAAGGAGGCCCTGCCCATCTTGCAGTCCCTCGAAGCCTCAGGCTTTGAGCCGGGTCAGGTGGCCTTCCTCAGGGGCATGATTGAGACTAAGGAAGGGAGATACAACGAGGCACTGGATTATTTCCGCAAGGCTCAGGAAGATCCCCGGCTGGCCCAGGAAGCCAAGTTCCAGGCCAGCCTGGCCCTGGCGGCCCTGAACCGCCTGAAGGAAGCCCGCAAGACCATGGAAGAGGCCATCTCCATCAACACCCAGTCCCAGACCGCGGATTTCGCCAATCGCTATATGGGGATCCTGGAAAAACGCCTCGATGAAATCAAACCCTTCCGCGCCACGGTCACCGCGGGCTTTGATTACGATTCCAACGTCACCCTGCAACCGGGAGGCGCCGGGGCTGCCACCCAGGTTTCCGGCCACGGGGACGCGGTCTTCGCCCAATCCGCTACTTTTGAATACAACTTACATGCCCAAGGGCCTTTCAGTCTTCTGACGCAATATTCTTATTTCCAGAACTTCCATCCGACCCTTGGCACCTTCGACATCATGAGCCATTACGTGGGAGCTATTCCCACTTATACTTACAAATCCGGCCGTGTCTGGCTGCCTGCAAGCTACAACTATGTGGACGTCGCCTCGGACAAGTACTTTACCGGCTTTCTCGCCAATCCCACCTGGCTGCACCTGTTTACTGAAAACGTCGGGGTGGAAACGACGGCCCGGTTTGCCCGGAGATACTACTGGACTCCCCTCAGCTTCGCACAGGACGACCGTTCCGGCAAAGACGTCGGCGGCAGTCTGGGCGCCTACTATTTTATCCAGAACCAGAAGGGCTATCTCCAGGCCCGTCTCAGTTTTGATCACGATGCCACCACCGGCAGCAACTGGGACAGCGACAGCTACCGCCTGCTCCTCGCCGCCCTTTATCCCATCACCGATAAATTGAAGGCCAACGCCTTTGTGGATCTGTCCGTGCAACCCTATGAACACCTGTTCTTCAACGGGGCCGGCCTCGAAAACAAGCGCTTCGACAAGATCCTCGTCACCGGCTTGCAGTTCACCTACCAGTTGCCCAAAGGCTTTGACTTCAACGTCCACTACTTCTTTACCCGGGACAATTCCAACACCGCCCTCTACACCTATTCCCGCCACATCGTCGGCTGCCAGATAGGTTACCGCTATTGAAAAATACCGCCAACCTGCTAATCAGCTCAAAAAGTCAGGCAGGCCTTAGACTTCCGCAAATAAATGGGGTTCGGCGTTTCCCAGGTAATAAGGTTATCGAACCGGACCCGAAATTTTAAAGATGTGGCTAAATGGGTAAATATTTGCGATACTGAATACCATCCATAATTTTTTTTACCTTAACCGCTCTGGATTTGCTCTCTTGACCGCGGTTGGCAACGTGAGGAGATGGGTATGAAGACCTGTAGCTCTCTGGTGGCCGCAATTCTGATTTTGATTTTGGGGTTGGTGGTTGCCGCCCACGCCGAAGTGGCGGGTCGGCTCACTATGGTGGAGGGGCGGGTGGACCTGCTGAAGGGCGGGCAACTCCCAAGCGTGGCGGCGAAGCTGGAAGATACGGTGTCGCCGGGGGATGTGCTCCGCACCAAGTCATTATCCAAGGCCCAGATCACCTTCAGCGACAATACCGTGATGACCATCTCCCCGGAGACCCGCCTCGAACTGGAAGAGTATATGTTCGACGCCAACCAGGGGAAGCGCAACGCGGTGGTCAAGCTTTTTCAGGGCATGGTCCTGACGGTGGTAAGCAAGCTCTACAAGACGGAAAAGCCGGATTTCATCATCCAGACCCATACCGCGGTCCTGGGAGTGCGCGGCACCGAGGTGGGCGTGCGCCTGAGCCCCAACGATTCCACCTTTCTGAATTTCCAGGGACTGACTCGGGTGCGCAACATCTTCCCGGAGGTGAGTGGCGACTTGTTTAGGAAGGCTGCCAAGGTCGCCATCTCGTTTGATAAAGGCTACGTGGATTTGAGCGATATGCAAGGCACTACGGTGGCCCGGGGATTCCCCCCCACCTTGCCCTATACTATTACGGATCAAGACCGGCAGATGTTTATGCGCCAGCTCGGTGGGGCCTTCAGCCAGCGGCCGGTGGCTGGACACACCGTCGCCGGCAACATGGTGGGACCGTCTGGTACCGGAGGGTCTTCAGGGGGTAGCAGCGGCGCTGGCAACAGCTTAGTCGACAATTCCGGCACAATCGCCACCTCCACCCAACCCGTTGGGCTTACCTCCTCCTTAGGCACGGCCCCCGCTGCCACTGTAGCTTCCGTGATCTATACTCCGCCCAAACTAGAGCCGCCGCCGCCACCGCCGCCGCCGCCACCACCACCGACTCCTCCTGGGCCTCCCCACCCACCGCGGTGATCCGGACCCTGGACGAATGAGACGAGCAAGGGAAGAGAGGGGACCAGGAAATTGAGTCATGATTATGATTTTTCCTCATTAAATCCTTGTCCCTTTTGTACCTTTTTAAGGTTATAATGAAAAACATCTGGACATTCCGATTTCGGTCGCTCACTTCCCCTACTTGACGACCTTGACGACCGGCGAATTTGGGAGGCAGACAGGCGCAACGCAAGGTGGCGCAAGCCGTCACGAGTTTCGGCACCCGACATCTGATTAACCTTGTGATACCAGGAGGATAGGATGAAAAGCCTGGCTTCAAAAATTTACGGCGCCTCTTTGGCGGTTGTGTTTTTTCTCCTGGCTCTGACGGGCCCGGCGCTTTTTGCCTATTTATTTCTGCTTTCCCCAGTAAATGCCCTGGCCGATAATGTGGTGCCACCGACTTACTCCACCACTTTGACGGTGGGACACAGCGTCACCATTGCCAAAACCGTAACCATCACCGCGGGCACCCCCACTTCCGCCAAGGTTGACGTCTTTTTCCTCGCCGACACCACCGGCAGCATGGGCGGCGCGATTCAAAGCGTTAGAGACGGAGCTGCCGCCATTATGGCAGCCACCTCCGGACTGGGAGATGTGGCCTACGGCGTGGGTGAGTATAAGGACGTGGGCGACCCTTTTGTTTATCGGCTGAACCAGGACATCACTAAGGTTACTGCTGAGGTTCAAACCGGGATAAACGCCTGGGTGGCAGGCGGCGGTGGGGATACTCCCGAGGCCGACATCTATGGACTTTATGAAGCGGCCAATACCACTTCCTGGCGCCCTGGTTCCACCCGCATCCTCATCTGGTTCGGGGATGCCTGGAGCCATGACCCCGCCGGACCATCCCCCGGAGTTACCGAGGCGCAAGCCACTGCTGCCCTGATAGCCCAAACCATCAAGGTCTTGGCCCTCGATTTGGGCCAATTGGATGAGTTAGGTCAGGCCACAAGGATTGCCAACGCCACCGGTGGCCAATATTATATCGGCATAGACCCCACTACGATTGTCGATGTTATCAAGAGTGCCATTATCTCCTCTTTTGCCACTTACAGCAACGTCAGTCTAGGCACGGCGTCGGTGCCGACCGGCCTTGCGGTCACCATTGCCCCACCGTCGATTACGGGCGAATTTGACCGCAGCATCGATCGCATCTTTAACTTTAGCGTGACTTTTACCGCAGTCTCCCCCGGTTCTTATAGTTTTCCCATCCCCGTCCTGGTAGATGGGGGGACGATGGCTACCGAACAAGATAATATTCAGGTTGAGCGGCCGGTTATTGGGCTGGTCTTTCCCTTGCCGCGCTATACCCCCTTCAACGCCCCGGTGAGCGCGGTGATGGACAACTCCGTGCTTGATCGGACCCCCATTCAATTTTACGTCCCCGGCGACACGATCACGGCATTTAACGGTGAAAACGGAGAAAAGCAATTCGGGGTTATGTATCTGGATCCCTACGGCCTATACTGGCCGGCTTACAAAAACAGCGGCGGCACCGGCTTCTTCCCTCCCTCCGGCGCGGGGGTACGTCCGCTCAACTACGTCACCGGCCCGTGGCTTTCCTATGCCGGCAATCCCGGTTACAACTACCAGGTGCCCGAGGGCACCCCGGTGTTGGCCACCGCCGACGGCAAGCTTTACCTAGTCGGTCCCAACCACGTCGATCCCGTCAACGGCGGGGATTACGACTATTATCACAGTTCCTTCATCGACCATCAAAACGGCTGGTTCTCCTGGTATCTCTATGCCCCGTTGAACCCCGCCATCCTGGCGCAGATCAGCCTAAACGGTTTTGCCCAGGTGACCCAGGGGCAAATCATCGGCAAGACCATTGCTGATCACCTGCACTTCGAGGTGCGCCATAACGGTATCGACAATGCCAACGTGGTGGACCCTTACAAGCTTGGACTTTGGCTGCCCAGCAGGGTAAATCCTGCGCCCCAGATGCTCTTGCTCTTAGATGAATCAAACCTTCCTCCTCAATGAATCACGCCATAGCTTTGCCGGGGGCGGGTTTTAAACCCGCCCCTCTGCTTTTCTAGCGCGCCCTTTCATTTAGAGGAGGATACGCCTGATACCAATTCGCCCGCGCAGGATTTTTTCCGGAGGGGCGAACCTTGGGTTCGCCCCCACAGTTTAATCCCCTTTTGATAGCCGCGCCTCCGGCCCGACCTTCAGGCTCAAGCTTGCCGCGCCAGCTCTCCCCAACCTCTCGCATTGACAAAGATGGGCCGGCCGGATTATAAGTTAAACCGGAGGTCGACCATGGCCGAAGAACCCCGGATACTCTATCTCATCGACATCAGTTCCTATTTTTACCGGGCCTTCCACGCCATTCGGGGACTGGCCACCTCCAAAGGTTTTCCCACCAACGCCGCCTACGGGGTGACCAAGATGCTCCTCAAGGTCATCAAGGAGCGGCAGCCCCATTACCTGGCCCTGGTCTTCGACTCCAAGGGGCCCACCCAGCGGCACCGCGACTTTCCCGCCTATAAGGCCCACCGGCCCCCCATGCCCGAAGAGCTGGTCATGCAGCTCCCTTATATCCAGAAGATCATCGACGGCTTCCGGCTGCCGGCCCTGCGGCAGGAGGGTTTCGAAGCCGACGACCTCATCTGCACCCTGGTGCATCAGGCCCGGGCCCGGGGCTTCCGGGTGGAGATCATCACCGGCGACAAGGACCTCCTGCCCCTGGTCCAGGAGGGGGTGGACCTGTGGGACCCCATGAAGGAGGTGCGCTACGACCCGGGGGCCATTCGGGAGAAGTATGGCCTCACCCCGGAGGAGCTCGTCGAAGTGCGGGCCCTGGCCGGGGACGCCAGCGACAACATCCCCGGGGTGCCGGGGATCGGCGAAAAAACCGCCCTGAAACTAATCGCCCGCTTCCACAGCCTGGAAAACCTCCTGGCCCACCTGGACGAAGTCAAGGAAAAGGCCCTGAAGAGCCGCCTGAGCGAATATGCCGACCAGGCTCGCCTGAGCCGCCGCCTCACCGTGCTGGAGCGCCGGGTGCCGCTCACGGTGGACCTGGAGGCCCTCCAGCCCGGCCCTCCCGACCGGGAAGGCCTACGGCGTCTGTTTGTGGAACTGGAATTCAATCAATTGGTCAAGGAATTGGGGTTCGACACCCGGCCCCCCGAAACCTGCCTGCTGGTCCGCGACCGGGAAGAGCTGGAGCGGCTGGCCGCCGAGATCCGGACCGCCGGGACCTTGAGCCTCTTTTACTTGCAGGGGGAGCAACACCCGGTCATGGCGCCCCTGGCCGGGGCCGCCCTGGCCTGGCAGGCCGGGGCGGCAGCCTATGTCCCCTTTGGCCCGGAATTGACGGCGGCGGCCTTTTGGCAGGTTCTGGGGCCCTTGTGGTCTGACCCGGCGGTGCAGAAAGTAGGGGCCGACCTGAAGGCGGCCAGCTTGATCGCCGGCCTTTCTGGCCGGGAGCCCGCCGGCCTCGCCGGCGACATCCTCCTGGCCTCCTACCTGCTGGACCCGGCCCGTTATGAGCAAAACCTGGAGAACGTCGCCCTGCATTATCTGGGGCTCAACCTGGCCGGACCCCGGGAACTGGCCGGACGCCCCCTGGGAGTGGCGGATCTGCCCCCGGATTTGGGCTGCGTCTACGGCGCTTCCCGGGCCGAGGCCGCCCTGAATCTCTGGCCGATCCTGAAGGGCGAACTGGAACAGGAGGCCCTCTGGGATCTCTATGCCCACCTGGAACTGCCCTTGCTGGCCGTCCTGGCTCGGATGGAGGCCCGGGGCATCCGTCTGGACCAGGATTTTCTCCGCCGCTTCGGCCAGGACCTGGAAGAGGCCCTGCACCGCCTGGAAGGGGAGATATATCACCTGGCCGGAGAAGAGTTCCTCATCAATTCGCCGCAGCAATTAGGGCGGATTCTCTTCGAAAAACTTAACCTTACTCCCCAGAAGAAGACCAAAGGCAAGGCCCTGTCCACCGACGTCGAAGTGCTCCAGAACCTGGCCGCCGCCCACCCGCTGCCGGCCAAGATCCTGGAATACCGCACCATGGGCAAACTCAAGTCCACATACGTAGACGCCCTCCTGAAGCTGGTTAACCCCGCCACCGGCTGCATCCACACCACCTTCCTGCAGTCGGTGGCCGCCACCGGGCGTCTCTCCAGCCGGGACCCCAATCTGCAAAACATCCCGGTGCGGGGGGACCTGGGGGGGCAGGTGCGCCAGGCCTTTATTCCGGCCCCCGGCCACGTCTTTCTGGGAGCGGATTACTCCCAGATGGAGCTCCGGATCCTGGCCCACTTTTCCGAAGACCCGGTGCTCCTCAAGGCCTTTCGGGAGGATATCGACATCCACCGGCAGACCGCGGCGGAGGTCTTCGACATTCATCCGGAGCTGGTGACCTCCGAGATGCGGCGCCAGGCCAAGGTGGTCAACTTCGGCGTCATCTACGGCATCAGCGCCTTCGGCCTGGCCAAACAGATGGGGGTTCCCAACCGGGTGGCCAGCGACTTCATCCAACGCTATTTCGCCCGCCATACCCGGGTCAAGGCGTATCTGGACGAAACCCTGAAGACGGCCCAGGAGCATGGCTGGGTCACCACCTTGCTGGGGCGGCGGCGGCGCACTCCCAACTTAAAGAGCCCGAACCGCATCCTGCGCCAGGAGGCGGAGCGCGCCGCCATCAACACCCCCCTCCAGGGTACCGCGGCGGACATCATCAAAAAGGCCATGCTGGAGGTGGAGACCGCCTTAACGGCCGCGGGCCTGGCCGCTAAAATGCTGCTGCAGATCCATGATGAACTTCTCTTCGAGGTGCCGGAGCCGGAACTGGCAGCCACCGCAAAAGTGGTCCGCCGGATCATGCAGGGGGTGGTCACCTTGAAGGTGCCCCTGGCCGTGGACCTGCGGGTCGGCAAAAACTGGGGGGAAATGTCTCCTTTTCAAAAACAGGCAGATGATTAACTTTATTATAAATACCAATATGTTATGCTTATTAACCCCATCGCGGTAAGAAAATAAATTCATCAGTGGTGCATATTTCCCTTGATATTTTTGCCATCATACTTATATTTAACTGAAATCAAGGAGTTATGTGCGCCGGGAAGGGCTGGCCGAAAAAAAAGTTCTCCCGAGGCCATAATTTTTCTTGATATTTTCGGCCCGCTGTTATTAAATGGGCGCATCTTTAACCTTTAACCATCTCTTTGAGAAGGGGGGATAGATGATGAGGAAAGCTTTGGTAAGGAAGGGTTTTGCTTTGGCCATCATCATGGCGTTTGTTGTCGTCATGGTGGGAGGCTGCTGCGACGCCTGCAAGAAAGACGTAGACCAGGCCAAGATGTACGCCGATCAGGCGGCGGCCTCGGCTGCGAAGGCAGACACCGCGGCACGGAACGCCGAAATGGCGGCGGCAGACGCGAAAGCTTCAGCTGACAAGGCTGAGGCAGCGGCTGATCGGGCTGAGGCTGCAGCTGCAAAGGCTGAGGCCTGCCTGATGAAGAAGATGCGGAAGTAGCACCAAGGGTTGATCAGCTAATGGAGAGTGAAAAATTCTCTCCGAAAGGGGGTAATCGATGAGGAAGGCAATGAGAAAAGGCTATGCCTTGGCTCTCCTCGCGGTCTTTGCCCTGGTGCTGGGAGGTGCTGGCTGCTGCCAAAAGTACTATGATCAGTGCAAGATGTACATGGAGCAAGCTAAGGCTTCTGCAGATCGGGCAGCCGCGTCGGTAGTAAAGGCTGAAGCGGCCGCACTGGATGCCAAAGTCCCAGTGCCTCGCGCTTCCGCCGCAGCCAACAAGGCTGAAGCGGCCGCCGCTAGGGCCGAAGACGCGGCAGAAAAGTGCTGTGCCAAGGTTGGAACGATGAAGGCTCACAAAGGCAAAAAGGCCAAAAGGGCCAAGAAAGCCAAAAAAGCCAAAAAAGCAAGTTAATTTATCCAGTAGTCATTTAGGGTTTAAACCCTGGTTTTAAGAAGAGGGTGTGGATTGGGCCTCGAGCCCACCACACCTTCTGTCTTTTCGGGGCTGTCGCAACCAGCGACGTCCCCCGGGATTGCCCCCTCTTACTCCCGAGGGTCCCGGATAACTCGGGAGATTATCTCCCGCCGGCGACCGCCCCCTTACCCCGCCCTCTTCAAGCTTCCGCCTGCAACTGTCCGCTTAAGCTATGGTGGCCGGGACTGCCTTAACCTTGCCCGGCTGCGCCAACCCCCGGCCTTTGCTAACCGCTAATAACTGAGGACTGGTAGCCTTTTTTTCAGGAGCGCCTGCTTACGCCGGAATCACCAAAAAAAAAGGGGCGGTTCATTAACCACCCCTGGGGCATTCGGCTCTTAAGCCAGGCTCAATAGCTCTGCTGGCTCAGGCTCAGACCCCCGCCGTCCCCCGCCCCCCGGCTGATATCCATGGGCATGCCGGTCTGCTCTTCCACCACCTGCAGCACCTTGCGCATATCCACCTGACCCGTCAGGCCCTTCTGTTCGATCAGGCTCATCACGTGCAGCAGCATGGAGCGGATCTTGAAATAGACGTCGTCGTGCACCGACAGGAAGACGCGGCCATTTTGGAAGCCGATCTTGGCCGGCTCATAGATATACTCGACCTTGGTCCCCATGGGCACCATGGCGAAGAGCTTTTTGATGTCTTCGGGATAGAGGCGCGTGCAGCCGTGGCTCACCAGGCGGCCCACCGCCCACGGCAGATTGCAGCCGTGAATCCCGTAGTCGCCCCAGTTCAGCCCCAGTTTAAAGGCCCCCATGGGGTTATCCGGCCCGGCGGGCATCACTGCCATTTCGTACTTTTTCTGCAATTGCTTGGGGATATGCCAGTCCGGATTCACCTTCTTTTGATTCACGGAAAATTTGCCGGTGGGGGTTTTGTAGTCCAGGACCCCCATGCCGATGGGATAGGTATAGACCTGGGTGCCGTTATTGACGAAATAATAGAGCCGCATCTCCCCGGTGTTGACCACGATCTGGGCGTCGCGACCGGTGGGGACGATCCACCTGGTGGGGATGAGGATATTGGTGTTCGGCGGCGGCAGCCACGGGTCCCATTGGCGATACATGGCGCCGATTTCCGTCCAGCCCAGGTCATAGTGCCGGGCCACGTCCAGAAGATCCTCACCCTTTTTGGTCATATGGTGCTGCGGCGCGCCGATCACGGTCACAGCCTGGGGGTCGAGGCCGCTGGCGGTGGCAGGCAGCCGGATGTTGAAAGGTCCGCCGGCCCAGGCCGGGAGCGCCACGCTGAGGACTAGGAGAATCGTCAGGAACGACAATTTACGCATAATTTACTCCTGAGGCGACCGAAACGGTTTCAGGCTGGAAATATAGGGCGGCTTCAACACCCCCTTTTCCGTTATTATACCGGAAATTAGTTCGTTGGGGGTAACGTCAAAGGCCAGGTTCAGGGCCTGCGCTCCGGCCGGGGCCACCGGCTCACCCCTCAGGTGGGTGACTTCATCCCCGGAACGTTCCTCCACCGGGATCTGGCTGCCGTCATGAATGGCAAAATCGACGGTGGACAGCGGCGCCGCTACGTAGAACGGGATGCCGTGGTGATAGGCCAGGACCGCCACACTGTAAGTGCCGATCTTGTTGGCGGTGTCGCCGTTGGCGGCGATGCGGTCCGCCCCGAGGATCACCAGGCTCACCCGGCCCTGGTGCATTAGAGTGGCGGCCGCCCCATCCGGGATCAAGGTATAGGGGATGCCCAATTTCCCCAATTCCCAGGTGGTGAGGCGCGCCCCCTGGAGCAGTGGCCGGGTCTCGTCCACCCACACGGTAAAGCGCTTGCCGGCCTCCCAGGCGGCCCGCAAAACCCCCAGGGCGGTGCCGTAGGCCCCGGTGGCCAGGGCCCCGGTGTTGCAGTGGGTCAGGACCTGCATGCCTTCCTTGATGACCACCTGGCCGGCCTGGCCCATACGCCGGTTGGTGGTCTCGTCTTCCTTCAACATGGCCTGGGCTTCGATCACCAGGTAATCCTTGAGGGCCGGCACCGGCTCATCGGCATGAGCCTGGACCAGGAGCTGGACCCGGTCCAGGGCCCAGAAGAGATTTATCGCGGTGGGCCGGGCTGCGGCGATTTCCCGGCAGATATCCAAAAACCGCCTTTGAAACTCGCGAGGATCATCGGTGTTGATCTCCAACGCCCCCAGGGCGGCGCCCATGGCCGCGGCCACCCCGATGGCCGGCGCCCCCCGGATGGCCAGGGTCTTGATGGCCTCAATCACTTCGTGATAATCCCGGATCTCCAGATAGATCTCTTCCTGGGGCAGCTTACGCTGATCCAGCAGTTTGATCTTATCGATGTCCCAGCAAATGCTGCAGTAAGGAATCATTTTGAACTCCAGTTTTCAGTTTTCGGTTTCAGGTCCTTCCTCCCATCGCCTGGTAGCGCAGGCTTCCAGCCTGTTAGTTTTTTTTGCAGTAGAAATGTAGCGACTGTCTTTTCTGTCAAGCTGCCAGATGCAGCTGAGGGTTCCAGTAAGTACGATTTTTGAGCATGGCATTAAGTATCACCAGGAGTTTGCGCATACAGGCGGTGAGGGCCACCTTAGGCGGTTTACCTGCC
>JAPLJC010000173.1 GCA_026388765.1 Deltaproteobacteria bacterium
AACGAGGGACACGATGGGAAGCGAACTGTTATTAGAGATCGGCACGGAGGAGATTCCGGCCCGTTTTCTGCCGCCGGTGCTCAGCGAAATGGCGGAGAACCTGCGCAAAAGGCTGGAGCAGGCCCGCATCAGCGTCGGCGAGATCGTCACCTGGGGCACGCCCCGGCGTCTGGCCCTGGTGGCCCGGGACCTGGCGGCCGGCCAGTCGGAGGCGGTGCAGGAGATCATCGGCCCTCCCAAGGCGGTAGCCTTCGATCAATACGGGAACCCCACCCCGGCGGCTCTGGGGTTTGCCAAGGCCCAGGGGGTGGCGGTGACCGATCTGGTGGAATTGGACACTCCCCGGGGAGTCTACCTGTCGGTGAGCAAGAGCGCCGCCGGCCGGCCTACTCCCGAGTGCCTGCAAGAGATCCTGCCGGACTTCATCATGGCCTTGAGCTTCCCCAAGTCCATGCGCTGGGGGGACCTGCACGTCACCTTTGCCCGTCCCATCCACTGGATTCTGGCCCTGTTTGCCGGCAAGGTGGTGCCCTTTCCCCTGGCGGACGTGGCCAGCGGGCCGACCACCTTCGGCCACCGGTTTCTGGCGCCCCAGGCCATTGAGGTCCAGAACGCGGCTTCGTATGTTGCCGCCTTACAAAAAGCCCACGTCCTGGTGGACCCGGCAGCCCGCCGGGCGCACCTGGAAAAAGAGCTGGCCGCAGCCGCAGCCGGGGTGGGCGGCGAAGTAGTGCCCAATCCGGGACTCATGGAGGAGAATACCTTCCTGGTGGAATATCCCTCCGTGGTGGTGGGCAGCTTTGACCAAAAATTCCTGCAATTGCCCGATGAGGTTCTCATCACCTCCATGCGGGAGCACCAGCGCTATTTCTCCCTGCGGGGCCAGGACGGCAAGCTGCTGGCCCACTTCATCGCGGTGAACAATACCATCGCCCGGGACCCCAACCGGGTGCGCCAGGGGCATGAAAGGGTGCTGCGGGCCCGCCTCAGCGACGCCATGTATTTTTACCAGGTGGACTCGAAAATTCCCCTGGAAAACCGGGTGGACGCCCTGAAGGGGGTGATGTTCCACTCCCGGCTCGGCACTTCTTACGAGAAGATGGAGCGCTTCCGGGAACTGGCGGGTTCCCTGGCCCGAAAGCTGGCGCCCGGGCAGGAGGCGAAGGTGCACCGGGCCGCAACTTTAGCCAAGGCGGACATCACCACGGAGATGGTGGGAGAATTCCCCAGCCTTCAGGGGGTTATGGGCGAGAAGTACTCCCTGCTCACGGGTGAGGACCCGCAGGTGGCCGCGGCCATTTTCAGCCACTACCTGCCGCGGCACGCCGACGACATCCTCCCTGGAGACCACATCGGAGCCTTGGTGGGCCTGGCCGACCGGCTGGACACTATCTGCGGCTGCTTCGGGGTGGGCCTGAGCCCCACCGGCACCGCCGATCCTTATGGCTTGCGGCGGCATGCCCTGGCCATCATTCGCATTCTCCGGGCCCAAGGCCTGCATCTGGACCTGCCGGAAACCGTCTGGCTAAGTCTAAAACTGCTAAAAGACAAGCTCAGCCGTACTCCGGAAGAGACGGCCCTCGAAGTGCTGGACTTCTTCCAGACCCGGCTACAAAACCTGCTGCAGGCGGAAGGTTTTGACCAGGAGACGGTGGCCGCGGTGCTGGCCGCAGGCTCCCCGGACTTGGTGGATGCCATGGACAAGGTCCAGGCCCTGGAAGAGATTCGCCAGAGCCCGGATTTTCCCGCCCTGGCGGTGGCCTTTAAAAGGGTGATCAACATCTCCCGGGGGGCCGAAGCCGGCGCCGTGGACGAGTTGCTGTTCGAATACCCGGAAGAAAATCTGCTCTTTGAAGCCACGTTGGTGATGGAGTCGGAAGTGGCCGCGGCCCTGGAGCAGCGGGACTATTCGGAGATGTGCCGGGCCCTGGCCCGGCTCCGGGGTCCGGTGGATACCTTCTTCGATAAGGTCATGGTAATGGCCGAAGACGAGCGGCTGCGCCGCAACCGCTTGAGCCTGCTGGCCCGCATCAGCGGCACCTTTTTGCAGATGGCCGACTTCTCCCGGATCACCACACAATAACCATGGGCCGCTGGTTCCGCCGTAAAGATAAAGATCGGAAAATGTCCCGGGCGGAAAGTGAGGCGGCCCTGGAGGAAAGCCGGGCCGCGGCCGGGGAGGTCCTGGAGCAAGAGCGGATCGAGGCAGAACCCGCCGGGCCGCAGGAATTAGCCGCAGAGACACCAGAGCTCCCGCCGGAAGAGGCCCCGGGAGAACGCCCGGGCTTTTTCGCCCGTTTCCGCAAGTCCCGCCCCGCTGAAGAGGCCCTTGAAGAGGCATCTGCAGGAGTTCCTGAAGAAGAACCTGTAGGGGCGGGGTCTCCCCGCCCTGAACCGGACATCTTGCCGCCGGATTTCCCCCAGCTTGAAATTGAGGCCCCGGAGGAGGAAGAGGCTCCGACTGAGGACTTGGAGCCCCGCCAGTCCATGTTCCTGCGCCTGCGGCAGCGGCTAAGCCGCACCCGGGAGACCCTGGCCGGCGGTCTGGACCGCCTGTTTGCCGGACGCAAAGAGGTGGACGCCGCCCTCCTGGAGGAGTTGGAAGAATTACTGATCACTGCCGATATCGGGGTAGAAACGACCCTGGCTCTGATCCAGGCCCTGCACGAAAAGCTGCGGCGCCGGGAGCTTGCGGACGTGGAGCGGCTGAAGGCGGTCCTGAAGGCGGAGATGGTGGCCCTGCTTACCGCACCGCCGCCACCGGAGATCAGGGCCCGGCCCTGGGTAGTGCTGGTGGTGGGGATCAATGGCGTGGGCAAGACCACCACCATCGCCAAGCTGGCCCACCGAGACCGGGCCCGGGGCCTGACCCCGATGTTGGTAGCCGCCGACACCTTCCGGGCCGCGGCGGTGGAGCAACTGGAGATCTGGGGCGAGCGGGTGGGCGCCGCGGTCATCAAGCAAAAGACCGGGGCCGACCCCGCCGCGGTGGTCTTTGACGGTCTGGCCGCGGCCCAGTCCCGGGGAGTGGACACGGTCTATGTCGATACCGCCGGCCGCCTCCACACCAAGGTTAACCTGATGGAGGAGCTCAAAAAGATCCACCGGACCGCGGCCAAAAAGCTTCCCGGCGCGCCCCAAGAGGTTTTCCTGGTGCTGGACGCCACCACCGGCCAGAATGCCTTGAGCCAGGCCCGACTCTTCCACGAGGCCGTCGGCCTTACCGGCCTGGTCCTCACCAAAATGGACGGCACCGCCAAAGGCGGGGTGGCCCTGGGGGTGGTCCACGAGACCGGTATCCCTCTGCGCTACATCGGGGTCGGAGAAGCCATGGAGGACCTGCGACCCTTTGACGCCGAAGCCTTCGTGGAGGCGATTTTGGGCTGAAAAGGCCTGCGTCTAAATAATAATCGCCGGGAATCAGCACAAATCTTGTTATAATTAAGGGCCTTCGGCCGCATGTCGATATCGGCCTGGCCGGACCTTAGCTCGCCCCTTGATTCAGTAGGTTAGGCTTAGCTTGAACATATCATTCCTGAGAAGCAGAGAATTCTTCTGGTACTGGCTGCCGCCCCTGGCCTGGTGCGGGGTAGTTTTGGGCCTATCCGGCGACCTGGGATCTTCCCAACATACCTTTGGCATATTGAAATGGCTGCTGTCCTGGTTGCCGCCTCTGAGCCCGGACCAGTTTAACCTGATACACTTCTATTTCCGCAAGACCTTGGGCCATTTCGGCAATTACGCTTTCCTCTATTTCTTGTGGTTCCGGGCCTTCCGGGGGCAAATGGGCTATCAACCGGGGCGGGCCTTGCTCTGGTCCCTGGGGCTCTGCCTTAGCCTGGCCCTCCTGGACGAGGGGCATCAAGCCCTGTTTCCTTCACGGGGTAGTAGCCTCCTAGACGTGGCTCTGGATCTGGCCGGGGCGTCGACCGCGGCCCTGATCACCTCGATTTTCTGGACTCCTCGGCAGGCCGCCGGGCGGAACGATAAATTTACGGACCCGTATCCGGGAGAATAATACTGCGGCTCTTCCCTTGAATTATTGCAGGGGAGAATATATTTTAATGGTTTAAAGGAACCTGGTTTTCGCCCTTCTCCCTGCCTTAGGGGCAAGGGCGGTTGACTTAAGAGGCCGCCCGTCGCGGACTAAAACCGAAAAAAAAAGACCTAGACAGATACCCTATGATCTTATTTTCCAGCAGTCGTAATGGAGGCGGCCGCCGGCCCCGGGCCGCAACCCCGTCCTGGCGATTCCGCCTGATGACCGCCCTCATGGCCCTTGGCCTCATCCTGGGAATGATGCAGGACCTGCGGGCCCAAGAGACCGCCAACCTGTTTGACCAGGTGGTGGAGCACCAGTTGAAGAACGGCCTGAAGGTGCTTCTCCTCAAGGAGAGCCGGGCTCCCATTATCACCGTCCAGCTCTGGTACCGGGTAGGGTCTCGCAACGAATGGCTGGGCAAGACCGGCCTCTCGCATCTCACCGAACACCTGATGTTCAAAGGCACCGCCAAATACGGCCCCAAGTTTTTCTCTAAGGAAGTGCAGCGGGTGGGGGGCTCGGACAACGCCTTTACCGGCCGGGACTATACCGCCTATTTTGAAACCGGCCCCAAGGATCAGCTCAAACGCTGGCTGGAGATGGAAGCCGACCGCATGAAGGGCATCAACGTCAATGACGAGGGCTTCCAGACTGAAAAAAAGGTGGTCATTGAAGAGCGGCGCCTGCGCACCGAGGACGACCCGGGCAGTTTCATGCAGGAAACCGCCATGGCCGCCACCTTCGAGGCCCATCCTTACCAGTGGCCGGTGATCGGCTGGCTGCATGACATCGAGAGCATCTCCTTAGACGACTTTCAAAAACATTACCACCGCTACTATCAGCCCAACAACTGCACCCTGGTGGTGGTGGGGGACATCGAGCCCCAGGAGGCTTTAAAAGAGATCGAAGCCACCTTCGGGGAATTGCCGGCCGGACCTGAGCCCCCCAAGGTTACCGCCAAAGAGCCGCAGCAGTATGGCGAACGCCGAGTGCAGGTACTCCGGGAGGCGCAGTTCCCCTCCATCTTGATGAGCTATCATACCCCCAACTGGCGGGAGCCGGATGCCTATGCCCTCGAGCTGCTTAACCGCATCCTGTCCCAGGGACGCAGCTCCCGGCTGTATAACAGCCTGGTTTACAAGCAGAAGCTGGCCCTGGAAGTGGGGGCGGATTTCAACCTGGATACCACCGATCCCTTCCTTTTCATGCTCTATGGGCAGCCCATGCCGGGCAAAACCGTGGCTCAGGTGGAGGCGGCCCTGGACGCCGAGATCAAGAAGCTGCAAACGGATTTGGTGAGCGACGCGGAAATATTGAAGGCCAAGAATCAGACCACCGCCTCATTTTACATGGCCCTGGACTCCATTTTTTACCGGGGCATGCTGCTGGGCCGCACCGAAACCGTGGCCAGTTGGACCCTGCTGAAGGAGTTCATTCCGAAGATTTTGGCGGTGAGCGCCGCCGACGTCCGGCGGGTGGCCCAAAAATACCTGGTGCCCATGAACCGCACCGTGGGGATCCTGGTGCCGGTGAAGACCGGTAAACCCAAGATGGAGCGCTTCCACCCCGGCGGGGAAATCAGCTAAAGCAGTTTTGGATTTTCGGTTGACGGTTAGTGCCAGGTTGTCTCGAAAGTTCCCCCAATTCGCCCTCTTTCCCCAAGGGGAAGAGGGCTGGGGTGGGAGTGGGAAGGTACTATATTCGCTCAGGATAATTTTCTATGCCCCTTAGCTCCGAAAAAATGATTTCAAGGCCAGGACGCCGCTGGCTCTGCCTGCTCTTGGTCTGGGCGCTGACCGCACTGTGGTGTCCCGGGCCGGCCGCGGCCGCCGACCAGGTTCTGGGAGTGCGGGAGAAACTGCCCAACGACTTGGTGTGGCTTTATTCTCAGCAGACCGGACTACCCCTGGTGACCCTGGAACTCACCATCAAGGCGGGCACCTTACAGGATCCCAAAGGCAAGGAAGGACTGGCCAACCTCACCGCTTCCCTGCTCTTGAGCGGCACCAAGAGGCGCAACGCCACCCAGATCGCCCAGGAACTGGATTTCATGGGGGCCCGCCTCAAGGCCGGTGGGGGCGATGACTTTGCCTCCATCAGCCTCGTCATTTTGAAAAAGGACCTGGACGCCGGCCTGGAACTCTTCAAGGACGTCCTGTTGAATCCCACCTTCTCCCTGCCGGAAGTGCAGCGCAAGGTGGCGCAGTACAAGGCCGCCCTGGAAAGCGAGCAGGATGAGCCCATGGTGGTGGCCGGGCGCACCTTTGCCAAGGACCTGTACGGCGACTTCCCTTACGGCCATCCGGTGCGGGGCACCCCCCAGGGTCTGGCTGCCATCACCCCCAAGGACCTGGCGGAGTTTCACCGGACTTACTACCGACCCAACAATGCCGTTTTGAGCCTTGTGGGGGATTTAACCCAAGCTGAGGCCGGCCAGGTGGTGAGCAAGACCTTCGGTTCCTGGGCCGCGGCCCCCATTCCGGCCCTGAAGCTGCCGCCCATCCCGGCCCTGTCGCAGCGCCAGGTAGTGGTCATCGACAAGGACATCAGTCAGGCCAACATCATTTTGGGCAGCCTGGGCATTAATCGGCAGAACCCGGATTTTTACGCCTGCCAGGTGATGAACTACATCCTGGGGGGCGGCGGTTTTTCCTCCCGCCTCCTGGATGATATCCGGGAGAACCGGGGCCTGGCCTACAGCGTCAGCAGTTCCTTTAGCCCGGGGCTGGAACCCGGGCCCTTCACCGTGGCCCTGGAGACCAAGAACCCCAGCGCCGCCGAGGCCGTCACGCAGGTGCTGGAGCAGCTCAAGCTCATCATGAGCCAGCCGGTGCAACCCAAGGAACTGGAAGACGCCAAATCTTACTTCATCGGCAGCTTTGCCCGGAAGATGGATTCCATGAGCAAGCGGGCCTGGCTCCTGAGCTATGTGGAGATCTATGGGCTGGGGCTGGATTATCCCTGGAAATATCCGGACCTGATCCAGCATCTGACCCCGGCGGATATCCAAAAAGTAGCGGAAAAGTATCTACACCCCGATAAATATTTGCTGGTGGTGGTGGGCAAGAAGGCGGCCATGCCATCCCTGACCTTCGATGCAACCAGTGCCAAAAAAGAGGAGAAGAAGGATGAAGAAAAGAAGTCTAACCATTAGTCTGGTGTTGATGTCGGTTACTCTGTTCCTGGCGTTCGGGGCGTTCGCTCCCGGTGCGGGCCAGGCCCAGCAGGCCATTACCAGCGACACCTTTGCCGAACTGGCCCAGAGGACCAGCGGTGCGGTGGTCAATATCAGCACTGAAAAAGTCGTAAAAAACAAGACCAGGGAATTTTTCAGCCAGATGCCTCCGGGCCATGGCGACCCGGGCAGCCCCGGCGGCCCCGGCGGGCAGTCCCCCTTCGGCCAGGAAGACCCCTTCCGGGAATTTTTTGACAAATTCTTCGGGGAGATGCCCAAGACCTTCAAGACCCGCAGCCTGGGCTCCGGCTTTATTATTGACCCCACCGGCTATATCATTACCAACAACCACGTAGTGGAAGGCGCCGATAAAATCACGGTGAAGCTCATCGGTGGCAAGGATTATAAGGCCACCATCAAGGGTCGGGACCCCAAGACCGATCTGGCCTTGATTCACATCACCGACCCGCCTTCGGACCTGCCTTTCCTGAAGCTGGGAGATTCCGAGGCCGTGCGGGTGGGCGATTGGGTCATGGCGGTGGGTAATCCCTTCGGCCTGAGCCATACCGTCACCCAGGGGATTATCAGCGCCAAGGGCCGGGTCATCGGCGCCGGTCCTTATGATAACTTCCTCCAGACCGACGCCTCCATCAACCCCGGCAATAGCGGCGGCCCTCTCCTCAACCTCAAGGGCGAAGTGGTAGGCATCAATACCGCCATTCTGGCCAGTGGCCAGGGCATCGGCTTTGCCACCCCCAGCAACATGGCCCAGTCGGTGATCCCGCAGCTGAAGGAAAAGGGCAAGGTGGTCCGCGGCATGCTCGGGGTCCAGGTGCAGGTGGTCACTCCGGAGCTGGCCAAGTCCTTCGGCATGGCCGAACCCATGGGGGCCCTGGTGGCGGAGGTCAATCCCGGCTCGCCGGCGGAAAAGGCCGGTATTCAGCGGGGTGATATCATCATCGACTTCAACGGCCATCCCATCCACGAAATGAATGAACTGCCCCGCCTGGTGGCGGACACAGTTCCGGGGGCCAAGGCCAACGTCAAGATTTTGCGGGAAGGCAAGGAGAAGAGCTTCGCCCTGACCATCTCTGAACTCACCGAAGAGAAGCAGGCGGCGCAGGCTAAAGAAGAAGGAGGCGGCGAAGAGACTCCCCTGGGCCTGATGGTGAAGAATATCGATCCCAACCTGGCCAAGCGCTTCCGCCTCCGGGACACCAAAGGCGCCCTGGTGGTGGGAGTGGAGCAGGGCAGCGCTGCGGCCGACGCAGGTATCAGGCCGGGGGATATCCTGCTGGAGATCGATGGCCAGGTAATCAACACTGCCAAAGACTTCCAGGCTATCGCGGGGAAGCTGAAAAAGGAGTCAACCGGCCGGTTCCTGATTAAGCGCCAGGGGCGCACCCTGTACCTGACGGTGGAGATTCCTAAATAGCTCCTCACCGGCCTACTTAATCCTGGTTGAGGGCGGTGGCCGCGGGGCTGTCGCCCCCACCGGAACTTGGTCGGCTATCGATAGCGGGGCACCCGAGTGGGATGCAACCCTAAGAGGCGGACAACCAGGTCCACCCCAGAACAAACTTAATTATTCTCAAGTGCGGTTCAAATAAAATGGGGCCGCCGGCTTTGCCGCTGGCCCCAGGTTACGCCTGGCAGGCTTTCCCCCCAGAGAGGAGGGGCGGGGAGCCCGCCCCTCTGGAGAATCGTGACACACTCCTACCCCCTCGGCGCCGGGGCGGAGCTATTGTTTCTTGATGACCACCAGGGTCCTTTCGTCCACCAATGGATATATCTCTTCCAGGTCACGGTTCTGTAAAGAGACGCAGCCTTTGGTCCAATTGACCCCGCTCTGGTTTCTGGTCGGGTCTTCGGTACCGTGGATGCCCACCTGGCCGCCGATATCGGCATCGGGGGGCAGACGCCCGGTCTTCTTGGCCTGGGCGAACTTCAGCCAGTTTTGGGTGTTGGGATAGTCCAGCCAAATAAAGGCATCCCATCTGCTGTGGGGATATTTGGCCCGGATGCGATAAACGCCTTCGGGGGTGCAAGTATCACCCTGGCACAACTTGTCGTTGTAGGGATCGTTACCTAAGACGACTGAATAGGTTTTGAGCGGGGTTAACCCCTGATAGAAAGTAAGTTTGCGGCTGAGCTTATGAACCACGATTACCGTGGGTTTGCCGCCGTTACCGTTGTAGCCATTCTTAGACAGCAGGTCGGCAATATCCCTTTGTTCCGGTGTCAGGTTGGTTTGCTGCGGCGTGTATTCCGGCGCCGCTTGGTCCAGGGCCGCGCCGGTGTTGGGCTGGGCCGGGGCTCCGGCGCATCCCGCCGTCAGCGCCAGCAGCGGCAAAATGAGCAAAACATAGCGCCAGTTACGCATTTTTTTCTTCCTCCCCCGAGTTATAACCTATAACGTAACCGAACAGTACTATAGCAAGGATAATATACTTTTGCAAGAAAAGTTTAAGTTGCCAGCCATTTTTAATGAACTCTCATAATATTATATGACAATTCATCTTATTATTGACGGTTATAACGTGATTCGCCAGTCGCTTGAACTGCAACTTCTGGACGCTCGGGAGCTGGAAGCAGGCCGAACGGCGCTGCTGGCGCGGCTGGCGGCCTACCGGGAGCGCCACCACCATAAGATCACCGTGGTTTTCGATGGCTGGCTGGGGGGCGCACCCAATGAGACCCGGGACCGGCGCCAGGGGATGTTGATCATCTATTCCCGCCTGGGCGAAAAGGCCGACGAGGTCATCAAGCGCCTGCTGGCGGCAGATAGGCAACGGGCCGTGGTGGTCACCTCCGACCGGGAGATCCAGGACTGGGCCCAGGGAGTGGGGGCCGCCTGGATCGCGGCCGGCCAGTTCGAAAGGCTGCATCTGCTGGCCCAGGAGGGCGAGGCCGCTGAGGAGTCCGACGATGCCGGGACCCGCTCCCCCAAAAAAGGCCCGGCCCGGCGCCTGCCCAAGGCCCAGCGCCGCCGGCAACACCGGCTAAAGAAGCTGTGAGCCTTTAGCCCCTGGTGGGGCGGCCGTCCCTGGCCGCCGGGATGAAGGCGGGCACGGAGGTCGCCCTACCATATCCATAACAAACCCAGGCCGGGAAGGGTTCGAGCCCTTCCCGGCCGCAATTATTCCCGGCCCTCAGGCCGGGGTTAGAAGGTTAAGGAATCATCTCTCCCCCAGATTACTTCTTCTCCGGCTGGGATTTTTCCACCGGGGCGCCGGACTTTTTCTCATCCGTGCCCTTCTTGACCACTTTCTTGGCTTCCTTCTTGGTTCCGCCAGGTTTTACCGCCTCTTTGACGGCGGACTTTTCACCGGCTTTGGCCGCTTCGGGCTTGGCAGCCTCAGGTTTGCCCGCCGGGGTCTGGACCGCGGTGCTCTCCTTCTTGACTTCCGGCTTAGCCGGGGTCTGGGCGGTTTGCGCCAGGCCGGCGGAGACCAGCCCGAGGGCGAAAATGGCAGCGGTTATGGTGGTGACAACTTTCTTCATTTTATTCAGTTCTCCTGTTTGGTTGGTATCGCCAAGGGCGATTTCCTCTTTATATTTGCATAAGGCTTGCCAATTATTGAGGCAGGAATAAATAAGGATATCTATCTGATTTATCATTGATAATTGTCTGGGTGCCGTCTGCGGGCCTCAGCCAAAATTTCCTGAAAAAACTTGGAATCTAATTTTGAGAGATGGACCGGTTGGCGGGATTTTTTCTTCTCAACTTGATAAACGCAGGCCCCAAGATGGGTTTTGCTGTGGATTAAGGTCTTGTCGGGGCGGTTCGGGAACCGCCCCTACTTTTCCAATCCTTTGAAATCAGTCAGATAAACCTCCAGCCGGCGCAGGGCCTCCGCCAGGTTTTCCATGGAGTTGGCGTAAGAGAAGCGGAGGAAACCCTCACCTCCCGCTCCGAAGTCGATGCCCGGGGTCACCCCCACCCCGGCCTTTTCCAGGATATCGAAGGCCAGGGCATAGGAGTCCTGGGACAGATGGCGGGCGTTGACAAAGACATAAAAGGCCCCGGTGGGCGGGACCGGCAGGCGAAATTCCAGCCGCTGCAACCCCTCAATCAAGAAGCGGCGCCTGGTGTCGTAGGTGGCCCGCATCTTCTCGATCTCCGGCCCGGTCTGGGTCAGGGCGGCGATCCCGGCCCGCTGGACAAAGGGATTGGCGGAGATAAAGAAATTCTGCATCAACTTCTGCAAGGGGCGGATGAAGTCCTCCGGGGCGATGAGATAGCCCAGGCGCCAGCCGGTCATGGCGTAGAGCTTGGAAAAGCCGTTGATCACCATGGCCCGGTCGGTAAACTCCAGGATGCTGTGTTCCTTCCCTTCATAGACCAGGCCGTGGTAGATCTCGTCGGAGACGACATAGGGCCCCAATTCCGCCAGGCGGGCCAGGCACTCGGCATTGAGGAGGGTGCCGGTGGGATTGGCGGGGGAGTTGATGATCATCGCCTTGGTGCGGGGCGTGAGCCGCGGTCCCAGCTCCTCGGGGTGCAACTGGAAGCCGTCTTCCTCGCTTACCGGCACATAGCGGGGTACGGCGTCCACCAGCCGCAGGAAATTGGGATAGCAGGCATAATGGGGGTCGGTGAGGAGCACCTCGTCCCCGGGGTCCACCAACCCGGCAAAGATCAGGATCATGGCCGGAGAGGTGCCGGAGGTGACGATGAAGCGCTCCGGCTTGACCCAGACGCGGTATTTCTCCAGATAGTGCTGGCTCAGGGCCTCACGCAGCTCCACCAGCCCCTGGGAATGGGTGTACTGGGTCTCCCCCGCCGCCAGGGCCCGGTAGGCCGCCTCCTTGACCACCTGGGGGGTGTCGTGGTCCGGCTCGCCGATCTCCAGGTGAATGATTTTCTCCCCCTGGCGCTCCAACTCCTTGGCCCGCTCCAGGATATCCATCACCAGAAAGGGGGTGATCTCCTGGGCCCGGCGGGACGGGCCGCTCCGCTCCTTTCTCTTTTCCATGGTGCCCCAGAATAACAGGAGGCGGGCGGGAAGGCAAGCCGGATAGCTGTCAGCAGTAAGCTTTTGCAGCCGCAGGCTTTACTGTGAAAGTCCCTGTAGGGGCGGCTCGCGAGCCGCCCCTACAAGTCCCAGCCCCAGGAGTTTCCCCCGGAGAGGCACAGCTTGCCGAGCCTCCCCCTCGATCTCTCGCACAAATATTTTTTTAACTATCCTCTTGACAAGTATTCATTTGTATACTATTCATATGACCATGAAACCCATGACCGAGAGACAACAGGCGGTGTTGGAGTTCGTGGAGGAGTTTGCCGGCCGCCGGGGCTATCCCCCCACGGTGCGGGAGGTGGCGGCCCATTTCGGCATTCAGCCCCGGGCCGCGGCCGACCACCTGGAGGCCCTGAACCGCAAAGGCCGGCTCCACCGGGAGCCGGGGCGCTCCCGGGGCCTGGTCCTGTCGTCCCGCCTCCAGGGGGCGGTGGTGGAGGTGCCGGTGCTGGGCCGGATCGCCGCCGGCCAACCTTTGCTGGCCGCGGAAAACGTGGAAGACACGCTGCCCCTGCCCCGGGCCTGGGTGCGGGACGAGGAGGTCTTTCTCCTCAAGGTGGCCGGGGAGTCCATGGCCCCCTTGCTTCTGCCCGGCGACCTGGTGATGGTGCGGGTCCAGTCCCGTGTGGCCCGGGGCGAAATCGCCGTGGCCCTCATCGACGACGAAGCCACCCTGAAGCGGGTCTACGAGGAGGCCGGCGGCCTGGTCCTTAAGGGCGACAACCCCGATTTCACCCCCCTGCGCTTCGCCCCGGCGGAAGCCGCCGAAGTCCGGATCCTGGGCAAGGTGGTGGGGGTGTACCGCAACCTGGAGGGCCGGCGGAATTAAGGGTGGCACAGGCTTTCTAGCCTGTGCGGATTTTCGGCACAGCCTGGAAAGGCTGTGCCACCAATAAGAATAACCTGTGGGTAATGATTAGCCGGGGTGGGGTGAGGGAGCCGAAAGGTCGATGATGCAAAGACCAACCGCAAATTATGAACGCAGCTTAGCACCCGCGGGGCCACCTGGCCGGACCGCCGCCTTGAGCCGCTGCCTGGCGCCCCTGCAACCGGGGCGGGCCGTGCTTCTCTGGGGCGAGCACCTGCGGCCCCTGGCCGCGGCCGCGGCCGCCTGGGGCGCGGCCCGGGGAACCCCAGTACTGGTGGTGGACGCGGCCAACCGCTTTGACCCCTACGGTCTGGTACGTGAGGCTCGGGCCCGGGGCCTGGCGCGCCAGGTCGTCCTGGCCCGGGTCCGCGTAACCCGAGCCTTTACCTGCCACCAGCTGGTGCGCCTGGTGGCGGAGATTCTGCCCCCCGCCCTGGAACCCGGCTGCCTGGTGCTCCTCCTGGGACCGGTGAGCCTGTTCTACGACGAGCAGGTCCCCTTGGCGGAGCGGCGCCGCCTCTTCCGGGACCTGACGCAGCTCCTGGGCCGCATCAAGTCGCAAGCCGCCCTCCTGCTGCTGCAACCCTTAATGCCCAAGGAGGCTGCCAACCGGCACTTCGGGAAGCTGCTGGCGCCGATGATTGACTACTTTGTGGCGGTGGGAAGTCAGGTGGAGAGCCGGGGCGAAACCCGTCACCTGGCCCCCTCCACCAGTTAGGAGACTTTAAGATGGACGTATTTTTACCTGAGTGCCGATACCTGCATTCCGGACCGAAATTTTCCGCCCGGATTAAGCTCTGGCGGCAAGCCCTGGCCCTCCCGGAGGACGCCATGGCCTATGTCGTGGAAATCACCAAATTCCTGGCCACAGGCGCCTTGATCCTGGCCACCGGGGTGCTCCTGCTGCTGCTGGGCTGACTTGGGAAGCTTTGGTAGCACAGGCTTTCCAGCCTGTGCGGCCTGCGATGGCCCGTAGGGGCGGGGTTACCCCGCCCTGCCTAGGTTATTTGCCAGACAAGGAAGTCATCATGGGACGCACGGTTTTACCTTACAGTCACGTCTGGGAGGAGGAGCGGCTGCGCTGGCAGAAGTTCCGCCGGGCCCTCAGGCGTGAGGACCAGGCGCAGTTCGACCGCCTCTTTGAGCTGGCCCGGCTGCACCTCCAGGCCGGGGTCTATGCCTCCAACCCCTGGCCCCTGGAGTCCATGCTTTTGAGTATGCTCCTGGAGCACCAGAAGACTATCAGCGCCTTGGAAGAGTATTTGCAGCAGTTGGAAACAAGGGGCCATAGCGCAAGCCCGGATGAGGCCGACGCGTAGGGGCGGCTCGCGAGCCGCCCCTACAGGGTCTTTCCTTTTTAATCACAGCTGAGATGAAATTTCCACAGGCCGGAGACCTGTGCCACTGGGCTATTCATAGCCGGGGAAGTTGGAGCCACAGGCTCCTTCCCCGGCTATGAATTCTTACGGGGTTGGAGGAGGGGGCAGGGGCCCTCGGCCCCTGCCCCCTCCTCCAATTAGCCTTCACCCAAACCTCATGGATACCACTGGCTGGCTATTCGATCTCTATCCCCTGGGCGACCGCCTGGTATTGTGGTTCATCACCGCGGCGGGCCAACGGCTGCGCCTGGAGGATGAATTCCCTTACCGCATCTACCTGGGAGGGCCGCAGGCGCGGCTGGCCTCGATCGCCCGGACCCTGGAAAGCCGGGGCTGGGTGCGCCGCTCCTATGCGGCCCGGGGCCGGGACCTGTGGAGCGGGGAGGAAATCCCGGTACTCGCCCTGGAGCTCCGGGCCTACGGCTTGCTCTTTCGGCTCCGGAACTGGCTGGGAGCGCTGCCCGGAGAGGTAGCCTGCTATAACTGCGACCTGGACGTGGCCACCTACTACCTGTATACCCGCCGCCTCTTTCCCTGCGCCTGGTATCGGCTGAAGGCCCAGGGCGGCCGCCTGCTGCACCTTAAGCCTCTGGAAGAGGCCTTTGCCCTGGAGTTCTCCCCGCCGCCCCTGACTACCCTGACCTTGAGCCTCACCCGGGACCCCCTCATTCCCCTGGACGCCGGCAACGGCCTGGCCCTCGGTTGGGACGGCGAGACCCAGGAACTGGTGGCGTCGGACATCCCCGGGCTCCTCTCCGACCTGGCCCACCGGCTGAAGCGAGCCGACCCGGACCTGGTGCTGAGCGATTGGGGCGACGATGAAATCATCCCGACTTTGTGGGGCTGGAGCCGGGAATTCGGGGTGCGCCTGCCGTTGGACCGGGAGACCGGGCCGGTGGCGCGCCAGTTTCGCGAGGCGCGCAGCTACTTCTCCTACGGCCAGATCATCTACCAGGGCTCTGCCGCCCCCTTCTACGGCCGCTGGCACCTGGACCGGCGCAATTCTTTCTACTATCGGGAGGCCGGCCTCCAGGGGCTCCTGCAAATTTCCCGCCTGGGCCAGATGCCCCTGCAACGAGCGGCGCGGGCCTCTCCCGGAACGCTCATCACCTCCATGCAACTGGCCCGGGCCACGGCCGACGGCATCCTCATCCCCTGGCGCAAAGGCGAGCCGGAGCGCTTCAAGACCGCGGGCGAACTGCTCACCATCGACAAGGGCGGCCTCAGCTTCATGCCGCCCATCGGGCTGCACCTTAACGTCGCGGAAGTAGATTTCGCCTCCATGTAC
>JAPLJC010000007.1 GCA_026388765.1 Deltaproteobacteria bacterium
GCCGTCTGCCTGTTCCTGATGCCCTCCATCATCGGGGCCAAGAGCGTCTTCTTCCTGTTCATCGCCGTGGGTATCGCCTTCTGGCAGTACGGCGGCGGGCTGGCGCTGATGCCTTCTTTTACCGCGGACTTTTTTGGCCCCAAAAACCTGGGCATGAACTACGGCCTGGTGTTCATCGGTTGGGGTCTGGGCTTCTTCATGGCCCGGATAGGCGGCACCATTAAGGATATCACCGGCAAGCTGGACTGGGCCTTCTATCTGTCGGCCGTGGTGCTCATCATCGCGGTGGCCCTCTCCTGGGTGACCAAGCGGCCGATGCTGGAACACGAGAAATAGTCTAAAGGAGGTCATTGGCAATTTCTATCCCCCCGGTCAATAAGGGAATAGGCCGGGGGGCGTATTTCATACATTAATAATTGATTCTATAAATTAAGATAGATTCAAATTAGATTTCTTACATTATTTTAAGTACTTAATCAGGGTAATTCATTTGGCTTAGAATTTGCATAAAATAATGGTGTAAGAGAAAAAGTCATCGGACAACTTTTTCCTCCTACACTCTTTCACCTTGCTGGCCCCACGACAGTAATGCCGTGGGGCTTTTAACTTCAGAGGTTCTGGCATTATGCCCGGTTTGCTTCCCCTTTCGAACAGATTTGCCGGACTTTTTCAAAATGCGCAGAAAATAACCGGAAAGCCTTATCAACTAGAGCGTAAAAATCCCAGGGGAAAACCCATCGCCAAGAATAAGCCGACGCCCATCCTGTTGCTGGTTGGCAATAGCCAAATCCGGGATTACCTGTCCAGTCTCTTAGCGGAAAATAATTATTTCCCGCTCTTGATGACGGACCCGGAAGAATTGCTGCACTCGCTCAAGGATAAACAGTTCGCCATTATCTTGATGGATTGCAGCGCCGTGACCTCTTATGGCACCAGAATCCTCTCAAATATTAGGGTTTCTTGCCGGCTTTGCCGCATCATTATCTTCTGCGATAAGGAGCATCTCCATGACAAGTTGCACCGGGAGCTTATCAAGGAAGTTTTGAATATTGGCGTGTACGCTTGCATTTTGGCACCTTATAAAGAATGGGAAGTATTGAGCATGTTCTCTTACTTTCCATAGTGATAACCAGGGTGATTTTCCATTTAAAGTGATGAGTAAATTGGCCCTTAGTCCCATTTATACAAGTGCAATGTAAAAGGAGGTCTATATGAAGACCATCGCCATCAGTACTGCCAGTGAGAGCCTTGACGCTCCCGTGGAAGGGTTGTTTGGCCGAGCTCGTTTTTTTATCCTGGCAGACCCGGACACCCTGGAGTGGGAAGCCATGGATAATCTAAGCAACATTTCTGGAAACCGGTTGATCGGCATCATGACCGCCCAGACCCTGGTGCGAAGAAACATTCACACCGTGATGACGGGCAAATGCGGCTCCAAGGCCTTTGCGGAATTAAAAGCGGCCGGGGTTCAGGTGATCCTGGATACGAAGGGGACGGTGCGCCAGGCTCTGGAAAGATTTAGACTCGGAGACTTTAGCCCCGCCACCGGTCCCAATGTTAGTGAGGCTCGGGCCTAGGTGGAATCGTGCCGGCAAGAGAAATGGGACTAAGGGCCTAACCTAAAGCATGACCGGTGCCGACCTATCTCCTCCAAGGCCAGTTGTAGCCCTGCGCCACCTCACCACCATGATATCAATCTGACCCGCCATTTCCCAGGCAGCAGACGAAAGCCGGCTCGAGCTAGCGATGCTGGGGCGGCAAACGCGATGAGGATCGTGCTCAAGCCAAGCCCGAAGCCGCCGCTACCCAGGCATCCAACTGATCCAGGGTAAACCCCGCCTCTTCTCTGCCCTTTTGGGGGCAGGCGGCCATACAGGAGTTACAACCTTTACACAGGGCCTCGTTCACTTCGACGGTCTTGGCGCTAGCCCCCGGCCGTCCCGTCTCCTCGTTCCGGTATTTCGGTTCGAAACCAGACGCCGGGGGCTAAAGCCGGGACAACGTTAGGGGAAAGGATGTTTCTCCCTAAAAATTTTGGTAGTGGACCCACTACCATTTCTTTCAATGGTTTAATGGTATGATAATTGCTACAATGACAATTAGGGAGAAAAATTTCCTGACAGGGCATACTCTGTCTGCGATTTTTGCTCCCCGGCTTAAGCTTTAGTCCACTCTTATCCGGAACCGGCGCGCGCTCCCCCTCAAGGTCAGAGGGTATATATAGAGGAGAAGGGGTCATGGGTGCGCTCGCCTCCCTGAACAACATCAATAGCCAGAATTTCAGTCCCGAGGATCTCCGTCCCGCCCTGAAGTTCCTGAACCTCACCTACTCCGACATCCTGGAGCATTTTCCCGAAGGGGTATTTATGGTCAATACCCGCTGGCAAATCGGCTACTTCAACCGTATGGCCGAGGAAATCACCGGTTTCAAGCGCGAAGAGGTGATGGGCAAGTTCTGCTGGGATGTCTTTCGGACGGACCTGTGCCAGAAAGACTGCCCCATGCGCCTTTCCATGAGCAGCGGTGAGGTCGTGGTGGACCGGGAGGTTGAAATCACCACCAAAGGCGGGCAGAAGATGCTGATCCTGGTCAATACGGCCCAGCTTAAGAAGGAGGGCAATCTGGTCCTGGGTGGGGTTGAGACCTTTCACTATCTGACCTGTCCAGAACTGGAGGCGGAAAAGCTTGAGAGCAAGCCCTTTGCCGATATCGTGGGGGTGAGCCCCCGGATGCAGGAGATTATTCAGAGCTTGCCGGTGATCGCGGCCTCCGACTCCAATGTGCTGATCCTGGGCGAATCGGGCACCGGCAAGGAACTGGTGGCCCGGGCCATCCACCAGCACAGTCTCCGGCGCAAAGGCCCTTTTGAAGCGGTGAATTGTTCCGCCATCCCGGAGGGCTTGCTGGAATCCGATCTGTTCGGCCATGAACGGGGGGCTTTTACGGGGGCGGTGAGTAGCAAGCCAGGGCGGTTCGAGCTGGCCAAGGGCGGCACCCTGTTTCTGGATGAGATCGGCGACCTCAAGCCCGAACTCCAGGTGAAACTGCTGCGGGTTTTGGAAGATAAGACTTTCATGAGGGTAGGCGGCACCCGGAGAATCTCCTTGGAAGCCAGGATCGTGACGGCCACCAACGTGGACCTGCAGGAAGCCATGCACCAGGGCAAGTTTCGGGATGATCTTTATTATCGGCTGTTCACCGTACCCATTCATCTCCCGCCCCTCCGGGAAAAACGGGAGGACATTCCCATTTTGATCAAATATTTCCTGGAACAGCTCAACCGTAAATTCCACAAGAAAGTGCGTGGGGTGGACCCCAAGGTGATGAAGATCCTCTGCCGGCATGCCTGGCCCGGCAATATCCGGGAACTGCAGCATGTCCTGGAATACTGCTTCGTCTTCGCCAAGGGCCCGCTAATCACCGAACGTCACCTGCCCCGCCTGGAATCAGCCTGGGGCGGCCGTGAACTGGAACTGCCTCTGACCGATGGATCCGTGAGCCCCCTGCAGGCCCTGGAGAAGAAAACCATTCTCCTGGCCCTGGAGATGACTCAGGGCAGTAAGCAGGAGGCGGCCCACATGCTGAAGATCAGCCGCAGCAAGCTGTGGCGCAAGATGCGGCTTTACCACCTCATTGACGCGGACTTTAAAAAATAAGACGCGTGCTAATTATGCGACAATTTTCGCATATAGATAACTATCAGGAAATTAAAGAAAAAATTCCTTCTAAAAATTAGCGTTGCAATTCTGCAACACTGCCTTACCTACCAAAAATCTTCTAACAAATATTTTATCCAAAGAAAAACCAAGAAGTCATCGACCTTTGGTGAAAACGAAACGGCCTTTAATTTACGCGACATTTTTTTAAAATGATTAACTTATTTATTTATCTACGTTATTTTAAAAACTTCCAGGAAATGTTTTAATTCCGCTCGAAATAATCCCGCAAAACCCCTTCGGTTCTGGCCGCTCATAGAAATAACCTTTTATTATCAGTTACTTAAATATTTTGGCCCCTTCCTTGCTCTGATAACCGCCAAGGGAAAATGGCAGCAAAGGAGGAAAGGTCTATGAGCGTGACTTTCAAAGCCCTGGAAAATATCTTGGACCATTACCCTCCCAGTTCGGAACACCTCATCAGCGCCCTCCAGGATGTGCAGGCCAAGTTCAGTTACATTCCCCTGGAGGCGATGACTGCGGTCTGCGACCATTTGGGCGTGCCGCTGTCCCGGGGCTGGGCGGTGGTCACCTTTTACAAGGCCTTCAGCCTGGAGCCCAAGGGCGAACATGACGTCGCCGTCTGTCTGGGAACGGCCTGCCATGTGCGGGGCGGCAGGAACGTCTATGACAAGTTCCGGCGTGATCTGGGAATCGCCGGCCCGGAAGGCACCACCCGGGACCTCAAGTTCTCGCTACGCCAGGTGCGGTGCCTGGGGTGCTGCTCCATGGCACCGGTGGCTCAGATGGACGAGGAGATTCACGGCAACCTCAGCCAGCGGAAGGCGGGGCAGCTGCTCCGGATGTACCGCAAGAGGTAGCGGCCATGCAGATAACCAGCATCGACGACTTGCAGAGGGCAAAAGGAGCGGGCCTGGCCCAGCTTTATCCGGATAAGCCCAAGATTCTGGTGGGTATGGCCACCTGCGGCCTGGCCGCCGGCGCCCAGCGGGTCTACGACCTGTTACAGAAGAAGGTCCAGCAGGCCCCCTGGGACGGGGTGGTGGAAAAGACGGGCTGCATCGGCTTCTGTTACAAGGAGCCGCTGGTGGATATCATCATACCCGGGAAGCCCAGGATTACCTATCAAGAGATGACGCCGGAAGTTGCCGAATCCCTCTGGGAGGAACTGGCCGCGGGTCGGATTCCGGAAGCCCGGGTGATGGCCCGGCTGGATGTGGACGACATGATCTTGAACGGCGGGCCTCGAAGACTCTTTAAGGGCAAGCTGACAGGATTTCTGGCCAAGGCGCCTCGTTATGAAGACCTGGATTTCTTCAAGCTGCAGCGCCACATCGCCATGCGCAACTGCGGCTTCATCGACCCGGACAACCTGCTGCACTATGTCGCCCGGGGCGGCTATTTCGCCCTCTATACCGCCCTGACGGCCATGACCCCGGAAGAGGTCATAGAGGCAGTGACCACCGCGGGCCTGCGGGGCCGGGGCGGCGGCGGCTTCCCCACCGGAGTCAAGTGGGCCTCCTGCCGTAAGGCCCAGGGCCGGCCCAAGTACGTGCTGTGCAACGCCGACGAGGGCGACCCAGGGGCGTATATGGACCGCAGCCTCATCGAAGGCGACCCCCACTCCATCCTGGAGGGGCTGCTTATCGGCGCCTACGCCATCGGTTCCAGCGAGGGCTACATCTACGTGCGGGCCGAGTATCCCCTGGCGGTCAAGACCCTGCAGCGGGCCATCTTAGCGGCCCGGGAGGCGGGGCTCTTGGGACAGAACATCCTCGGCACCGGCTTTTCCTTCGACCTCAAACTCAACCTGGGAGGCGGGGCCTTCGTCTGCGGGGAGTCCACGGCTCTGATGGCCTCCATCGAAGGCAAGCCCGGCGAGCCCCGGGCCAAGTACGTCCACACCGCGGACAAGGGTCTGTGGAACCGGCCTTCCAATCTCAACAACGTGGAAACCTGGGCCAACGTGCCGGTGATCATCGCCAAGGGCGCCGACTGGTACCGGGACATCGGCACCGAAGGCAGCAAGGGCACCAAGATCTTCTCCCTGGTGGGCCAGGTGAAGAACGTAGGGCTGGTGGAAGTCCCCATGGGGGTGACCATCAAGGACCTGGTGATGCGGGTCGGCGGCGGGGTGCCGGAGAACCGGGAATTCAAGGCCATCCAGATCGGCGGCCCCTCGGGCGGCTGCATCCCCAAGCAGCACTGGGACCTGCCCATTGACTTCGACTCTCTCCGGGAGGCCGGCGCCATCATGGGCTCCGGCGGCCTGATCGTCATGGACAATTCCACCTGCATGGTGGACGTGGCCAAGTTTTTCCTGGATTTTCTCATTGACGAGTCCTGTGGCAAGTGCATCCCCTGCCGCCTGGGCCTGAAACGCATGCGGGAGCTGCTGGAAGAGTTCTCCACGGGTAAAGGCTCCCTGGCGGATCTGGATGAGCTCGAGTCCCTCTCCGAGGCGGTGAAAGATGGCTCCCTCTGCGCCCTGGGCGGCTCGGCCCCCAACCCGGTGCTTACCACCCTGCGTTATTTCCGGGACGAATACGAGGCTCACATTCTGGACCATAAGTGTCCGGCCGCGGTCTGCAAGGAGCTGATCACCTACACCATCAACCAGGAGTTGTGCAACGGCTGCACGGCATGCGCCCAGGAATGCCCCCAGGGGGCCATCACCGGGTCCAAAAAGAAACCTCACACGCTCAATACCTCCCAGTGCATCAAGTGCGGCGCCTGCTTTGAGGTCTGCAAGTTCGAAGCGGTGACGGTGGCTTGAAAGGAGGGGTCATGGTCACGTTTAACATCAACGGCAAAAAAGTCCAAGGGCAAGAGGGCTGGACCATCCTGGAAGCGGCCAGGCGGCACGGCATCGACATACCCACCCTCTGCCACCATGAGGCTTTGGAGCCTTACGGCGCCTGCCGCCTGTGCGTGGTGGAGGTGGAGGATGGCAGACGCTCGCAGGTGGAAATCTCCTGCAAGTGTTCCATCAAGAACGGCATCACAGTCCGGACCGATACGGACCGGGTCAATGTTGTTCGCCATCGGCGCCTGCTGCAACTGCTGGATGAGCGCCCCGGGTGGGATAAATTACAGGAGTTGGCCAAGGCCTATGGCATCCCCCCCTCCTGGAGCTGGTGGAGGTCACCATGCCCGTCACCATACTGGTAATGGATATCGCCGGCGCGGCGCTTGTTTTGAGGTGAGCCGGTTCATGGCGGCGGCAGTCGCCTGATAGGAGGGGTCATGATCACCTTTAACATCAACGGCAAAAAAGTCCAAGGGCAAGAGGGCTGGACCATCCTGGAAGTGGCCAGGTGGCACGGCATTGACATACCCACCCTCTGCCACCATGAGGCTTTGGAGCCTTACGGCGCCTGCCGCCTGTGCGTGGTCGAGGTTGATGAAGGCAAACGCTCCCGGGTGGTGATCTCCTGCATGTACCCCATCAGGTCGGGGATCAAGGTACAGACGGACGCTCCCAGGGTGGCCAACGTCCGCCGCTGGATCGTGCAACTGCTGCTGGACGAGAGCCCGGGCGCCCCCCAAATCCAGGAGCTGGCTAAGACCTTTGGGGTGACTCCCTCGCGGTTTAAAAAAACAGAAGTGGATTTTGCCTGTCATCTCTGCGGGCTGTGTGTCAGGACCTGCCAGGAAGTGGTGGGAGCACAGGCCCTCACCTTCGGCAACCGGGGGCTGCGCAAAGAGATCGCCACGCCATATCACCAACGGAGTACCGATTGCATAAGATGTGGGACCTGCCTGTATGTCTGCCCCACCGGCGCCATGGAACAGCTGTTCCCGCAGGTCAGCGCACCTTAAGGCGCAGGCCCTAGAAGGAGACGGCCATGAAAACTGAAAGCCAAATCGGCATCTTCCTGTGTGAATGCGGGGGCAAGATCAGCAATCGCATCGATCTGCCGCAGGTGGACGAACTGCTCCAATATGAGTCCTGCCACCTGGAAGTCTACCCTTACCCCTGCCTGGCCCCGGGTTTGGAAGCCATGCGGCGGGAAGTCCAGGCCAAGGGCTTGAACCGTATCCTGGTAGGGGGCTGCTCCTCCCGGGTCATGAAAAAGAAATTCACCAAAGCTTTGGCGCCGGTGGGGATCGAAAAGCATCAGGTGGAGATGATCAACCTCAAAGACCACGTGGCTGCCGTGCACGAAGCCACCCCCCAGGAGTTGGCCCGCAAGGCCGCAGCCTTGCTCGCCGGGGGCCTGGCCAGTCTCAGGCTCCTGGAGCCTTATGAACCCGTACCGCTGACTTTCGAAGGACCGGCTCTCATTTTGGGAGGCGGCGTCTCCGGCTTCGCCGCGGCTCGGGAACTGGCCCGCCAGGGCATGGAAAGCGTTTTGTTTTCTAAGGCCCAAACTCCTGAACGGGTTTTAGATGAGCTCCATTGGACCTTTCCCGGCTGCCGAATCTTCTGCGGGGACCTGGGAGAACTCCTCCGGGAGGTGTTCACCAGCCCCCTGGTAAGAGTGATGCCGGATCAGCCCATAGAATACATCATCGGCGGTGTGGGCGACTACCGCGTGGGGCTTAAGCAGTCTGACAACAGCGTGACCGAGGTTGCCGGCGCGGCGATCATCACCGCCCTGGATCGGGAGTTCGGTCCAGGGAATATAGCCTATATCGGAGGCGGCGAGCGGGTCTGCGACCTGCTGGACTTTGAAGAAAAGATAGGTGCGGGTGACATCAGCCCGGGCAAGGTAGTCTTCTGGGTGAACAGCCCCCAGCACGGTCAAGCTGCCCAAGAGCTCGCCGCAGTGGCCGCCTGGCGGGACAGCCTGTTATTGGCCAGGGGACACTTTCAGGTCAGCCCCACCGTTCTTTATCCGGCCAATGCGGTGCTTCCTCTCACCGGCGCCGACTTGATGGAAGCCCGGGCGCAAGGCATTGGTCTCCAGTCCTACGTTCCGGAGGTGCACCCGGTGGTCCAGTCAGGTTTCTTGAGCTTTGTGAGTCCCGCGGACAATCTGGAACATGAAGTGGAGTGGGACACCCTGGTGGTTCCGGGGGCTCCGGCAGAACCGGCCGCTAAAGCTCAGGAACTGATCAGGTGGCTGCCTATCTACCCCGAGAACGGAGGCCGGCTCCAAAAGAGCCATATCAAATTCTGGCCGGATCAGATTCCCGATGAGTCACTCTTCTTCACCGGGTCAGCCGGGGGAATCTGTGACCTGAACGAGGTTTTGCAGCAGGGCAAAAAGGCGGCTCGCGGAGTTCTGCATCTGCGAGAAAAGGCCCTCCAGGGCAGACTGGTAAGTCCGGTGGTGGTGCACGTGGATAAAGACCTCTGCGAGGGCTGCGGCCTGTGTACCGAGATCTGCCCTTGCGGCGGCATTGAACACGTCAAACCGGGAAGCGGCCCGGTACCCCGGGAGACGGACAACCACCTCTGTAGCGGCGGCGGCACCTGTGCGGCCACCTGCCCCCACGAAGCCATCAAGGTCGTCAATAACACCGCCCAGCAACTGGAGGCCCGGGTCAAGGCCATCCTGGCGCGGATGGAGGACCACGAGATTCTCTCCTTTATCTGCGGCTGGGGTGGCGCGGCCTCGGCGGAACAGGCTGCGGTCAAGGGTCTCACTTACCCCAGCGGCATTTACCTGGTCCCGGTGAACTGCCTGGGCTCCCTGGACCCCTCCATCCTGTCCATGGCCTTTCTGAACGGGGCCAAGGGAATTATGCTGGCCGGCTGCACCCCCACCCATTCCTGCCATTACCATTACGGGGTTGACCACTGCTGGTATCGAGTCAGTGCCATGAAAAAGCTCCTTTCCCTGGCCGGTCTGGAACGGCGGCGCATTGCCATGGGTTACGTGGAGGTCAATGAGCCGGAAGCCTTCGTGCGCATGGTGGAGTCCCACCTGGACACCCTGGGAAAACTGCCCCCGCTTCCCCAAGACGACAAGACTAAGGCCAGGCTGTGGGCTATTCACGCCACCATGCACCACCCCCGGGTGCGCTGGGTCCTGGGAACGAGCTTACGACGGCCCAACGAGAAAGAGTTCCCCGGCTCCCAGTCCAATGCCGTGGAAACCGACGAGATCATGCTGGAGGTTCTCAAGGAAGAGTTTCTGGCTGCCAAGATCCTTAAGGCCTTGAGCGAACAGCCCCTCAACCCGCCAGGGATTGCTAAGGTCATAGAAGAGAAGGTGGAACTAGTTAGCTCCCTATTGACGGATATGGCCAAAGAGGGCCGCATCACTCTTAAGTGTTGGGAGGGGGGCTATCCCACCTATGTCCCGGGTAAGGCGCAACGGCTGCATTAGAACTTGATGAATTAAACAGGAGGCCGCCATGAAATCTTTTGCCCATTTGGTCCAGGAGGTGCAAGACAAGGGCCTTTGTCACCACTGCGGGGGGTGCGTGGCCTTTTGCAGCGCTATCAACTATGGGGCTCTGGAGTTGGGAGAAGACGGCAGGCCGCGCTACCGCGATAAGGATAAGTGCATAGAGTGCGGCATCTGCTATTCCATCTGTCCGGAGATCGGGGATCTGGAGGAAGAAACCAGAAACCTGGTGTCCTGGAATGGACCCATGGGCCGCATCCTGGGAACCGCGGTAGCCAGGGCTACCGACCCGGAGGTGCGGGCCAGGGCCACCGATGGGGGCGTGGTGACCGCCCTGCTCCTTTATCTGTTTGACTGTGGAGATATCGATGCGGCCATCGTGAGCAGGAAGGCCGGGCCTTTCCAACGCCTGCCCTTGCTCGCTCATTCCCGGGCGGACATCCTGGCGGCCGCGGGCTTCCATTTCGATACCGTGTCCGGCATTGCGCATTTCTCCAAATTGTACTCCACCTATTCGCCCTCTATCGTCGAACTGAAAGACGTGGCCCGGGAGAACCTCACGCAGGTGGCCCTTGTCGGCACGCCCTGCCAAATCAACACCATGCGGCGCATGGAAGTGCTGGGAGTAGTGCCTTCCGAGGCCATCACTATCCATTTTGGCCTGTTCTGCGCCGGGAACTTCCAATTCGGCCCGGAGGAGCGTCGACGGCTGGAAAAAATAGGCAACTTCAAGTGGGCCGAGGTCTATAAGGTGAATGTCAAAGAAGAATTGCTGATCCATTTGCGGAATAAGGAGATCCGCCACATCCCCCTGGAGCAGCTAACTTTTATGAGGCGGTACGCCTGCCGGTTCTGCGACGATTACGCCGCGGAATTTGCCGATCTGTCCTTCGGGGGCCTGGGGGCACCCGAGGGCTGGACCACGGTCTTGATCCGCTCGCCCAAAGGGCAGGCACTCCTGTCCAAAGCCTTGAGAGCCAATATCGAACTGTTCAATTATAAGGAAAACCCCTTGCTTTCTAAGACCGTAATGGCCAAGGCCGTGGAGTGGTCCGAAAAGAAAAAGCAATCGGCTACGGAGCATTTCCGGGAACTGGAAAAGAGGGCTCTTTAAAACAAAATGTCAAATGAATTAGTTCATTAAATGTTGCATTCGAAAAGACGGGTGAGAGGCGGCTTATGGACGGTCAGATGCTCGGTTCGGTAATGGTGGTCGGGGGCGGCATTGCTGGTATGCAGGCCGCGTTGGACCTGGCTAACTCCGGCTATTTCGTCTACCTGGTGGAAAAGAAGCCGGCCATCGGCGGGGTAGTGGCGCAGCTGGACAAGACCTTTCCCACCAACGAATGCGCCATGTGAATCGTTTCTCCCAAGCTGGCCGAGGTCGGCCGGCACCCCAACATCGAGATTCATACCCTGGCGGAAGTACAGGGTATCGCCGGAGAGGCGGGTAATTTTACCGTCATCCTAAAGAAACAGCCTCGTTATATTGACCCGGCCAGGTGCACCGGTTGCGGGGACTGCGCCAAGGTCTGTCCGGTGATGATGTCGGATGAGTTCAACTCCGGGCTGGCCGATGGGCGGGCCGTCTACCGCCTCTATCCCCAAGCCGTGCCCACCGCCTTCGCAGTCAAGAAATTGGACCGGGCCCCCTGCCTGCGGGCTTGTCCGGCCAATGTGAATGCCCAGGGATTTGTGCAGCTCATCAAAGCGGGCAAATTTACCGAATCGTTGGCCCTGATCATGGAACGCCTGGCTTTACCCGGAACCATTGGGCGTATCTGTCCACACCCCTGCGAAACCGACTGCCGCCGCCAGGAGATGGATGAGTCCCTGGCCATCTGTGCCCTGAAGCGTTTCGCAGCAGATCAGGCAGACTGGGAAGCGCTGCCGCTGCCGCAGGTGGAGAGGCGGGAGGAGATGGTGGCCATCGTCGGGGCCGGTCCGGCGGGCTTGAGCTGCGCCTACCATCTGGCCCTGAGGGGTTTCCGGCCAGTGATCTTTGAAGCTGCCCCGGAGCCCGGCGGCTGGCTGCGCTATGGCATCCCGGCATATCGCCTGCCCCTGGAAGTGCTGAACAGGGAAATCGATTACATCCAGAAGCTGGGCGTGAAGATCCACTGCAGCACCACTCTCGGCCAAGGTCGCACCATCAACGACCTGCTTACCCGGGAGGGTTTCCAGGCGGTCTTCTTAGGGGTGGGCTGCCAGGAATCTCTGCGCGTGCCGGTGCCCGGGACCGAGGCCGAGGGGGTGCTTTGGGGAGGCGACTACCTGAAGGGCGTGGCTGCCGGCCAGGGGCCTGACCTGAAAGACCAGCGGGTCATCGTCATCGGCGGCGGTAATGTGGCCCTGGACGTGGCCCGCACCGCCAGGCGCCGGGGAGCGCCCCGAGTCACTATCATCTGCCTGGAGAACGCCTTTGAGATGCCGGCCTTGCCCTGGGAGGTGGAAGAAGCCGGGAGGGAAGGCATTGAAATCATGTACCGTTGGGGGGTAAAGCAGCTCCTCGCCCCGGCCGGCAAGGTAACCGGCATCGAACTTATGGAGGTGGCGCGGGTCTTCGATGAGCAGGGTCGCTTCGCACCTGCCTATCTGGAAGATCAGCGGGCCACCCGTGATGGTGATGTGGTCATCATGGCCATCGGCCAAAAGGCCAACTTGAAGTTCCTCACCCCTGAAGATGGCGTGGCCCTAACCCCAAAGGGGCTGATTCAAGTGGATCCGGATACCCAGGCCACCAGCCGCTCAGGGATATTTGCGGGCGGCGACGTAGTCTCCGGTCCCTTCATTGCCGTGGCGGCGCTGGAGGCAGGCCGGCAGGGAGCCATTTCCATTGAGCGCTATCTGCAGGGGATGGACCTGAAAGAAGGGCGAGAACTGCCACTTAATCCCTTAACGGAGGGGAACTGGAACCCCCTTCCCAAAGGTCAGTCCAGGCAACTTCGGGTCACTCCGGATATTCTGCCGGCAGAGGAATGGGCCAAGGGCTTTAGCGAAATCCACCTGGGATTCACTCAGGAGCAGGCCATGTCGGAGGCGGCCCGCTGCCTCAGTTGCGGCATTTGCTCCGAATGTTTGCAATGCGTCGCCACTTGCCAGGCACAGGCCATTGACCATGGGCAAATACCCGAGATAGTGGACTTGAAGGTAGGGGCAATAATCTTAGCTCCAGGCTTTAAATCATTTGATCCCAGTCAATATGAAGCTTATTCCTATGCCTCGCATCCCAACGTGGTTACCAGTCTGGCCTTCGAACGCATTTTGTCGGCTTCCGGACCATATCTGGGCCATCTCGTCAGACCCTCGGACCACAAGGAGCCTCAAAAGATCGCCTGGCTGCAATGCGTGGGCTCCCGGGATGCTCAGCACAACTCCTACTGTTCTTCGGTATGTTGCATGTATGCCATCAAGCAGGCGGTGATCGCTCAGGAACACAGTAAAGCCCCCCTGGAAGCCACCATCTTCTTTATGGATCTGCGCACCCATGGCAAGGACTTCGAAAAATACTACCAGCGGGCCGCGGAGCAAGGGGTGCGGTTTATCCGCTCCCGGCTGCACAGCCTCGAGCCGGTGCCGGGGACTGAAGACCTGGCGCTGCGTTATGTAAAGGAAGACGGCGCCGTCCTCAATGAGACCTTTGATCTGGTGGTCTTATCCGTGGGGCTGGAGGTGGCCCCGGAGGCGTCGGCATTGGGCCGCACCCTGGGGGTGGAGCTGACCCCCCATAGATTTGCCCGGACTTCCCCCTTTGCTCCCGTGGCCACCAATAAGCCGGGTATCTTCGTCTGCGGCGCCTTCCAGGGACCCAAAGACATCCCCCAATCGGTCATGGAGGCCTCCGCGGCAGCCGCAGCCGCAGGCGAACTGCTGGCCTCAGCCCGCTATTCCTGCAGCCGCCGGAAGCCTGCACCTGCCGAGCAGGACGTCGCCGGGAAGGAGCCGCGCATCGGGGTCTTCCTTTGCCATTGCGGCACCAATATTGCCGGGGTCATTGATGTGGCCGCCTTGCGGGATTATGCCGGAACTTTGCCGCAGGTGGAGCATGCCGAAAACTTTCTTTTCGCCTGCTCCCAGGACAGTCAGAAAACCATCAGGGAACGCATCGAGGAATGTGGACTCAACCGGGTCGTGGTGGCCTCCTGCAGTCCCCGCACCCATGAGCCGGTATTCCAGGAGGCCATCAAAGAGGCCGGACTTAACCCTTATCTCCTGGAGATGGCCAACATCCGGGACCAGGATGCCTGGGTGCACATGGCCAAGCCTGAAGAGGCTTTGGAGAAGGCCAAGGACCTGGTGCGCATGGCGGTGGCCCGGAGCGCCAACCTGGAGCCCCTGTATAAGCAGAAGTTCCCGGTGACCCGCGCCGCCCTTATCATCGGTGGCGGGGTGGCCGGGATGGAGGCGGCTCGGTCCCTCGGTAACATGGGCTTTCAGACCCATCTGGTGGAGAAATCCCAACGTCTGGGAGGCAACGCCTGGAACCTGGTGGTCAGCCCCCGGGGCTACGACTACCGCGGCTACCTGGAAAACTTGATCCAGACCGTAGAACATCACGAGCACATCAACGTACTGATGAATTCCAGTGTCAAAGCGACCGGCGGTTTTATCGGTAATTTTCACACCGTCATCGCTACTCCCGGCGGTGACCTGGAATTGGGGCACGGAGTGACCATCCTGGCCACCGGCGGCACCCCCTTGCTCCCCCAGGAATATCTCTATGGCCAGCACCCCAAGGTCCTGCTGTCCTTCGAGCTGGACCAGGCCATCGCCGCGCGGGACACCCGCGTGGCTGCAGCCCGGCAGGCCGTGTTCATTCAGTGCGTGGGCTCCCGGGAACCCGAGCGGCCCTATTGTAGCCGGGTGTGCTGCACCCATTCGGTGGAAAGCGCCCTCTTATTGAAGGAACTGAATCCCCACATGGATGTCTTTATCCTGTACCGGGATCTGCGCACTTATGGCGAAAAAGAATTGCTCTACCAAGAGGCCCGGGAGAAAGGGGTCGTTTTTATCCGCTACGATCTGGAAAGCAAGCCTGGAGTGGCCGGGACCCCGGAAGGCGGACTGGAGGTCGCGGTCCGGGATCCCATCCTGGAGCGGACTCTGGTGCTGCAACCGGACCTCCTGGTCCTGGCCAGTGCCATTCTGCCCAATCCCATGGCAGAGGTGGCGGATCTCTTTAAGGTGCCGCGCAACAACGAGGGCTTCTTCAACGAGGCCCATGCCAAGCTGCGCCCGGTGGACTGCGTGACGGAGGGCATCTATCTGGCTGGCCTGGCCCATTATCCCAAGCCCATTGATGAGTCCATCGCCCAGGCCAAAGCCGCGGCGGCCCGAGCCGCCACGGTGCTGGCCTTGGAGGAGGTGGCAGCGGAACCCTTGGTGTCGATAGTGAATCAGGATCTCTGCCAGGGTTGCGGCCTCTGTGAACTCACCTGTTCCTTCGGTGCCGTGCACCTTACCACGGTACCGGGGAGAGGATTTCGGGCCGAGCACCTTCCCGCCTACTGCAAAGGCTGCGGCTTATGCGCGGCCGGCTGCCCGGCCCGGGCCATCGACATGCTGCACTTCCGGGACCGGCAGATCCTGGCCGCCATCCACGCCGGTGGGCGAGGCTGAGGCGATTTTTAATCAGTCGGGGAAAAACATAAAGGAGGGGAACATGGGAGTTAAGTTCGAACCTAAGATCCTGGCTTTTCTGTGCAAATGGTGTTCCTATGCCAGCGCCGACCTGGCTGGGGTGTCTCGGTTCCAGTATCCCTCCAACATCCGGGTCATGCTCACCATGTGCTCCGGCCGAGTCGACCCGGTCTTTGTCATGGAAGGGCTGAGCAGTGGGTTCGATGGGGTCTTCGTGTTTGGCTGACGCTTCGGGGACTGCCATTACCTGGATGGTAATGTTTATACCAACAAGCGGATGCAGGTTGTGGGCCATTTGCTCGAGATCGCCGGCATCGGCCGCGAGCGCTTGCAACTGCGCTGGGTCAGTTCCGCCGAAGGGCAACTCTTTGCCGAATATGTCACCGAGTTAACCCAACTGATTTTGGGGTCAGGCTCCCTTGATCGGGAGCGCTTCAAGCTTCCTCTGGCCGCAGCAAAACAGGCTTTGCAGGCCCCGCCACTTCGGTGGCTAATGGGCATGGAGAAGCAGTTGACGGAACGGGAAAATGTCTTCCACGAAAAGCTGGAGGCGGGGAGTTACCACCTCATACTCGAGCAACGCGCCGAAGAAGAATATCAAAAGGCGCTGCTTTGCGAAACCTTGCGGGAAGGACCCAAAACCGTGCGCCAGATGGCCCAGGAGACCGGCCTGCCAGTCTATACCGTATCCCTCAGGTTGAATCATCTCGAACGCTCCGGCCTGGCGGACGTCTCTGGCCACGAAGGCACCACTTTCAAATTTAAGCTTTTGGCGGCTTAAATCCTTTTCTGAGGAAAGAGGGTTAATGGAGAACTTCAACTTCACCAAATAACCATTTAAACGCAGCAAGTCATGGTTGCCTGGAGGGTAACGGCCATGAAGACGAGGGGAACTGACCAGGTTGGCGCAGTGCTGGTGGTAGGAGGCGGAATTGCCGGTATGCAGGCCTCCCTGGATCTGGCAAACTCCGGCTACTTTGTCTATCTGGTGGAGCGGTCTCCGACCATCGGCGGCACCATGGTGCAGATCGATAAGACCTTTCCCACCAACGATTGCGCCATGTGAATTATCTCGCCCAAGCTGGTCGAGGTCGGCCGGCACATCAACATCGAGGTCATCACTTGCACGGAATTGGAGTCCTTGGCGGGTGAGCCCGGGAATTTCCAGGCAGTCTTAAAGAATCAGCCGCGCTACATCATCCCGGAGAAGTGCACGGCCTGTGGCGACTGCCAGCGAGCCTGCCCCGCCCAGGCGGTCAACGAGTTCAACTTGGGGTTGGACCGCCGTAGCGCCACGTATATCAAGTATCCCCAGGCCGTGCCTCGGGCCTATGCCATCGACCGGAACGTCTGCCTGGGGTGTGGGTGGTGTGAGAAGATCTGTTTGGCCGAGGCCGTGAAGTACGACGACGAACCGCGCCTCCGGGAAGTACATGTGGGCGCAGTCGTCCTGGCGCCGGGCTTCGAGATCTTCGATCCCTCAACCTTGGCCACCTATAATTACGGGCAGTCGCCCAATATCTTGACGAGCCTGGAGTTCGAGCGGATTCTCAGTCCCTCCGGCCCTTACAAAGGCCACGTCATGCGTCCTCTGGACCGGCGGGAACCTCGGAAAATCGCCTGGCTCCATTGCGTCGGCATGCGCAGCGACCAGGAAGGCGCCCATCCCTACTGTTCCAATTTTTGTTGCATGGTGGCTTTGAAGCAGGCCATCATCGCCCGGGAGCACATCGGCCCCGAGCTGGACATGGCCTTGTTTTACATGGACATGCGCACCCCCCGCAAGGATTTTGAGAAATACTGCGTCCGGGTCAAAGACCAGGGGGCCCGGTTGATCCGCTCCCGAGTGTATGGCGTCGAGCCACTGCCGGACTCCGGCGACCTGCGGATTCGCTATGCTACTGAATCGGGTGAGCGCCAGGAAGAGGTTTTCGACCTGGTGGTCCTGTCGGTGGGTGGGGTCATCAGCACCGACACCGTTGACTTGGCCGGAAGGTTGGGAGTCAAGTTGAGCCCCGACAACTTCATGGACACCCAGTGTTTCGCACCGGTAACCACCTCCCGGCCGGGGGTGTTTTCCTGCGGCTTTTTCAACGGCCCCAAGGACATCCCCCAGACGGTGATGGAAGGCAGCGCCGCGGCGGCGGCCGCTGGCCATTTGCTGGCCGCGGCCCGGGGCACCCTGGTCCGGGAGAAGGTCTTCCCGCCGGAACGGGATATCTCCCAGGAGCCCCCGCGAGTCGGGGTGTTTGTCTGCCACTGCGGCCTCAATATCGGCGGCGTGGCGGATGTGCCAGCCGTGGTGGAATACGGCCAAACCATTCCCAACGTGGAATATGCCCAGGCCAACCTTTTCACCTGTTCCCAAGACGCCCAGAACCAGATGATCGATATGATCAAAGAGCACCATCTCAACCGGGTGGTGGTGGCGTCCTGCTCCCCCACTACTCACCAGGCCACCTTCCAGGACATGCTGAGAAACACGGGCTTGAACAAGTATCTCTTCGAGATGGCCAATATCCGCAACCAGTGTACCTGGGTCCATCAGCGCCAACCGGAGGCGGCCACCCAGAAGTGCAAAGACCTGGTCCGCATGGCGGTGGCCAAGGCTCGCCTGCTGGAACCGCTGGATTACATCACGGTGCCGGTGAACAAGACCGCCCTGGTGGTGGGCGGGGGCGTCACCGGTATGACCGCGGCCTTGAACCTGGCGGAGCAAGGATTTGAGGTCCACCTAGCCGAACGTAAGGACCGCCTGGGAGGCAACGCCCTCCGGCTGCGCCATACCTGGAGAGGGAGCCTGGTGGGGCCACGCCTGGAGGAGCTGCTCCATAAAGTCAAGAATCACCCCAACCTCACTATCCATTACGAGTCCATCGTGACGGGGGTATCAGGGGTGGTGGGAAATTTCCGGACCACGTTGTCCCGCAACCAGGTGATCGACCACGGCATCGTCATTCTGGCCATCGGGGCTGAACCTTATCGCCCAGTGGGCCAGTATCTCTACGGCCAGAATCCCAATGTGTTTCTCTCCCTGGACCTGGACCAGGAACTGGCCGAGGAGAGCGAGCGCCTCAGGCAGGCCCAGGCCGTGGCTTTCATCCAGTGCGTCGGTTCCCGCACTCCGGACCGGCCGTATTGCAGTAAGGTCTGCTGCAGCCATTCGGTAGAGAACGCCCTGAAGCTCAAAGAGCTCAATCCGGACCTGGACGTTTACATTCTCTTCCGGGATATGCGGACCTACGGGGAACGGGAACACCTATATGAAAAAGCCCGGAACCAAGGAGTAGTCTTCATCCGTTACCACCTGGCAGATCCTCCCAAGGTGGAGCAAGGCGCCGACGGCAAGATCAGGATCAGGGTTACGGATCATATCCTGGCGCGGCCAGTCGAGCTGGGGGTAGATATCTTGACTCTAGCCACTGCCATTATCCCCCACCACAATGCGCCTCTGGCGGAATTGTACAAGATTCCTCTAAATGCCGAAGGCTTTTTTACCGAAGCCCACGCCAAAATCAAGCCAGTAGAAGCAACTACCGAAGGCATCTACCTGGCCGGACTGGCCCACTATCCCAAGCCTCTACAGGAATCCGTGGCCGAAGCCATGGCCGCCGCCTCCCGGGCGGCCACCGTGCTGTCCAGAGACTTTCTGGAGCTGGAGTCCAACATTTCCCGGGTCGTGGATGAAAACTGCGACGGCTGCGCCTTTTGTGTGGACGCCTGTCCGTTTAAAGCCATTACTCTGTTGGAGTACATGTTTGAGGGGAAGGTGAAAAAAACCGTGGAGGTGAACGAAATTCTCTGCAAGGGCTGCGGCTCTTGCATGGCCACCTGTCCCAAGCAGGGCGTTTATGTGGCCGGGTTCAGCCTGGCGCAGCTGGGGGCCCAGGTGGAAGCCGCCCTGGGACTGATTTGACCCTCCCCCAAGTACTTAGGGAAGAGTAGGGGGCTTGCCTTTGTCACAAAGATTGGTTTGAATATTGGTGCCACGCGGCCGGTGACCAGGCAAGCCACAGGCCGGAGCAAAGCGTGTTTGGCCGGCGTTTGTTGGCCCGGCCTGCGACTCTTGGCTGCTGGGATGCCAGGGTTTTCTAAAGCGCACGCAGATACTATCAAATACCGGCTTGAACGTGAGATGGTCGACAAATTGCCGACCATCTTAATAAACCGCCTGGGGCTCGATGGCCGGTGAAATCGACCTCAAAAAACCGGTTCTTATATCGCTGCGTGCTTAGGCGGGCTTCAATAATCTCAGGCCTATTCTTCATCAAAAGAAACGCCAAACCGCTCCCACTGGGCCGCAGCTTCGGCCTCAGCCCGGGCGATTTCCTCCGCGCCCCACGGCTCCAAAATCAGAGTATCTGCCACTAACTCCCAGAGATATTTAACCTCATAGGGATAATCAGGATTGAATTTGGGCACGCGTTTCATGAGTTGGTCGCGGCAGTTGGAGCAGGCGACGACCAGGACGTTGGCGCCGGTGCTCTTGATGGATTCATACTTGGCATGGCCGTGCCAGGCGGATTCAGCTTCATAGGGGCCGGGCCACATGCCGCCGCCGGCCCCGCAGCAGTGGCCGTTGGCCCGGTTCGGTTCCATATCGATAAAGTTGTCCACGCACTGCTGAATAATCCAGCGGGGCTCCTCATAGAAGCCTTTTCCGAAATGGCGCTCGAGCTCCCTGCCGTGTTTACAGGAGTCATGCCAGGTGAAGATTTTTCCGGCGTTGACGCTCTTGTCGAGCTTGATCCGGCCCGATTGGATAAGTTTAACGAGATATTCGTATAGATACAAATAGCTTATCTCATTTGCGGGGTTATCCTTGACACACAGCTTCATCCCCACGCGGCAGCCGTATGAACCCCCGCCGCAATCCGGCATGATCATTTGTTTGACGTGGTGCTCCTTCATGAAGTAGATCTTGCGCTGGGCAAAGGTCTTGATGTAATCATAGTTCCCCGTAAACAGACCCCAGTCCACGGACTCCCAGTTTTCAGACGGAATGGTCCAATTTTCTCTGGCGGCGTAGAAGATCTTCCACCACCATTTCATGTCCTCGTTGTCGGCAAAGACTTCCTCGGAATTCGGGAAAAAAAGGGTATCGGCTCCCTCTTTATCGATGGGGACATAAAAGCCGGGGCAGTCCTCCTCGGCCGGCTCCTTCCCCATGTCGGACATGAGAAACAGGTAATCATCCAAGGGGATAGCCATGTTATTGCCGGTCTTGAAGCAGTTTTCGGCTCCCTTGTGCAGAATGCCCGGCACTTTGTCCCTGGGGCGCAAGGACTTCATGTGCAACATGATATAGGGTATATCGAGATTCATCGGGCAGGCGTGCGCGCAGCGGCCGCATCCGGTGCAAACCCAGGGGAACTTCGAGTCGACCACCTCCTCAACCATGCCGAAGTGCAGCATCCGCAGGACCTTTCTGGTGTCCCAGCCTTCCATCCCCGGCGTTCCCGTGACGGGGCAGCCACTACTGCAGGTCCCACAGGTCATGCACAGGTTCAGGTTGAATTTTGCCAGGGCCTCTCTGATGGGCTCCGGCAGTTTTTTAGGTATTACGGCAGGTTGCATAAGTTCTCCTTCCCATTAAACCTTTTATTCTACATACCGATTCACCGGCAGTCGGTGGTCATGATCCGGGGCAGGGAATGCGGATGAAGCCGTCGTGGGCTTCCACGATGCTTTTGACGATGGCGAGTCCCAGACCGGTGCCGATGATAAATCTCGTCTTATCGTTTTTTATCCGGTAAAAACGATTAAAAATATGGCTCAGGTCTTCTGGAGCCATACCAATGCCATTATCGGACACGCTCGCCCTGAGGTAGCCGCTCTCCATCGCGGCGGAAACGACCACTCTCCCACCTTCGGGCGTATAGTTGATGGCGTTGCTGATGAGATTGGAGAAAACCTCCTCCATATTGCCTCGATCAACAATCACGGGAGCAAGCTTGGGCAGAGGCTCCAACGTCAGCGATATCTTCTTGGCCTGAGCCGCTGCGCCCTGAAAGGCCACCTGATCCTCCAGGATGTCGGACAGGTTGAGCTGTTCTTTCTCCTGGCTGATCAGGCCGGACTCAATACGGGCCAGGTCCAGGAGCTCCGAAGATAGGGTCACGAGGCTCTTGACCTTGGCCGAGGCCCGGCTCAATATTTCCTGTTGCCTTGGAGTGACCTCTCCGGCCAGGCCGTCCAGGATTATCTTCATCTGGGCCAGGACCGAATTCAACGGACTCCGAATCTCGTGTGAAACCATGGAGACGAATTCAGACTTGATCTGGTCCATGCGCTTCAAAGTAGTGATGTCGTGCAGTACGGTGATGGTTCCCACGTTCCGGCCGGCCCTGTCTATATAAGGGATGCAGCGCGCCTTCAGGATCGGAGCCATTTGGCCTGCCTCGGCCTCACAGCAGATCTCTTCCGTCAGTTCCACGAGCTCGTCTCCAGATATGGCCAGCGCCCGGTCAATCAGCTGGTCAAGCTGTTCGTAGCGGATGACTTCACCCACGGGGCGCCCTACGGCCTGGACTTCCCGGCAGCCCGCCATCCTCAGGAATGCCGGGTTGGCGAGCACCACGCGCTTTTGGCTATCCGTGGCCATGACGCCGTCCGTGAGACGATTGATGAGCACCCGCATCCGAGATTTCTCGTCGGCAATGTCCTGCATGGCCCGGGTGTATTCGATGGCCTTCTTGGTAAGGACTCGCAGTTGCTCGGGTGAAAAGGGCTTGGGGATAAAATCGAAAGCCCCCCGTTTCATGGCCTCGATGGAGTTTTCAACCGTAGCGTAGCCGCTGATGACGATGATTACCGTGTCGGGATGCAGCGTCTTGATGTGGGCCAGGACATCGAACCCTGAAAGACTGGGCATCATCAGGTCCAGGAGAACTATGTCATAATGCCGGCGCTCGATCATTTCCAGCCCAACTTCTCCGGATTCGGCGATCGTCACCTCATACCCCTCCCGGGCCAGGACCTTCCGGCAGCCTTCGCGCACGCGCTCCTCATCATCGATAACCAGAATGGTGGGGGCGGAGCGATTGATTACGGCCATCTTTTCGACCATGTCTCCAGGCCCTTCGCCATGGGTGCTAAGTGATTGATCGCTAAAGCTCATGTCCGTCCGCACCCTGACAGAGGGGAAGTTCTATTATAAAAGTGGTTCCTGCTTGGCTGGTTTCCTTCACCCAGATATTGCCGCTATTCTCCTGGATTATGCCGTAGACGGTGCTCAAGCCTAAACCGGTCCCTTTTCCCAGGTCCTTAGTCGTAAAAAATGGGTCAAATATCCGGGGAAGATTTTCCTCGGGTATGCCACAACCGGTATCGGCGACTTCTATATAGGCGAAGCCTGCTGCGCCTTTTTTGCCAACCCCGCTTTTCTTCCCCTTATCGCAGTAAGTCCGAAGGGTCAGGGTACCTTTTCTCTCCATGGCATCAACCGCGTTTATGACCAGGTTGATAATCACTTGGTTGAGCTGGCTCCTATCCACTTTGATCAGCATTTTTTCGTCTGATAGCTTTTTTACGACCTCTATATTGATGAACAGGCTCTGATCACGAATGAGGCTGAGGCTCTGTTCGACTAGGTCATTGATATCCAAAGTCTCTTTATTGGCACTCGTTTGTCTGCTATAAGCGAGAAGGCTCTTGACAATATTCCGGCATTGATTGGCATCTTCGATGATAGACTGCATCTCCTGGAATTTTGGATCGTCGTTACGCAGGTCTTCCAGAAGCAGACCGCCATAAAGGAGGATGCCGGTCAGGGGATTGTTGATCTCATGGGCAACCCCGGCTGCAAGTTGACCGAGGGAGGCCATTTTCTCCGCCCGGGCTGCTCTCAGCAACACCTCTTTAATCTTCTCTTCTTGGGCAAGTTTCCCCCTGAGGTCGTTAAAGATACCCATGGTGGCCACTTCTTTGCCACCCTCATAGATGATCGCCGCGGTTAGCTCCATAGGAATTTCTTCCCCCTGCGCGCTTACCAGTATGGTTTGGATGCAGGAGAGCTTCCCTTTGCCGCCGAAGGCCTCGCTTCTGAGTTTTTTCATGACTTCTTCCGCCTGTCCCGGCGGATAAAGGTCTTGGACAGTAATTTTGTTTCGGGCCTCCTGGGAGGTATAGCCGGTAAGCTCTTCTGCGGCCGGGTTCATAACCAGGATCTTTCCACGCCGGTCTGCTGCAATGATGCCGCTGATCGAGCTCTCGACAAACTTTTCCATAAATATCTTGATACCAGTAAGCTCTCTTTCCAGGCTCTTGACATGCGTGACATCGCGGATTTTTTCGATGATATACCGGACCTCACCGGCATCATCCAGAATAGGCGAGAAAATTCGGTCCTCCCACTTTTCTTTCCTGCCGGGGATCTTGACGCGTCTGAGGATCGTCTGTCCTTCTCTTTCCGCCAGCACCTTTGGGAGGGGGCAGGTTTCATAGGGACAGGGATCTTTAGACTGGTAAAAGAATTCATGGCAGGTATGACCAATGATCTCATTTTTGCTAATGCCAAATTCCTTCAGAAAGATTTTGTTAACATTGATAACCACCCGGTTCGGCTTCAAAATTAGCGCAGGCAGAGAGAGCGATTCGAATACCTTCCCCCTCCAACCGTTGTCTTCGTTCAATTCACTACTTCTGCTGGCCATGGATAATCCCATCATCCCCGGCTGTCTTCGAAACCTGGACAAGGAGAGGGGGAGACACCAGGACGCGGCAAGGGGGAGACAGGGACGCTCCCCTTCATGGACCGGTGGAAAATCTGCTGGTGATATCCGGTTTCCCCGCGTCTCCCCTTCTCCTTGTCTCCAGGCATTTTCAGCGCATGAGATTTTCTCGCACTATATCCATGAGCTTATCCAGGTCTATGGGTTTGGGAATGAAATCATCCGCCGGGGTCGTTCTCCCTTCGTGGTGGGTATAACTGGTCGTCGGCAGATTATCCACCACCGCGGTGAGCAGCACGACCGCAATATCTTTATAATTAGGGTCGTTCTTGATCTCGATGCAGGTCACATAACCGTCCTTCTTGGGCATCATGACATCCAGAATAACCAGGGCGGGCTTCTCCTGCCTGATCTGCTCCCAGGCCTGAAGGCCGTCGTAAGCCTTGGCGATCCTGTAGTTGTTGGCCTCAAGCTTCGTGGATATCATATCCACCAGATCGGGATCGTCATCCACCACCAAAATAAGCTGCTTGTCGCTCATGGTTTGCCTCCTCGCACATTTTGGACACCCAAATTTACACTATTAGGTCTCGGCAGAAGTCCTGCCCTTTCCACAATCTCGGGGACCTTCTGCTCCCACTCAATCGCCATGAGGTGAAATCCCCGGACACCTTCGACCCCTTTGAGACGCTCGATGGTCTCCAGGCAGATTTTGATGCCCTCGTCAGCCTGCTTGTCCTTGGGCACCCCGCCCATACGCTTCACCACCTCATCCGG
>JAPLJC010000070.1 GCA_026388765.1 Deltaproteobacteria bacterium
TTTGGCCGCGGCGCTGTTGCCGGTGTCCCTGGCTTTTGGTGGTCTACCCGGGCCGCCGCCCCCGGCGCCGCCGCCCATCCCCACACCGCCGCCCAATGTAGGCTTTAACATGTATAAGATTGATGATGCCAGGGGCACTAGCGGTGATGTGACGCAGATAGAATGGGGCACTGCCGGCAACGATATGATCGCCGAATACGGCGGCACGGGAAATGTGACTCAAATCATTAGTGGCAATGCCGGAAATGATTGGCTGCTCCAGGTCGGTGGAGCCCAGACCAGCGCCCAAGGTATCTCTATCGGCGATGGCAATAGTACGGTTTACCAGTTTGGCGGCCAGGGCGACTCTACTCTAACTGCGGGCGGCGGGGCGACCGGAAACCAAACGTTTATCCAGGTGGGCGGGCAGGGTAATAATGTAATGGCTATAAATGATTCGGCTAATGCTGGAACAGCCTATATTGAGCAATACGGTGGCACCGGAAAAACACTATGGAAGTAACTGGTAGTCAGGGTGATGATGTCATCAAGATATACGGCGGCCAAGGCAATAATACCATGGCATATGACCTGACCCTGGGCAACGACTTGGTTACCATTCTGGGCGACGGCCGCTATAATTCACTTACCATTAATGAGCAAGGCATCAACAATTATAAATTGCAGGATTACCAAGGCCACGTGCTCTTCCAAAAAGACGCCGGCGGCAGCACCATTACCGTGGCCAACCTCCAACGGATTACGATCCTTGACCAAAACGGGAAAGCCATCTTCACCTATAACGCCGGCGTGGTGCCATCTTCTATTGCGCCGCTGCTGCTGCTGGTGGATTAGCGGACCATAAAAACGGCCTGAGGAGTTTTCCGAGATGAAGCTAGCCCTGCTCAAGAGGACCATCATCAGCATCATTTTGGCCGCGGCGCTGTTGCCGGTGTCCCTGGCTTTTGGTGGCCTACCGGGGCCATTGCCCCCACCGCCGCCTGCCATCCCCACGCCTCCTATTACCGGCTATGACTATTATAAAACTGATGCGGCGCCGGCTGGCGATCCTGCTGACCAGATAGAATTCGCCCCTACCGGCAAAAGTAGTATGATCGCGGAATACGGGGGTACGGGTAATGTGAACCAATATGCCGCGGGTGATGTTGGAAATGACTGGTTGCTCCAGGTAGGGGGAGAAAAGAACAGCAACCAGGGTGGTAGTGCCGGTTCTGGCAATGATACGGTCTACCAGTTTGGCGGTAAAGGGGAATCTATTCAATATGCTGATGGCGGACCCGGCAACAAAATATTTATCCAAGTTGGTGGCTCAGGCAAGAACAATATGACAATTCGCGGTGGCACTGGACAAAATAGCATTGAGCAATATGGCGGCAGGGGGGATAACATTATAGAAGCCAAGGGCGGCCATAGTGATGACATCATCAAAATATACGGCGGCCCAGGCAAGAATACCATACAATATAATCTAACTGCCGGCAATGACGTGGTGACTATTCTGGGTGGCGTGGGTCATAGCACTCTTACTATTAATCAGGATGGGCAGAACTTGACTCTTAAAGATTATCAAGGCGATGTTTTGTTTAAGATCGGCGATGGCGGCACCACCATCACCGTCGCCAACCTTCAGCGTATCACAGTCATCGGCGATGCCGGAAAACCCATCTTCACTTACAACGCCGGGATTGTGCCATCTTCTATTGCGCCGTTGCTGCTGCTGGTGGATTAGCCGACGGGCAACCTCGGCCCTGTAGGGCGCGTCCTAGGCGCCAAATAGGCATATAGTCCGAATCTTCACTTCCGGTTAATGCTGCGTAGGACGCACCCTACGATAACTGCTGCCCGCGATAAATTTTCCTCCTGAATCACCGAAAAGCCTCCTCCCCCTATCCCTATGAAAAAATTAGGCCGCGCCGGCGGCCGAATATGTTATATTCACCAGAAATCTTTAGCGTTTCGAGGTCATTAATTTGAAGGCATTATTGGCATTGGAAGACGGCCTGGTCTTGCGGGGCCGGTCCTTTACCGGCGAGGGCGAGTCCGCCGGCGAGGTGGTGTTCAACACCGCCATGACCGGCTATCAGGAGATCCTCACCGACCCCTCTTATAAGGGCCAGATCGTCACCATGACCTATCCCCTGATCGGCAACTACGGCATCAATCCCGAAGACATCGAATCCCGGGGGCTGCAGGTGGAGGGCTTCATTGTCAAGGAGTACCACCCCTACCCTTCCAACTGGCGGTCCCGGGGTAAGCTGGCCGATTACCTCAAGGCCGCGGGCAAACTGGGGGTGGAGGGCTTCGACACCCGGGCCATCACCAAAAGATTGCGGGAAGTGGGGGCCATGCGGGGCCTCATTTCCACCGTGGACCTGGACCCGGAGTCCCTGGTACGCCGGGCCCGGGAGCTCCCCAGCATGGAGGGCCAAGACCTGGTGCCGCTGGTCACCTGCAAACGCCCCTACTGGTGGCCGGAATTTCCTAAGGAAGCCGCCGGCGGGGACGCCGGCGCCACCGAGACCGACCTGGAAGCCCTGTGGGCGGAGCGCTCCGGCAAGAAGGTCGTGCTGTATGATTACGGCGTAAAATTCAATATAATCAGGAGCTTGGTCGAACGGGGCCTGCACGTGTTGGTGGTGCCGGCCGCCACCCCGGCCGAGGCGTTGAAGCGCTTGCAGCCGGATGGCATTGTGCTCAGCAATGGGCCGGGAGACCCGGCCGCGGTCACTTATGCGGTGGAAAACGTCCGCCAGTGTTTGGGAGCGGCCCCCGTGTTCGGCATCTGCCTGGGGCATCAGCTCCTGGGCCTGGCACTGGGGGGGCGCACCTTCAAGCTCAAGTTCGGCCACCGCGGCGCCAACCAGCCGGTGAAGAATTTTGCCCGCGGCCGGGTGGAGATCACCTCCCAGAATCACGGCTTCGCGGTGGACCTGGAATCCATCCCCGACCCGGCGGTGGAGCTGACCCATATCAATCTCAACGACAATACCTTGGAAGGCCTGCGCCATCCGGGGCTCAAGGCCTTTTCGGTGCAGTACCACCCGGAAGCCTCCCCGGGCCCGCATGACGCGGATTATTTGTTTGAGGAGTTTTTGCAGTTGGTGGGGCGGGATTGAACAGACCATGACCACAGCACCCTTAGAAATTCTGCGGCGCCACCAAGTGGAATTGCGGGAGGCAGGAGTTAAGTCCCTGAAGCTCTTCGGCTCCATGGTGCGGGGCGATTCGCGGCCGGAAAGCGACATAGACATCCTGGTAGAATTTTGCAAGCCCGTCGGCTTACTGGCCTTTGTGCGTCTTAAGCAGCGTCTAACTGAGTTGTTGGGGACTCCGGTGGACCTGGTTACCCCCGATGCCCTAAAACCCGCTCTGCGTGATGCCATCCTTCACGAGGCCCAGAATGCCGGTCAGGGACTGGAAATTTAGAATTGCCGACATCCTGGAGGCAATACAAGATATCTTGGAAATTACG
>JAPLJC010000146.1 GCA_026388765.1 Deltaproteobacteria bacterium
CGGAGCTATCTGAACCTGGCGGCCTGGGGCTGGCGTCTCGGGGAGGAACGGCGCCTCATCATCGTCAATCTTGCCGAGGCCAGGTCCCAGGCCCTGGTGCCTCTCCCCTGGAACGATTTGCCCGACCGCACCTGGCAGCTCACCGAGGCGTTCACCGGGGAGATTTTGGCGCGCGACGGCCAGGAGCTGCGCCAACCCGGTTTATTCGTCGATCTGGAAGGCTGGCAGTTCCACTTTTTCCGGGTAGCCTAATACCGAGTTGCGTTCAAACATGTAATATTGGTCACCGGGGTTGTAGGGGCGGGGTCTCCCCGCCCGTGGAGCGATGACCGGAGAATGGCGGGCGGGGAACCCCCGCTCCTACTTGTTTGACGGCAACTTGGTATTAAGGGACTTTCGCCAAGGTCTGATAGCTTCTGTTCCCTATCTGGATAGCTTCTCGTCACCGCCCCTCTCAGCCAGGTTGAGACCGGCAGCGGGTTCGGAATGGTCTCGCGGCTCGGCCTGCTTCGCCTCGGCTTTGGCCGCCGGCGGCCGATTGGCCGCTGAGGGTAAATCCGACGATTTCCAACCGCCGCCCAGGGCCTTGACCAAGAGGACACTGGCGCTCATCCGGTTGCCCATGATGGTGATCTCGGTCCTTTGGTTGTTAAAGGCCACGGTTTCCACCACCAACAGGTCTATGCTGTTGATGGTCCCGGCGTGATATTGGTTGGTGCTGATCTCCAACGATCGGACCGCAGCCTTGACCGCCTCCTTCTGCACCTTCGACTCCTCCTCCAGAATGCGCAGGGCCGCCAGATTGTCTTCCACCTCCTGAAAGCCGGTGAGCACGGTCTGACGATAGGTCGCCACCGTAGAGTCGTAAACCGCCCGGGCCGCGGCGGTTTGACCACCCCGCAGGCCGCCGTCGATCAAGGTCGTCGCCGCCGCGGCGCCCAGGGACCAGAAGCGGCTGGGCCAGGCAAACCACTGGGCCACGTCGGAGGCTTGGAAGCCGCCGGTGGAGCTCAGGGTCAGGGTGGGATAATAGGCCGCCAGGGCGACGCCGATCTGGGCGTTGGCCGCGGCCATGTTCCTTTCGGCGGCGGCGATGTCGGGGCGTCGCTCCAGGAGTTCCGATGGCACCCCGGCCGGTACGGTCGGGACCTTCATGGCCACCGGCGCCGCGGGAAGGGTGAAGACCGAGGCCGGCTTCCCGAGGAGCGTGGCGATGGCATGCTCCAGTTGAGACCGCAGCACGCCGACGTCGATGGCCTGGGCCTGGGTGGTCTTGAGCTGGGTTTCGGCCAGGAGCAAATCGTTCCGGGAGGAGACGCCGACGGCGTAACGATTTTTGGTGTAATCGTAAATCTTCTGATAGGCGGCGGCCGTTTTGTCCAGCAGGCGCTTTTGCTCATCCAGGGCGCGCAACTGGAAATAACTCTGGGCCAGGGTGGCCTGGGCGCTTAGCCGCACCACTTCCAGGCTGGCGGCGCTCGCCTCGGCGCTGGCACGGCTTGACTCCACGCTGCGGCGCACCTTGCCCCAGATATCCAGTTCCCAGGAGGCGTTGGAGGTCATCAGGTAGTTCGATACGGTGCTGCCCTGGAGAGCCCCGAACCCGCCGCCGCTGGCGGACCCTCCCGACACTCCGGGGGCGTTGCCCACCGAGCCGCTCCGGGAGCCGCCGCCGAGGTTTTCCGAATTTTTAAAGCGCGTCCAGGAAGTCCCGCCGGTGACCGTGGGCCAATAGGCGGCCCGGGCCACCCGAATCAGCGCCAGGGCCTGGCGGAAATTCGCCTCCGCCGTGGCGATGTTCTGGTTCGAGATGTCGACCTGCTCGACCAGGGTGTTCAACTGGGGATCATTGTAAACCTCCCACCACCTTCCCCGGGGCAGCTCGTCCCGGGGCTGGGCCACCTTCCAGCCGGCATTCTCTTTGTACGCCTCGGGGGCCGCGGTGGGCGGCCGGACGTAATCCGGACCCACCGAACAGCCGGTTATCAAGACCAGTATTCCGGCTGCCGCAGCCAGGGCCGCCTTCAGAAAAAGTAACATAATCGGTGTCCTCAAAGCCATGATACCATGGTTATCCGCCAGAATGTAGAACCGCCGCCCTCGGCGGTTCCTGCGCCGGCGAGGGCGCCGGCGCTACATATTCATATTAAGGCCTGAAGCTACCAAACCCCTAACCCTCTCCCCTTGACCCCAAGAGGGCATTTCTCGTGCCGGTCAGCGCCCGGTGGCGCAGCCGATTGACCCAGAGCCGGAAGCGGTCCAGATAGAGGTAGATCACCGGAGTGGTATAAAGGGTCAGCATCTGGCTGAAGATCAGCCCGCCGACGATGGAGATGCCGAGGGGGCGGCGCAGTTCGGAGCCCACCCCGGACCCCAGCGCCAGGGGCAGGGCGCCCAACAGCGCCGCCATGGTGGTCATCATAATGGGGCGGAAGCGTAGCAGACAAGCCTCATAGATCGCCTCCTCCGGGGGCTTCCCCTCATGGCGCTCCACCTCCAGGGCAAAATCGACCATCATGATCCCGTTCTTCTTGACAATGCCGATCAGCAGGATGATGCCGATGACGGCAATGAGGCTCAGCTCCGTGCCGGTGAGCAGCAGCGCGAAAAGCGCTCCCACTCCCGCCGACGGCAGGGTGGAGAGAATGGTGACGGGGTGGACGTAGCTCTCGTACAGCACTCCCAGGACGATGTAGACCGCTAACAGAGCCGCCAGGATCAGGATCGGCTCGTTGGCCAGCGAGGACTTGAAGGCCTGGGCCGTCCCCAGGAAAGTCCCCTGGATGCTGGCGGGCAGCCCCAACTTGGTCATCGCCGCCTCAATGGCCGTCACCGCTTCCCCCAGGGACGCCCCGGAGGCCAGATTGAAGGAGTTGGTGACCGCCGGAAACTGCCCCAGGTGGTTCACCGAGAGCGAGGTGGAGCTGGGCTCATAACGCGTAAAGGCGCTCAGCGGCACCATGGCGCCGGTGGGCGGACGCACGTAGATATCCCGCAACGTGGCGGGGCGCTGCCAGTAGGTGGGGGCCACCTCCATCACGACATGGTACTGGTTGAGCGGGGTATAGGTGATGGCGACCTGGCGCTGCCCGAAGGCGTCGTACAGGGTGTCGTCGATGAGCTGGGCCGAAATGCCGAGCCGCGAGGCCGTGTCCCGGTCGATTACCAGAGAGGCCTGCAAGCCTCTATTCTGTTGATCGCTGTTCACATCGACCAGTTGGGGCAGGGTGCGCAGTTGCTGCAAGACCCGCGGGCCAAAGTCGTTCAGCGCTTCGAGGTTGTCTCCCCGGAGCGTAAACTGATAAAGGGCGCCGCTGGCCATGCCGCCGATCCGCAAATCCTGCACCGCCTGCAGGAAGGTGGGAGCCCCCGACACCTGGGCGAGCTTGCGGCGCAGCCGGTCCATCACCTGCCGGGCGCTGGCCCGGCGCTCGCCAAAAGGCTTCAAGGAAATGAACATGCGCGCCGTATTAACGGTGGAGCCGCCGCCACCGCCACCGCCGCTGAAGCCCACTACGTCAACGACATCAGGATCGGTGCGGATGACGTCGATGACTTCCTTCAGCTTCTCCCGCATGGCCTGAAAAGAGATGTCCTGCGCCGCCTGGATGATGCCGGTGAGACGGCCGATGTCCTGTTCGGGGAAGAAACCCTTGGGAATATAAATAAACAATACGATACTGGTCACCACCGTCAGCAAGGTCAGAGCCAGCATAAACCGGGAGCGCTTGAGGGCCCAACCCAGGCTTTTTTCGTAGTTGCGGCGCATCAGTTCGAACACCCATTCGCTGGCCCGGTAGAGGCGGCCGTGGGTCTGGCCTTTCTCCGACCTGAGGAGGACGGCGCACATCATGGGAGTGGTGGTCAGGGAGACCAGCAGAGAGATCACGATGGCGACGGACAGCACCACGGAGAACTCGCGGAACAGACGGCCCACCATGCCGCCCATCAATAGGAGCGGGATGAAGACCGCCACCAGGGAGAGACTCATGGACAAGACCGTGAAGGCGATCTCCCGGGCCCCTCGGAACGCGGCCTCCCGGGGGGACAGGCCCTGCTCGATGTAGCGGGTGACGTTTTCAATCACCACGATGGCGTCGTCCACCACAAAGCCCGTGGCGATGGTGAGGGCCATGAGGGAGAGGTTATCCAGACTGTAGCCCCAGAGGTACATGATCCCGAAGGTGCTGATGAGGGAGACCGGCACCGCCACCGCCGGGATGAGGGTGGCCCGGAAACTCCGCAGGAAGGCGAAGACCACCAGGATTACCAGCGTGCCCGAGATCACCAGGGTGCGTTCGACATCCTTCAGCGAACTGCGGATGGGCGGGCTGCGGTCCACCGTGACCGAGACGTCGATATCCTGGGGAATGGAGGCCTTGAGCTGGGGCAGCAGGGCGCGAATCCGGTCCACCGTCTCGATGATGTTGGCCCCGGGCGACCTGAAGATGACCACCATCACTGCGGTCTTGCCGTTCACCAGACCCTCGGTGCGCACATCTTCCAGGGAGTCCTGGACCTCCCCCAGATCAACCAGTTGCACCGGCGCCCCGTTGCGGAAGGCCACGATCAGATTGCGGTACTGCTCGGCCTTGAAAAGCTGATCGTTGGTCCTGATTTCCCGGGTCAGGGTCGCATCCGCCAGTTGCCCCTTGGGCCGGTTGGCGTTGGTGTTGCCCAGAAAAGTGCGCACCTCCTCCAGGCCGATGCCGTACTTATTCAGGGCCGTGGGGTTCAGCTCCACCCGCACCGCCGGCAGCGAACCGCCCCCCACGAAAACCGTGCCGACGCCCTCCACCTGGGAGAGCTTTTGCTGGAGGATGGTGGAGGCCGCATCATACATCTTGGCCCGCTCCGCCGTGTCGGAGGTCAGGGCCAGGATGAGGATCGGGGCGTCGGCGGGATTGACCTTGCGGTAGGTGGGGTTGCTGGGCAGGGTCGTCGGCAGATAGCTGCGGGCCGCATTGATGGCGGCCTGGACGTCACGGGCGGCCCCGTCGATGTTGCGGCTCAATTCGAACTGCAGGACAATGGTCGTTGCCCCGCGGTAGCTGGCGGAAGTCATTTCAGTCACTCCGGCAATGCGACTGAATTGACGTTCCAAAGGCGCCGCCACCGAGGTCGCCATGGTCTC
>JAPLJC010000134.1 GCA_026388765.1 Deltaproteobacteria bacterium
CATCTTTCTGGATGATCTCCCGAGCCTCCGAGACCGAGATGGACTCCCGCTTCATCTCGTCGGCCACCCGGTCTTCCAGATCGGCGACGATCCTGACCTTGAGGACATGGGGAATTCCCTGGAGGAGGAAATTGCCGCCGATGCCGTGATAAACCACGTTGTCCTTTTGCGCATGCTTCAACAGGGCGGCGCGGATATAGGCCAGGTAGCGCTCTTTACCTTGAGTGAGGCGGTCCAGGATCGAGGGGGCGTCCTCTATGGCCCGGACCAGCTTGATCTCCGGGATATTGAATTCTTCCGAGGCCTCCAGCAGGATTTCCCGGGAAATGCATCCATAGCCCAACTCTTGGGCCAGTTTTTCGGCGATTTCCTTGGCACGGCTATAAGAGCCTCTGGAAATGGTGATAATGGCCATGGTCGGTCCTCTCTCTTATTGGTGCTCCAGACTCTGTCCCCCGGCCCGGGCCGGCCGGGTGCATCCTCCCTTGGGTAAGACGGCCTCTTTTGCCGCTGCCCCAGCATATACGTTCCGGCCAACTTTTCAAGATTTGCTTTGGCCGCGGCTTAATTAGCGATCCTGGCGTTGACTCTGCATATCTCTCAAAAGCCTGCCTTAGCGGGGGCTTTGTAGGGGCGGCTCGCGAGCCGCCCCTACGAAACCCGGATATATCCGGGACACCACCCTGGGCCAATTTCGCCGGATTTGCCAGCGTAAACAAGAAAAATTCGACAAAGACCGAAAAATTTAATAAAAAGCTCCCAGCAGCATTAGACCTCGGTCTCGACAACCGCTAGTTTAGCCATAACCAGCCAAGGAGTCACCCATGCACGAACACGCCTCGGCCCGACAGGCCCTGGAGACGATGATCAGGGGTAATGACCTGGAGGGCCTGTTGCGCCAGGCGGAGATCATTCACGGACATCGCTGCCCGTTTCTGGCCCTGGGGGTCAAGGCGGGGCGCCATGCCATGGCTTACCTGGAGCAGGAAAACACCGGCATGGAGGAAATGGTGGCCATCGTGGAGTGCAACAACTGCTTCACCGACGGCATCCAGGTGGTCACCGGCTGCACCTTCGGCAACAGCGCCTTGATTTTCGAGGATTTGGGCAAAACCGCGGTGACCGTGGCCCGGCGCCGGGATGGGGCGGCGCTGCGCCTGGCGGTGCGGCCGGATTTCCGGGAGCAGATGTTTGCCCGGTACCCCGCGGTGGGGCCGTTGTACGAGAAGGTGGTGCTGCAGGGCCGGGGCACCGACGAGGATCGGCACCGCTTCCAACACCTATGGCAGGCCGTGGCCCGGCGGGAATTGCAGGAGGTGCCTTTGGAGGAGCAGTTCCTCATCCGGAATCTCACCATCACGCTGCCACCCCTGGCCCGGCGATTTGCCACGGTGACCTGCAGCCGCTGCGGCGAAGGGGTGATGGAGCCCCGGGTCAGGGTGGTAGAAGGGCAGCTGGTCTGCCTGGCTTGCGCCGGCGAGGAGCACTACGTCCTCACCGGCCGGGGGATCGGCTGCGGCCGGTCAGCCCTTTGACGTAATAGATACCTGGAAATCGAAGTCGAAACTAACCAGAAGTCATTTAAAAAACCGGGTTGCAGCCTCATCCGTAGGGCGGGAAAGCGGAGCGCATCCCGCCTTCTTGAATCAGCCGAGGGAGTTTAAGTTGGGAAAGAATCACCCCCCTTTTCTAAAGGGGGGCAGGGGGGATTAATAAGCGCTTGATAACCCCCCTAAGTCCCCCTTTAGGAAAGGGGGACTTAAAACCAATACTGTTCATTTAAGAACTCTGTAGGGGCGGGGTCTCCCCGCCCTTGTTTGAAACGGTGGTTAATCGGGCGGGGAGACCCAGCCCCTACACCAAATAGAAATCCCTTATGCTTAAGTGAACAGCATTGGACCTAAAACCGCTGTTCTCAACCTTTGCCTGGTTGAGAACCTCGATCCCGCCTCAGAGAGGTTTTGAAATAGGTTCCAGGGCAAGGGGACTGACTGCCTTGGCCTCTTAATTCCTCCTGGCAACCCTAAGAGGCGCATGAAATGACAAGAAATTTGGGACAACTTAGCTGGTTTTTTATGCTGCCGATGTTTCTACTCCTGGCCGGTAGCGCCGCGGCGGCGCAATTTTCCGCCCAGATGATGATCAAGGACGGCGAAAAAGTCGTGCCCGGCAGGATTTACGTGCAGGACGGCAAGATGCGCCAGGAGTTCAGCGACGCCGAAGGGCAGACCATCACCATCGTCCGTCCGGATAAGAAGGCCATCTGGTTTATCATGCCCCAGGAGCGGGCCTATGTGGAGATGCCCCTGAAGAAGAAGCTCCCGGGGCAGTTCATCCAGGTTCCCGCTGAGGCCCAGGCCAAGCGCCTCGTGGGCCAGGAGACGGTGGCTGGTTACCAGGCCGAGAAATATCAAGTCACGGTGCGAGAGGGCGGCGGCCCGGAAATTCAGATTATCTGGGTGGCCACCAAGTTGGGGACCCCGGTGAAAATGACCTCCAGGGGAGGGAATTTTTCCGTGGAATACCAGAGCATCAAGGAAGGGCCCCAGGCCGACCGCCTTTTTGACCTCCCGCCGGGTTATAAGAAGCTGGTTTCCCCGGGTTTGCCGCCCAGCTGGAAGGGTTATTGATCGGGAACCGTTTGCCTTTAATTAAGGGTGATGACCAAGATTTGACCTGACCATCATCAAACCGAAATAAGATTAGACCTGACACTTGCAACTC
>JAPLJC010000201.1 GCA_026388765.1 Deltaproteobacteria bacterium
GCAGCCGGAGCCTCAGGAGCCGGCGGGGCCGGGGCCGGGGCCGCTTGCGCTTCTGCTTCCAACTGGGCCGCGGCCGCTTCCTTATCGATTTGCCCCTGGAGGCGCTCCTCCGCCAGTTTCTTGCCCTCCACCACCGCATCGGCGATGCGGGAGGTGAGGAGGCGGATGGCGCGAATGGCGTCGTCATTGCCCGGCATGGGATAATCGATCTCCGTGGGGTCGCAGTTGCTGTCGACTATGGCCAGCAAGGGGACGTTGACCTTGCGGGCTTCCATGACGGCGATGTCTTCCTTGCGGGGGTCCACCACGTAGACGATGTCGGGCAGGCGCCCCATATTCTTGATGCCGCCCAGGGAGCGCTCCAACTTGGCGGCCTTTTTTTCCATCATCAGGATTTCTTTTTTGGGGAAGCGTTTGATGGTACCGTCTTCCTTCATGGTCTCAAATTCTTTCAGGCGCGCAATGGAGCGGCTAATAGTCTGGAAGTTGGTGAGCATGCCTCCCAGCCAACGGTGGTTGACATAGAACATGCCGCAGCGTTGGGCCTCTTCGCGGATGGCGTCCTGGGCCTGCTTCTTGGTGCCCACAAAGAGGACGATGCCGCCGTCCGCCACCCGGTCCACCACGTAATTGTAGGCGGTCTTGAAAAACTGGACGGTCTTTTGCAGGTCGATGATGTGGATGCCGTTTCTGGCCCCGAAGATATAGGGCGCCATCTTGGGGTTCCAACGGCGGGTCTGGTGGCCGAAATGCACCCCGGCCTCCAGCAGTTCCTTCATGGTGACATACGCCATAATTTACTTCCTCCGGTTAGTCCGCCGCTCCGCCGACGACGGGGCCACCGGAGGCAGCCTGAAAAACAGACTTCCGGCACCAGCCCGCCCTGGCGGGGCGTGAGTAGTTTAATTCAAATCGAATTTTTATAACAGATAATCGATGACTTTACAAGGGGTTTCAGGCGGACACTTTCTCCGGCCGAGAATTCTCCGGGATGGCCAGGGCTTTAGGCAGCAGCGGCGGCCCGCCGGCGCCTTGCCCAGGGGCGCACCAGGCGACCCTTATTATTATAATTAATATTTTCGAGAAAAGCTTCTGATCCCGCGTAGGACGAACCCTGACAGAATAATCATGATCCCGCCGACATAAAAATCGGAGTCGCACCGATAGCGAAAATCCTGTCGGCCTCTATTATCTAAACAGATTTCAGAGGATGCCACCATACCCCACAAGAAAATCCTAATACCAAAAAGGAACTGAGACATGAGCGAAATTGCGAAGGGAAGCACCCCCACCAGTCTGGAAGGCGCGCAAGTGGTATCTCCAAAGGAAGCCAGACAGATTCAGGCGCAGGGAGGATTGCTGATCGCCTGCTACACCCACATGACGGATTGGGTTCAGGCCCGGCCGGTTGCTGCCATTCACATTACCATGGATGTCCCTAAAGATCATAAACGGCCGGACTTCGACTTGGCAGAGGCCCAATTCGATATGTCGGCGCTGCCGGAGGACAAAGCGCGTCCCCTGGTGGTGTTCTGTGCGGATGATATGTGATGGAAATCCTATCATGCTGCCAGGCTGGCAGTGAGAGCCGGATATAATAACGTTAACTGGATGAGGGTGGGCATCAAGGGCTGGCATAAGGCCTTTTATGCCACGGCATCTGATTCAAAGGTCTTCATGGCGTTGATGGACCTCAATCAGAGTGATCCCGAAAAATGGATCATTGACCAAGGCAGGACCAAATTTCTAAAGAATCCGACCTTTCTGGATTTGCGCTCGCCGGAGCAATTCGACCAGGGACACGTGGCCGGGGCGATCAATATCCCCTATGCGGATTTGTGGACGTTCGACAATTTCGAGAAAGTCAATAAGAGCCGGGATATCGTGCTAATTTTTGATAATCCGGTGGTGGCCGGCGCCTTGGCCCTGACCTTGAGGCTGCTGGATTATCAAGCGTTTATTTTGGCCTAGCGGTCGGGGGCGCACTCTACCGCAGATTCAATTCCCATAAAGCACCTTCCACATTTCATCCTCCCGTTCCAAAGGTATTGTAGGGGCGGCTCGTGAGCCGCCCCTACGACACCTTCCAAAAATACCAAAACTTTTGGCAACGACTTGGGCTAAAGAACTATCTCGGATTATGAGGATAGAGAAGTGGGTGGCGGCATGGGAGCGGCCTCCGGCGGCCCCGGGGCGCTGAAATCGAAGTGGCGCAGGTCGGGGTAGCGCAACAGGACCAGTCCGGCGCAGAGGGCCGCAAAGAGGCTGCCGCCGGAGATGGCCAGCCCCGGGCTGGTGTAATGGGCCGTCACCCCGTAGATGATGCTGCCCACCGGGGCGAAGCCCATGACGATGAGCCCGAAAAGGCTCATGAGGCGGCCCCGCAGTTCATCGGGCACATTAAGCTGCAGCAGGCTGTTGCCGGTGGAGAGCTGGGTCACCATGCCGTAACCGGACATGAAGATGAAGCCCAGGGCGGCGTAATAGTTGCCGCAGAGCCCCAGCCCCACCAGCCCGAGGAGAAACAGGCCCAGCCCCGCCAGAAAGGAGGGCATGGGGGGGCGGCTTTGCAGGCGGCGGGCCAGGGTGAGGCCGCCCAGAAAGGCTCCCAGGCCGCTGGCGGCCATGAGGATACCGAAGCCCCGGGGGCCCACCCCCAGGGTGGCCCGGGCCAGCATGGGTAGCAGCACGTAATAGGGCATGGCGAAGACCGCCACCAGGGACATCAGCAGCAGGACCAGCCGCAACTCCCGCCGGGTCCAGAGGTAATCCAACAGTTCCTTCCAGGCGTGCAGAAAGGGCTTCCAGGGCGTCTGGCGAGCCTGAGGCAGACGCATCATGGCCAGGGCCAGGATTACCGCCAGAAAGCTGGCGGCATTGAGGAAGAAGCAGTTGGCCATGCCCACTGCGGCGATGATCGCCCCGCCCACGGCCGGCCCCAGCACCCGGGTGAAGTTGAACAGGGTAGAGTTAAGGGCAATGGCGTTGGGCAGGTCCGGCTTGCCCACCAGGTCCACGATGAAGGCCTGGCGCGCCGGGATGTCGAAGGCCATCACCGTGCCGGACAGAAAGACGATCAGGCAGAGGTCCCAAATCTTGATGAGTTCCAGGCCCACCAATACCCCCAGGGCCAGGGCCAGGAGGAGCAGGGCCGCCTGGGTGAGGAACATGAGGCGCAGTTTGCTGGTGTGGTCCGCCACCACGCCCCCAAGGAAGGAGAAGAGGAGCACCGGCAAGGTCTGCAGCGCCCCCACCAAGCCCAGATAGAAAGAGGAGTTGGTTAGCACCAGGACCAGCCAACTGAAGGCCACCGACTGCATCCAGGAGCCGGTGAGAGAAATCATCTGGCCGGTGTAAAATAGTCGGAAATTGCGGTGGCGCAAGGCCTTAAAGGTTCCGGTAGGATTCATCTTATCAAGAATGCCGGATTCCCCCGGGGGGGCGTTTCCGGCTGCTACGGTCTCTCCTCATGAGAATAACTAATTTTGCTATTGTAAGGAATGCGGCCGTTTCACGCAATCCTTGGGGCCGGACCGCAGGGACCTAAGGGTGACTTGCTCGGACTCATTCTGACTTGACAATTTTCCGGCCTTGGCCATAATAAACTAACCTTTGAAGAAAGCACGGAGAATCGGGTATGTTTGCCTTCCGACATTTGCTGGAAGCCCTGGCCTACATCTTGGACCTGGCCCTGAACATTTACATGTGGGTGATTATCGCCCGAGCTCTCCTTTCCTGGGTAAACCCCGATCCCTACAACCCCATCGTCCGCTTTCTCTATAACGTCACCGAACCGGTGATGGCCTGGGTCCGACGGCGGGTGCCCCTGGTTTTTGGCGGCCTCGACCTTTCGCCGCTTCTTATTCTCCTGGCCATAGTCTTTGTCCGGCAATTTCTCGTGGCCACCCTCTGGGATCTGGCCCGGCAACTCGGTTAATAGTTTCGGATCTTAAAGATGTCCTTTTACCAGGCCACTGGCCAGGGATACCTGGTGCGCCTGACCGTGTCGCCGGGAGCTCGGCACACCGCAGTGGTGGGCCTGCATGGCGACCGGCTCAAGGTGCGGCTGGCGGCCGCCCCGGAAAAAGGAGCCGCCAACCGCGAACTCATCGCTTTCCTGGCCAGGGCCCTTAATCTCCCCAAAAACGCCTTCCGCCTCCTGGGGGCCCAAAGCCGCAGCAAGGTGGTGGAAATCCACGATCTCTCCCCGGATCTGGCGCTCCGTTTGGAAGGTCTCCTCGCCGCCTCTCCATAACGCTCTTTAGAAAAATTTAAATTTAAAAGAATTAATGGCTAGAGTTTATTAATATTCCTCAGTTTGAGGGGGGAAAAATAGGTATCTAGAGCCGCATTCAAAGGGGAGATTAGTCTAAGGCATAAATTCCAAGCCTCTCCAACTCATTCCGCCAATTCTTGACAAGGGGAGTCTTGATGACCAAACTTACTTCAAGGGATAGGCAGCGTGAGCCTTGGGGGCGGTTTGGCCAGTATGAAGGAATATTATGAGATTTTAGGAATCGCCAATGATGCCTCCCAAGAGGACATTAAAGGCACTTACCGGCGGTTGGCTCTCAAGTATCACCCCGACAAAAATCCCGGGGACCATGAAGCGGAAGAGCAATTCAAGCTAATTTCCGAAGCCTATCAGGTCCTGTCGGATACCGAGAAACGGCAGCTTTATGATTTATACGGCCATGCGGGGTTGGCGGACATGGACCTCGGCGGCTTCAGCGGTTTTGAAGATATCTTCGGCTCCTTTGGGGAGATGTTCGAAGAATTCTTCAGCTTCGGCAATCACCGCACCCGGTCCGACCGCCCCCAAGCCGGGGCCGATCTGCGGCACCAGGTGGTCCTGACCCTGGAGGACGTGGCCCATGGCCTGGAAACCAGCCTGGAGGTGGAACGCCGGGTTAGCTGTCGGCGCTGCGGCGGCAACGGTCTGGAACCTGGCGCTCAGCGTCAAACCTGTCCCCGGTGCGGCGGTCGGGGTCAGGTGAGCCAGTCCCGGGGGCTCCTGAAGATCTTCAACAACTGCCCGGACTGTCTCGGCGCCGGCACCTTCATCACTTCCCCCTGCTTCAACTGTGGCGGCTCCGGCATGGTGAAGGAGAAGAAGCAGCTCCAGGTGCGGATTCCGCCGGGGGTGGATACCGGCACTCGCCTGCGTCTCCGGGGTGAGGGGGAAGCCGGCTCCCTGGGCGGGCCAGCCGGCGATCTCTACCTGGAAGTGCAGCTCGCGCCGCACCCCATCTTCACCCGGCAAGCCCGGGACCTCCATTACCAGGCTCAGCTCTCCATGGTGGCTGCGGCCCTGGGCACGGCCATAAACATCCCCACCCTTAACTCCCGGAAACGTCTGGAGGTGCCGCCCGGCACCCAACCCGGGGCCACCTTTCGCCTCCGGGGCGAGGGGCTGCCGGGTCTGAAGGGCAATCCCCGGGGCGACCTGGTGGTGGAAATGGCGATGGAGACCCCCACCAATCTCACCCCGCAACAAAAGAAGCTGCTCAAGGAATTTCTTAAATCCCAGCCTGAACAAAAGGGCAAGAAGATCAAGATAAAAGGTGGTGGCGAAGGGCTGAGTTTCGAGTTTTGAGTTAAAACTCGAAACTCAAGCGTATTTGAGTTGTCCCGCCTCCAGGGTCCGGATCTGGTCCCGCAGGGCCGCGGCCCGCTCGAAGTCCAGCTTCTTGGCGGCGGTCTGCATCTCTTTCTTCAGCTTTCTGATTTGGGCGGGGACATCTTCCACCAGGTAGGCGGCCTGTTCCTCCGCGGCCAGGGGCACGGTGACGTAATCGGCTTCGTACACCGAGGCCAGCACGTCCTTGATGCGGCTCTGGATGGTCTCCGGGGTGATGCCGTGCTCCTGGTTGTAAGCTGCCTGCACGGTGCGGCGGCGCTTCGTTTCCTCGATGGCCGCGGCCATGGACGGGGTCACTTTGTCGGCGTAGAACAGCACCTCGCCCCGGACGTTACGGGCCGCCCGGCCGCAGGTCTGAATCAGGGAGCGCCCGGAGCGCAAAAAGCCCTCTTTGTCCGCATCAAGGATGGCCACCAGGGAGACTTCCGGCAAGTCCAGCCCTTCCCGCAGCAGGTTGATGCCCACCAGGACGTCGAAGACCCCCAGGCGCAGGTCCCGGAGGATCTCCATGCGCTCTAAAGTGGTGATGTCGGAATGGAGGTAGCGCACCTTGAGGCCCAGGTCCTGGTAGTACTCGGTGAGGTCTTCGGCCATGCGCTTGGTGAGGGTGGTGACCAGCACCCGCTCGCCCCGCTGGACCCGGCCCCGGATCTCCCCCAGGAGGTCGTCCACCTGGTTGGTGGCCGGCTTGACGGTAATATTGGGGTCCATCAGGCCGGTGGGCCGGACGATTTGCTCCACCACCCGGCCTTCGGCCTGACCCATCTCGTAGGGGGCGGGGGTGGCGGAGACGTAGATTATCTGATGCACCCGGGCCTTGAACTCCTCGAAACAGAGGGGCCGGTTGTCCAGGGCCGAGGGCAGGCGAAAGCCGTAATCCACCAGGGTCCGCTTGCGGGACTGGTCCCCCCGGTACATGCCCTGGAGTTGGGGCACGGTGATGTGGGATTCGTCGATGACCACCAGGGATTCCCGGGGAAGGTAGTCCAGCAGGGTAGGGGGGGGCTCCCCCGGGGCCCGGCCGGTGAGGTGCCGGGAGTAGTTCTCGATGCCGTGGCAGAAGCCCAGCTCCTTCATCATCTCCAGGTCGAAACGAGTGCGCTCTTCCAGACGCTGGGCCTCCAGGAGCTTACCCTGGGCGCGAAACCAGTCCAGGCGCTCGCTGAGCTCTGCCTCAATGGCGGCCATGGCCTGGCGCCGGGTCAGATCGGTGGTGACATAATGGGAGGCGGGATAGACCGTGATCTTCTGGAGTTTCCGCAGGGTCGTGCCCCGCAGCGGATCGATTTCCCGGATGGCCTCCACCTTGTCGCCCCAAAACTCGATCCGGATGGCCCGAGCCTCTTCATAGGCTGGAAAGATCTCCACCCGGTCACCCCGCACCCGAAAGGTGCCCCGGTGGAAGTCGATGTCATTGCGCTCATACAAGATCTCCACCAGTTTGGCCAGGACCTCCCGGCGGTCCTTCTCCATCCCCTCCTCTAAATAGAGAAGCATGCCGTGATAGGCCTCCGGCGAGCCCAAGCCATAAATGCAAGACACCGAGGCGACGATGATCACGTCGTTGCGGTCGAAGAGGGAGCGGGTGGCGGAGTGGCGCATCCGGTCGATGGCTTCGTTGATGGCGGAGTCCTTTTCGATGTAAAGGTCCCTCTGGGGCACGTAGGCTTCGGGCTGGTAATAATCGTAATAACTGACAAAATACTCCACCGCATTATCCGGAAAGAACTCCTGAAACTCGCCATAGAGCTGGGCCGCCAGGGTCTTGTTGGGGGCCAACACCAGGGTGGGCAGCTGCAACTGGTCCACCACGTTGGCCACGGTGAAGGTCTTGCCTGAGCCGGTCACCCCCAATAATACCTGATGGGGCTGACCGCGCCGCACCCCCCGGGCCAGACCCCTGATGGCCTGCGGCTGATCCCCGGTGGGCTGAAAGGAAGTGACTAAATGGAAACGCTCAGACATGATATAAAGATCGGCAAATTTTTATAATTATAACATTTTTTGGGCGGGTGGCCTGCGGCCACCCGCCCAAAAAATGGGAAATGATATTGGGGGGGGGGGGGGGGGGGGGGGGGGGGGGGGGGGGGGGGGGGGGGGGGGGGGGGGGGGGGGGGGGGGGGGGGGGGAGGGGCGACCCGTTGGGTCGCCCCCATCTTTAACTGCTGATCTTGTCGAACTCCTCGATTGTTACCGCGGGGCAGGTGGTAAAACCGATGCCCGTCATCTTGCTCAGGGCCAACGAAGCCTTCATGGCGGCCTCTATTCCCGGCAGGGTGACGATAAACACCAGGTCGTATTTGCCCAGTAGGGCGTACGTGCCCTTCACTTCCCCACCCAGTTGTTTGATCAGATCTACGGCCTTTTGGGTGCGCCCCGGGCTCATCTCCTTCATCGCCTGGGCTGAATATTTGCCGAACATCAAAAATGTGGCCATATTAAAATCTCCTTTTTAAGTTAATAAGGTTGATTCTCAATCGGCATTCGTTGATCTCTTTTGAGCCGTGGAAGTCAGGGCCGTAGGTCCTGACTTCCACGGCCATCCTTATGGGGGTGTGAGGGAGGGCCGGGGCCCCTTACAAAAGAGCCCCTGGCCCCTTACCCACAAACATCATATCATCCTTTCACCCGCCAGGTCGTGCCTTGGGGGGTGTCTTCCAGGAGAATATCCAGGTCCGCCAGCTGTTGGCGAACGGCGTCGGCCCGGGCCCAATCCTTATTTTTGCGGGCCTGCACCCGCTCGGCGATGAGGCGTTCGATCTCTTCCGGGGTGATTTTTAAGTCCGCCGCCTTTTGGCGCAGGGTCCTGACCATCTCCTCGGGGTCAGCCTGGAGCAGGTTTAGCACCTCCCCCAGGCGCACCAGACTGTCATAGGTCTCCCGAAGGATGGTGAGATAGCCCGGATGCTCGGAAGGTTCCTCCATCAGGCGGTTAAGCAGGCGCACCGCGTCGAAGAGGAAGCCCAGGGCCTGGGCGGTGTTGAGGTCGTCGTCCATGGCCGCTTCAAACCGGGCCCCCAGTGACCCCAGGCGGGCGCATTCCTCCAGGGTCAGGTTGGCCTCGAAGTCGATGGAGGTCTGGGGCTGGAAGTCAGGATAGTCCCGAAGGGTCTCCTGGATGCGGGCCAGGGTGGTGTAAAGCCGCAACAGGGCAGCTTCGGCCTCGGCCAGGGCGGCGTCGGAGAAATCCAAGGGGCTGCGGTAGTGGCTGTTGATGAGGAAAAAGCGCACCACCTCGGCGGGGAAGCGGGCCAAGACCTCTTTGACGGTGAAGAAATTGCCCAGGGACTTGGACATCTTCTCCTGGTTGATGGTGAGCAGGCCGTGATGCAGCCAAAACTGTGCAAAAGGCCGGCCGGTGGCCGCTTCGGACTGGGCCAACTCGTTTTCGTGGTGGGGGAAGACCAAATCCTGGCCACCGCCGTGGAGGTCGAAGCTCTCCCCCAGGTAGTGCAGGCTCATGGCGGAGCACTCGATGTGCCAGCCGGGACGCCCCGGACCCCAGGGACTGGGCCAGGCCGGCTCCCCGGGCTTGCTGGCCTTCCACAAGACGAAATCCAGGGGGTCTTCCTTGTGGGGGTCCACCTCGATGCGGGCGCCCACCAACATGTCATCCAGACTCTGGCCGGAGAGCTTGCCGTAGCCGGGGAAGCGCCGCACCCGGAAGTAAACGTCTTCGGCGCCCTGGTAGGCAAAACCCCGCTCTTCCAGGCGGCGAATCAGGTCGAGGATTTGCGGGATATGTTCCGTGGCCTTGGGCTCGATGGTGGCCGGGGGCAATCCCAGGGCGGCCATGTCCTCCTGAAACGAGGCGATGTAACGCCCCGCCACCTCCTGCCACGAGGCCCCGGTCTCCTGGGCCCGGCGGATGATCTTGTCGTCGATGTCGGTAAAATTTCTGACCCAGGTGACGTTCAGGCCGCGCCGGCGCAGGTGGCGCACCAGAACCTCGAAGACCACGCAGGAGCGGGCGTGGCCCAGGTGGGCGTCATCGTAAACCGTCACTCCGCAGGCGTAAAAACCGACCTTTCCCGGCGTCAGGGGCTTGAAGGCTTCCTTGCGTCTGCTTAATGTATTATAGAGTTGCATCGAAAAAGGGGTTGACAAGGTCGATAAGATAAACGAAGTCAATCCCCAGCAGGTTTCCCGGGGAGGAAACCACAGGGGGAAAGATGTCCGAAATCATCAGTCAGATTACCAAAAACGCCCGAGAAGTAGTATTCCTGTCACTGTCCGAGTTTAAGGGCCACCGCCTCATCGATATCCGGGTCCACGTGCCCGGGGACCAGGAGGGCGACTGGGTGCCCACGCGCAAAGGAGTTTCCCTGTCGGTGGGTCTTTATCCCGCCTTCAAGCAGGCCCTGGTCCAACTGGAGCAGGCCCTGATCAAACAGGGTCTCCTGGATCCGGAAGACCTGGAAGCCTCGGAGTGACGCTGCAAAATTGAACTATACTCCATCAGGACCTGGGACGCAACGAAAAGGCGGGGGTTTTAACCAGGGGCTTGGGATCGGCAGGCGGCCGCCACCGGTCTCCGGGGGCTTTTCTGGTTCCCAAGCAGGAGCTTGGGAACGAGAACCATAATTGGCGTTAATCAGAGCCCAGCAGGAGGAGCAGGAGGGACGGGAGGGGGACGGGATTTTTAGTAAGCAGGTAAGCGCGGCCAGGAGAAATGGTCGCTCCCACGATCGAGCCCTGGTCGTTGATGCCATTAGCGGTTTGCCAGGAAACACCGGTAGGCAGGTCCACCAGGTCATTGAGGTCCTGCATCTGCCCATTGCTATAAAGAAAGGGATGGTATAAGGCATCGCCGGCAAGATATGAATATCCCACCACCTGGCCGCTGGCGTTGATGCCCCAAGCTTTGCTTTGAGTGCCCCCCAGGGTGCCCAGGTCCTGCATGGGGCCGCCGGGGTAGGGGTAAAGAAAGGCATGGGTTTGGCCACTGGTAGTAGTTGAATATCCTACCACCTGACCGCTGGCGTTGATGCCAGTAGCGTAGCTTGAATTGCCCCCCAGGGTGCCCAGGTCATGTATGGGACCGCCCGGATAGGGGTAAAGAAAAGCATGCACTAAGGCATCGCCGGCAAGAGATGAATGTCCCACCACCTGGCCGCTGGCGTTGATGCCCAAAGCTTCGCTGTAAGTGCCCCCAAGGGTGCCCAGGTCATGCATGGGGCCGCCGGGGAAGGGGTAAAGAAAGGCGTGGTATGAGGCATTGCCGGCAGTAGATGCATACCCCACCACCTGGCCGCTGGCGTTGATGCCAAAAGCGAAGCTGTAAGTGTTCCCCAGGGTGCCCAGGTCCTGCATGGGGCCGCCGGGGTAGGGGTAAAGAAAGGCATGTGTTGCGCCACTGGTAGTAGATGCATACCCCACCACCTGGCCGCTGGCGTTGATGCCTGTAGCTTCGCGGTAATTGCCCCCCAGGGTGCCCAGGTCCTGCATGGGGCCGCCGGGGTAGGGGTAAAGAAAGGCGTCAGCAAAATCGCCAATTGTTGAACCTCCCACCACCTGGCCTCTGGCGTTGATGCCCCTAGCGTCGCTGCCACCAGTGCCCCCCAGGGTGCCCAGGTCATGGAAAGTGTAGGGTTTGCCGGCCTGCACCGAGGCGGGCGCCGCGCAGAGGGCCAGGAAGATGACCAGCACCAACACCAGCAGCCTATGCAGGTTTCCTCTTGCCATAACCGTTTTCTCCCACTGAGTCTATGACCCATGGCTTTCGCCCCCGCCGCGCGGCGGGTTGGGCTTGATTCGAGCAATTCAAAATACGCGCGAATTTGAAAAAATGTCAAAGGATATTTAACGAAAGGTATTTCTTGAGGAAAGGAGAACAGGGTGCGCCCTGCGCATCGGACCCAGGCTATGCACCAGATTGATCTGGTGCGCAGGGCGCACCCTACATCTCGAAACTCGAAACTCGAAACTATCTTTTCTTCCGCTGGCGCTTTTCCCGGTAGAGGCGACCGTCGGCCCGAGCCATCAAAAGCGGCGGGGCGGCGGGACGTCGGGGCTGGAACAAGGCGTAACCCAGGGATAGCCCCACCGGCAGTTCGGCAAAGGCGGCGGTCAGATCCAGTTCCACCTCTTGACGCAGAAGCTTGAGGCGGGGCAGGGACCGCCTGAACAGACAGGCGAACTCATCACCCCCCAAACGGGCCAAGATTTCCCCCTGCTTGAGTTTGGCGTTCCAACTCCTGACCGTCTCCCTTAAAAAGGCGTCTCCCACCTGATGACCCCAGCCGTCGTTGATCTCCTTGAACCGGTCGATATCGGCCAGGCCCAGGGTAAATGGGGTTTGTCCCCGGCAGGCTTGCAACAGGGCATTCTCCCAGTAGCGCCGGTTGAAGGCGCCGGTGAGGCCGTCCCGCAAGGCCTGGTCCTGCAAGTCTCTTTGCGCCTGGGTGAGGCGCAGCCCTGCCTTGACCTTGGCGCTCACCTCCTGAGGATCAATTGGTTTGGTGATGAAATCATCGGCGCCCTGGGAAATGCCGTGGCCAATATAGCTCTTTTCCAGGGCGGTGAGGAAGATGAAGAAGGTGTCTTTTAGGTCTGGGTCCTTTTTTACGGCCTGGCAGACCTGCGGCCCATCCATATTGGGCATCATCCAGTCGCAGATGATCAGATCCGGCTTGGCGGCATGGGCCTGAGCCAGGGCCTGGACGCCGTCATCGGCGGCCATTACCTGGTAACCGTCCTTCTCCAGGAATTTTCGCAGAATCTGCAAGCAAGAAGGGTCGTCGTCAATGATCAATACCCGTGGTTGGGTTAACATGTCACCTCCATACTCGGACGGTCCCCGACCTTTGAAAATGTTGCCCAATTGACTGCTCAGGCAGTTATTTTCCGGACACTAGTTCTGCCACCTTATCCACCAGATCCCGAGCCCGAAAAGGTTTGGTCAAGGTGGGTGGAATTTCATCAGTGGACTGGCTCAGCGCTGCATCATGTCCGGTGACCAGGATCTGCGGAATGGCGATGGTCTGCGGGTCTTTTCGCAAGGCGACACAAAGGTCCAGGCCGTTGCGCAGAGTGGCCCGGGGCCGTACCGGCAGGCCCATATCAATGGTGATGAGAGCCGGCGCCAGGCGCCGGGCCCCCTCCAGGCCGTCATCGGCGGTCACCGCGTAGACGGTGCGATAGCCGTGCTTCTGGAGTATTCGGGTCATAATTTCAACTAATTTGGGTTCGTCTTCCACTACCAGGACCAGAGGTCCGTTAGCGGGGCCTTCGATCTGCAGGGCCCGTTCCCGGTCCTCCAGACGGCGCCAGTGCAACGGGGTCGAAGAGACCAGGGGGAGGGTGAAGAAGACTGTGGCGCCTTGCCCCGGGCCGGCGCTGCTGAGCCAAATCTGTCCGCCCATAAACTCCACCAGATTTTTACAGATAGCCAGGCCCAGACCGCTGCCGCCATACTGTCTGGTGGTGGAGCCGTTGCCCTGGACGAATTTCTGAAACAAATCATGCTGGATTTCCTGGGGGATGCCGATACCGGTATCGCGGACTTCGAAGCGGACGTGCCCCTTGGCACGGAAGACCCGGGCCTTGACCTGGATCTCTCCTTCGTGGGTGAACTTAATGGCATTGGCCACCAGGTTGAGAAGAACCTGTTGCAGTTTGCCCGGATCGGCCCGCACCGTCACCTCAGGCCGCCGAAAGGTCAGCCGTAATTTTTTTTGGGCGGCCTGCACCTGACTTAATTTCTGCACTTCCTCGAAAACCTGGGAAATATCGACCTCCACCAGGCTGAGTTCAACCTTCCCGGCCTCAATCCTGGCAGTATCCAGGAGCTCGTTGATGAGAATGAGGAGGTTTTTGGCGCTGTCATAAGCGTTTTGGAGAAATTCTTGTTCTTCCGCGGGATTGTCGCATAATTTATCCAGCACGATGCGCAAAAAACCCAGGATGGAGTTCAAAGGAGTGCGCAGCTCATGGGAAGTATTGGCGAGGAATTCGTCTTTCAGGCGGTTGGCCCGGGCCAGCTCCAGATTGGCCAGCTCCAGGCTGCGGTTGAGATGGACCAGGGCTAATTCCTGCTGCTGAAAATTGCGCACCAGGTCATCGGGGTGGCGCCGGTCATTAATCATGGCGATACTGCCCAACATCCGGGAAGAAGCGTCATGGACCCGAACCAGGCTGATTTCCACCGGCACGGGCGAGCCGCTGTTATGCCGGGCCATGATGGGGTAATTGTCTACCCGGCCCTGGGTCCGGGCCTGGGCCAGCATTTGGTTAAGGGTGGCGGAGTCGGCATAAAACTCCCGAAAATGATGGCCTACGACCTCTTCGGCCTTCAAGCCATAGATGTTTTGGCAAACGGAGTTGGCATAGCGGATGATCCCAGCGGCATCGGCAATGCCAATACCGCGCACGCTCATATCCATCAAGGTCTCCAGGAAGGCCTGGGGATTGCTCGGCCAAGCCGGGGGTGAGTTCGCCGCCGCCGGCGCTGACGACCGCGCCTTATCAGACGTTGCCTTCTGGGTCGGAGGCCTGGGTGGCGGGTTGCCCCGTGGCTTTCTATCCTGCATTGGCATGCTTCCCCTCTTAAATTCTTCGGTTAAAGCGGGGAAAAACTTGAGGCAAGAGTTTACTCTCCACGGTTCTAACCTTTCCGGCCTGATAAAATTCTTCGCCGAGGTTGCATTGTCCAGGGACGACCTTATCTTTAGCGCAAACGAGATAAGGCTTAGGCCAGAAAGGAGCATCTATGAGTTACGCCGCGCAGGATTTTTCTTTTCTGTTGGGTATGAAGGGCTTCAGCGACACCTTACTCAAGAATCATTTCACCCTGTACCAGGGCTATGTGACTAACACCAATAAGGTCATGGATTTGCTGGCCGGTATGCTGAAAGACGGCAAACAGGGAACCCCGGAATTTGCCGAATTGAAGCGGCGCCTGGGATGGGAATTCAACGGCATGCGCTTACATGAACTCTATTTCGGGAACCTCGGGGGCGACGGGAATCCGGACAAGGCCCCGAACCTGACCAAAAGGGTGGCGGCCCAGTTCGGCTCAGCGGATGCCTGCGCCCAAGACTTTATGGCCACCGCAGCCATGCGGGGTATCGGCTGGGTCGTCTGTTTCGAGGATATCGAAAACGGGATGATCTTCAATCAATGGGTCAATGAGCATGACGTGGGCCACCTGACGGGCTGCAACCCCATCCTGATCTGTGACGTCTTCGAACACGCTTTTATGATCGATTACGGCCTCAAGCGGGCGGACTACCTCACCAGCTTCTTCAACAACGTCAAATGGGACGTGGTGGAGCAGCGGCTGGAGACGGCTTAGTCAGGCGGGTTAGCAGATCCTGAGGCGAGAGCTGAGAACGGCAGGGGAAATTCGTCGCTCTCGCCTCTTCTTTTGCAGCTTAATCAATTGACTAGTGAAGTGAAGGGAAGTCCGACATGAGGACCATGGAAGGGTATATCCGCGCCATCGCCGGGAGCTTTGTTTTGCTATCTCTGGCTTTAGGCTATATCTTTAGCCCGTATTGGCACCTTTTTACCGCCTTTGTAGGTCTAAATCTCCTGCAGTCTGCCTTCACCAGGTGGTGTCTGATGGAAAAATTCTTGGCGAGACTGGGAGTGTCGGAGACCTAGGCTAAGATTATAATTCCTTTCGGTTAGGTTGGCTTAATGGTGGGTGGGACGCCCGCCCTCCGGCTACTCCAGTGACCAGGAGATAGAAATGCGCCGCACCGGCTACGTATATGCCCTCCGCTACCTGTTGCACGATCCGGGCTCATGGCATCCGGAACGCCCCGACCGCCTGAAGGCCATCCATGACGCTCTCGTGGACAGCGACGTCTTTGAGTTATTGGTGCGCCTCAGACCCGACTATGCCCCCCTAAAATGGGTGGAGCGCCTGCATGATCCCGACTATATCCGGCGCTTCAAGGAAGCCTGCGAACAGGGCCGGCAGATCTTGGATACCCAGGACTGCGGCATCTCCAAAGATTCATACCTGACTGCCTTGCTGGCTGTGGGCGGGGTGATGATGGCGGTGGACTCGGTCATGAAGGGCGAACTGGACAACGCCTTTTGCGCCGTGCGCCCGCCGGGGCATCACGCCGAACGGGATCGGGCCAAGGGGTTCTGCTTTTTCAATAACGTGGCCATAGGCGCGGTCTACGCCCTGGAGAACTACGGGCTGGAGCGGGTGGCCATCGTCGATTGGGACGTGCATCACGGCAACGGCACCCAGCACCTGTTCGAGGATGACCCCCGGGTGTTTTATGTGTCGCTCCATGAGGACCCGCAATTCTGTTACCCCGGCACCGGTTACCGCCGGGAGGAAGGCAAGGGTCCGGGGAAGGGCTTCAACCTGAACCTGCCGTTTCCGCCCCGCAGCGAGGACAGCGATTACCTGGAGGCCTTAAAAAAAGAGGCCCTGCCCCTCCTGCGGCAATTTGCGCCGCAATTAGTCTTCATTTCTGCTGGCTTTGACGCCCACACAAAGGATCCCCTGGCGCACATGAACCTCACCCGGGAAGGCTACCGGGAGATGGGGCGGCTGGTGCTGGACCTGGCCCTGGAAACCGCCGGGGGCCGGTTGATCACCGTGCTGGAAGGGGGCTATAACCTGGAAGTTTTGGAGGAGTGCGTCGAGGACCACCTCAGGCTGTTGTTGGACATCCCCTACGACCACTTTTAAAACCTATCTCAAAACCTAATCTTAGGCCTCAAATATATTCGCAGCCTGCAAAAGTTTGGGGACAGAGGTTCTAAGTCCCCCTTTTCTAAAGGGGGACTTTATAGGAATACTGTTCAATTAAGCGCCTTTGTAGGGGCGGGGTCTCCCCGCCCGGGCTGGACATCCTTATCTTCTGGGCGGGGGAACCCCACCCCCACAACCTCGGTGTCCAATATTACTTGTTTGACGGCAACTCGGTCTTAGGCCTCAAATATATTCGCAACCTCTACAAGTTTGGGGACAGAGGTTCTAAGTCCCCCTTTTTTAAAGGGGGATTTAGGGGGATTATCAAGCGCTTATTTAATCCCCCCACCCCCCCCTTTGAAAAGGTGGGTTAAAAACTGCGGTTTTAAATATCATAGCAACTATGCAGCACTACACTAATGTTCTGTCCAGTAAGTCCCTTTCAAGAGTCCTCGCTTTTAATCCCCTCCCCCTTGAGGGGAGAGGGTTAGGGTGGGGGAGTAATTCCTCAGAAATACCTGGAAGACCACTTACGGCTATCGGGCCTATCAGGGTAAGTTTTGGCGGGCAGCCGAACTATGTAAAGAAAATACTTGACATTCACCCCGTGGTTGTGCTAACGAATTTTTCATCACTTTTTTAGACCTTTTGTCAGGCGCATATGCAGTGCTCGGGCGACAAAGTTAAAACCAGGAACGGTAAGGCGGGAGCCGGCCGTTTTTTTTTGGGCCTGCGTCCCCTAAACTGTTAGCCCGGCAAGGACACCAAAGCTAAAGGAGTAAATGGAGTGGACGAATTGATGAGCTATTCCGGCACGGTGAAGTGGTTCAACGAAGCCAAAGGCTACGGCTTCATCAAACGCGAGGACGGCCCCGACCTGTTTGTGCACTACACCAACATTGTGGGCAGCGGCTTTCGCACCTTGAAGGAAGAGGACAAAGTCGAATTCGAGGTGAACGAAGGCCCCAAGGGCCTGCAGGCGGTCAAGGTCACCAAAATCTGAACCGGCCGCTGCCGGGATATTGACCGGGGAGTGGGACGCCGGGGAGGGTGGTCCTCCTCCCTTGGTTTTTTTTCGAGGTGAGCCATTGAAAAAAGTAGATTGGTCTTATTGTAAATAAAAATGATTTGGGAACCCAGCCTGCTTCTTTGATAGGAGATTAAAATGGGCAAAGAGAGCTGATAAATATGGTGTTGAATATATTTTTATAAGGCCTGAATTTGATTGGCCCCTCAACGAACCTGTTTTTATCTTAGAAGATAAAATACTTGAGCTGGCACGAAGAGGAGATTTGGAAGCAAAGCTTTTGTATGCTCTTGACCAATATATTTGGGCTATTGAAAAACTCACACATAATGACTCTACTGAATTATCGGTATTATCATATTTAAATAAAGCAAGGGATATATTCCCTGCTCAGGAATTCGATGAAGCCATTTCAGCAGTTACCGCGTTTTATAGAAAGGAGACTTCTGGAAAGGAGACTTCTGAAAAGGAGGCTTCTGGAGGGACCCGGAAATCCGGGTGTTTCATAGCATCAGCAACCTATGGGAATTATAATTCTCCAGAAGTGGTCTACCTGTCTGCCTTTCGTGATGATGTGCTTAAAAGAACCAAGGGTGGCCAATGGTTCATAAACTTTTACTACACGGTTTCCCCTTGCTTGGCCGAAACTATTTCCAGATTTAAGATATTACAGATGTTAAGTCGGGTATTTTTATTGAGGCCAATTATTTTCATGCTGCGGCAGATTCGCCGACCCTAAAGCGTTGGAATGAGGTTGGAACCATTGAATTGGGGCAGGCGTCAGCACCAGACAACAAGCCGCTAAAGGATACTAATAACCAGCCCTTGTTAGGCTGATGAAAAAAAGGAGGTGAATCTGGTATGGCTAACGAAAAAATAAAATGTGGCAAATGTGGCAGAGAAAATTGGGTGGATCCCTTTAAAACTACCTCATGTGAAAAATGTGGGGCTCCAATAAAAGGTACAAAGGCAAAATAATGAATAAATTTGATCCGGAGGAGGAGAATCTCTAAATGCCCTCTTCCGGTTTAACGGTTTCGGTTTCGTTTGCTGGAAATGAGAGCGATCAAAGGTTTTCCCCTGGGAAAGAGGTCCCAGGGGAAAACGTAAAAAATGATAGCCGTATAATCGTAGGATTAAGAATTTCATAAATAAAGAAACTGAGGAGGGTAGCCGTGGGATTTTTCTCCAGGAGCTATGAGCCGGGAGGAGTGCATCATCTCCGAATCACCGACTCGGTATTTGAGGAGGCACAGGAACTTATTCGAACTGATGAAGAACTCAGGAAACATTTTAAAGAGGTTGCTCAAGACGAAGGGTGTGCTAAGTATGAGGCACATGACTTTCCTGTGACCGAAATATTGGGAAATTTTATGTTAACTTACGAACTTCAGGAAGAAAAATCGGGAGTCCCTGAGAACTTGCGACTTGGCAATATTCGGCTCGGCAGAAAAGACCAGGTTGAATATGAAAAATTTGTGGCAAGGCAAAATCAGCGTATCCAATCGAAAATTGAGAGGAAAGAGGCAGCTTGGGCTGAAAAGGGGTTTGGAGGTAAGCTCTTCAGTGTTGCAACGAGCCTAGCAGCTGAAGGAATCAAACGGGCAGCGACCGGAAAATCTCAGGATACAAGAATGTTCGAGAAGGATTTTACCGATTACATATGTGGTGCTTCACCTAAGGCAAAAGAATACCTTCTTAAATTTGCCCATGAATTTGGTGCCGATGATGAAGGAGTAATCGCAGTAGCCCAGGCAATAAGGACTCATTTTGCGATCGCAGAGTTTGCGAAATATAACCGAAGCAAGTAAAACAATAAAAATTATTAGTGGAGGATCGAAAAATGGCCCAACCACAATGCTATAATTGTGGCAGCAGAAATTACAGAATGGACGATGCAAAATGGTGTCCGCATTGTCAAATTATTGTCTGTTGCGGTCGGAAGTATCAATGTCCAAAATGTGAAAAACACAGTTTGGACTCGCCCCCTGGCCGCTTGAAAAATTAATACGACGTTCTTTCCTGTAGGGGCGGACCCATGTGTCCGCCCTCTTTTCATTTCACCCCAATCTCTTTATCCGTCAGATAGCAGGCGGGGTCCGGGGCCCAGAGGTCGCCGGTGAGGGCCTCGGCCCGGACCCGGAAGTTGCCGGCGCAGACGTCCAGCCAGCGGCAGTCGGCGCAGCGGCCGGTGACATAGTGTTTTTTGTCTTTGAGGCGGGCCATGAGTTCGTCGGTCATATCGGACCAGATCTGGCTGAAGGACCGCTGGCGGACGTTGCCGAAGGAGTGGTGGCGCCAGAACTGGTCGGCGTGGACCTCGCCGTCCCAACTGACGCAGCCGATGCCGCGGCCGGAGCTGTTGCCTTCATTCATCTGCAAAAGCGACAGCACCTCAGCGGCCCTTTCGGGGTCTTCCTGGAGCAGCTTGAGATAGAGGTAGGGGCCGTCGGCGTGGTTGTCCACCGTCAGCACCTCCACGGCCCGGCCCTGGTCGAAAAGCTTGCGGGTGCGGGCGCAGATCAGGTCCACCAGCTCCCGGGTCTGCTGATGGCTCAGGGCCTCCTCCACCAGCTTGGTGCCCCGGCCGGCGTACACTAGGTGGTAGAAGCAGATGCGGGGAATGTCGTACTCCTCCACTAGGTCGAAGATGGCCGGCACTTCCTGGAAATTGAGGCGGCTGACGGTGAAGCGCAGGCCCACCTTGAGGCCCGCGGCCTGGCAGTTGCGCACCCCGGCCATGGCCGCGGCAAAGGCCCCGCTTTGGCCCCGGAATTTATCGTGGGTCGGCTCGGTGCCGTCCAGGCTGATGCCCACGTAAGAGAGTCCCAGGTCCTTCAGGCGCCGGGCCGTCTCGGAGGTGATGAGGGTGCCGTTGGTGGAGATCACCGCCCGCATGCCGTGATTTACGGTCCACTCCACCAGGTTAAGCAGGTCGGGGCGCATCAGGGGCTCGCCGCCGGAAAACAGCACCACGGGCACCCCGAAATCCTTCAAGTCCTGAAGCAAGGCCAGGCCTTCCGCCTGGGTCAACTCATTGGGGGCAGGGCCCGCCGTGGCCTTGGCATAGCAGTGGACGCACTTCAGGTTGCACTGCTTGGTGACGTTCCAGACCACCACCGGCTTTTTATCCGCCGAAAATTGCAATAAATGAGAGGGCAGGTCTTGGGCCCGGCGGTCGTGATAGCGGAGGACATCTCCGGGTTCCACGGCGCCGCAATATAATTTGGAAACTCCGATCATAGTTACAATACCTTCATGCGATTAAATAGGATCACAAAGTAGGGCGGACCTGCGTGTCCGCCCAAAGTGGGCGCACACCTGGGTGCGCCCCTATAAAAGATGCTTATTCCCGAAACAGGGGCGTCGGATAGTTCTCCCGGATGATCCGATTGAGGTAAGTATCGAGATCGGTCAAGGCTTCCCGGGTTAAGATGAAATGGTCCTGCGAGGTGCGGTCCCGCACCAGTTTTAAGGCGTATTCCAGATCACTGGAAAGATTTTTGCAGACAGTAGTGGCCGAGGCGCCGCTATCCAGGGCCTGGCGCAGAATTTCATCCACCGCCTCCTCATCGAAATGGAGTTGGATGGCGTGCTCGGCAAAGAACCGGTCTTCGAAATTTCGAACCTGGCCATGGAGGCGGCCCATCTCGTCAAAGGCGGTCTTCAGGTCGTAGTCCCATTGGTAATAATGGTCAACCATCAGGGCCACCCGGCTGTCGGTGAGGGGCAGGTGGTAGCGCTCGATTAGCTCCCGTTCCCGGTGCCGGATGAATTCCTTGAGGATGTCCCGCTCCACCCGGTCCGCCTCCTGAAACCGGGCCTTGAGTTCCGGATCATCGGGGCTACTGATGAGCCGCTCCAGTTCTTCCTGGGGCCGGCGCACCACTTCCGGGGTGACGACGAAGTCCTTAATCTCAGTGGAGGGCAGCCGTTTTTCAAATTGAATGAGAACCCGCTCGATGACGCTCACCAAACCCCGGGCCCCAGTCTTTTCCTGGGCCGCCAATTCCGCCAGCAGCCGCAAGGCTTCAGCCTCGAATTTGACGTTGATGCCATAGGCCCAAAAGTCCCGCTTCTTGCTGGTGATGATGGGGTTATTGGGGTTGTGCAGGATGTCGTAGAGGTCCCCGGCGGTTAGTTCTTCCAGCACCGCTTCCACGGGCAGGCGGCCCACGAATTCGGACTCAAACCCGTATTTGATCAGGTCTTCCGCGGTCACCTGCTTCAGGAAGGCCCGCTCTTCTTCCTTGGAGGTCATCTTGCCGTGGAAGCCGATTTTCCTTTTGCTGAGGCGCTCCTTGACGATCTTATCCAGGCCGTTGAAGGCGCCGCTGACGATAAAGAGGATATGGCGGGTATTGAGGGTGCGCTTCTCTTTCTTGCCGGTGCGGCGATAATGTTCGATGGCCTGAATCTGGGACACCGGGTCGTGGGCCACCTTCAGATCCACCTCGGTCTCCTCCATGGGCTTGAGCAAGGCGCGCTGCACCCCGGTGCGGGAGACATCCGGCCCGCCCCAGGTATGGCCTGACGAAGCGATCTTATCAATTTCGTCAATATAAATGATGCCGTACTGGGCCAGCTCCAGGTCATCACCGGCGGCATAGACCAGGTCCCGCACCAGGTCTTCCACATCGCCGCCCACGTAGCCGGTTTCGCTGAATTTGGTGGCATCCCCCTTGATAAAGGGGACCCCGATCTTTTTGGCAATCAGTTTCACCAGATAGGTCTTACCAACCCCGGTGGGCCCAATGAGGATGATGTTGTTTTTGATGGAACCCACCCCAGGCTCCGGTTCCAGGCCCTGCTCCAGGGAATGGCGGATGCGGTTGAAGTGGGTGCAGACCTTGGTGGCCAGAATGCTTTTGGCAAGCTCCTGCTTAATGACGTATTCGTTCAGATAGGCTTCCAGCTCTTCGGGCTTCAGGTCGAACTTGATTTTACTGCCGAGATCACCTTTGCCTTTGCTGTCACCATCCTTGTCGACTTTGGCGACCAGTTGGGGGGCCAGGACCTTGATGCGGCTGCCATATTTCTTGGAAAGGTAGTCGCTCAGTTCTTTTTGCAGCTCTTCTGGATCCGGAATTTTTTCCATAATGTTTTGGGGCTTTCCGACCGATAAGGGTTTAAAGTTGCCGGATAAAATACCTTCTCATCCGTGTATAAAAGAAATTATAACCATCTATCCGGGCGGTTGCAAGAAAGCAATTCGGAAAGAGGTCAATATTAATAGATAGATAAACCTGGTTAAAAACTATAACTGAAAGGGTAATCCTGTTAAAAAGGGGCCTACGTATGGAGGCTAGCGAAACGGGATATGAAGAGATTTTTCGTGAAAATAGGTTCCCCAAGACGGGAGAGGTCGTGCGCTGCCGCAAATCAGGCACCCTCTGGCGGGTCATGGAGCGGGAGGTCTGGCAAAAGGTCGTGGAAGACTCGCTGACCGGAGAGACCTGGATCGTCCCTTTCTGCTATTTTTCCTTCTGGCGCATTCAGGACGGCGTGCCACCCCGGGTGGGGGAGATGCTGGGATTTCTTTGCAATCCGGATGATAATGATTTTGCCGATACCTGGGAAGTGCTATACGATCCTAATGGGCGGGCGCCAGCCAGGAAGCCCGCGATTTCTGCCATCTTCAGACTAAATTAGGAGAGCCTGACCCTGCTCTACCCCGGTGGCCGGTCATATCAGAGATATGGCTAGCCGCGCCATTTCTGCCGAACCCCGCCGTAAATCCAGTTTCTCTTATACCATTTCCGCTTTGAAATGAAATCATTTGTAGGGGCCGACCCAGGTGTCGGCCCTATTTGGGGGCGGACGCGCGGGTCCGCCCCTGCGGCACTTGTCGTTTCCAATGCGAATCAGGTATTAATTCCATCCGCCGCGCCGGCAGATAAAGATCTATTGACTTAATGTCGCGAGAATCTATTCTGTAACCGATATGAATACCTTCTTTAAAGAACTGGCCCAGGCGCGGCCTGACCCGGGAGGGGGGGCGGCCGCGGCTTACGGCGCCAACCTGGGGCTGGCCCTGCTCGAAAAGGTGGTGCAACTGGAGGGCCAACGCCGGCCAAAGCCGGCGGGAGAAGCGCGCCGACCCTGGGAAGAAGCGCTGGCGCAGGTGCGGCAGCTGGCGTAGAGCCTGGAACAACTCCAGAGAAAGGATGTTCAAGCCTATTTCAATCTTGTGGCCGCCAGGGCCTCCGGGGACGCCGCCCGACTGGCGGCTGCGGTCCGGGACGCGGTGGACTGCCCGCGGCGGATTATGGAGCAAACGGCAGCAGCCCTAAAACTATTGGCCTGGGCCGGGGAACGCTGCCGGCAGCACCTGGTCTCTGATCTTTTGGTGGCCGGCGAATTCCTGGGCGCGGCGCTCCGGGGGGCCTATCACATCGCCTGCGCCAATCTGCCCCTGCCTACTGACGAGTCCAGCCGCCAGACCCTGGCCCTGGAGCTCGGCCAGGCTTGCCGAGAGGGCGAAGACTTGTATCAGCGGGTGAAGGTGGAGCTGGTGGATAGGATGAGGCTTCCTAATTGCCCAAATATTTGAGCCTCTTGCCAAAGTCTCCATGCCTGTCATTCTGAAGGAGCGCAGCGACTGAAGAATCTCGTCTTTTTGGTGGCACAGCCTTTCCAGGCTGTGCGCCAGCAAAGCACAGGCTCTAAAGCCTGCGGCAACAAGATCCTGCGCTGCGCTCAGAATGACAAAACTTGCATTTTGCCAAAAGCTCATTGAGCACCAGGTTTTTTAACCCCCTCCTTTTTTTAAGGGGGGCACGGGGTATTTTAAATAACCACCTGAAATCACCATAAAATACCTCTTTTCCCAAGGGGGACTTTAATACCATCGAAGTTCAGTTTTTCATTTGATTTATTAATAGGCGCACCAAAGGCGATCCAGTTTTTTCCCCTCTCCCCCAATGGGGGAGAGGGTCAGGGTGAGGGGGAATTAATTCCTTTTCCGCTCCGATTAGTAATCCTTTACCATTTTTGCAGCGCTACCCTGGAGGAACGGCCTTGATCGTAGTCGCCGATAATCTCAACGTGGTCAATCCGGTGGTGGCCGCGGCCCTGAAAAACCTGGAGGCCGCGCCCTTGCAGGAACTGGCCCGGCGCTGTGAGCAGGCCGGCGCCAAAATACTGGATATTAACCCCGGTTATCTCTCCCCCCGACACGAAGACCGCATGGTCTTCATGGTGGAGGCGGTGCAGCAGGTGACCCAATTGCGCCTGATGCTGGACAGCCCTAACCCCCGGGTGTTGGCCCAGGGACTGGCCGCCTGCAACCAGCCGCCGGTGCTCAACGCCCTGACCCTGGAGCCCGAAAAACTCCGGGGGATTCTGCCCCTAGCCGCGGCCCGCGAGGCGGATCTGGTGTTGCTGCTCCTGGACGAGCGCTCCTTTCCGCCGCCCTCCTTGGAGGGCAAGGTCGCGGTGGCCATGTCATTGCGGGACGCCGCCCTAAACGCGGGCGTCAAAGAGGAGCGCCTGATCTTCGATGCGGTCCTGCCCAACCTGAGTTGGCCCGACGCCTGGGCCCAGGTGGGCGCCATCGTCAAGCTGGTGCGCCTGTTGGCCGATGGGGCCCTGTTGCAGAGCCAGGCCCGCACCCTGGTGGGCCTCTCCAACCTCAGGAGCGGTCTGCGGCAGACCTACCCCGCCAAAATAGACGAGTCCTGCCTTTACCTGATGGCCGGCGCCGGCCTCACCTATGTCCTGGCCGACGTGCTGCAACCCAACCTGATGGATACCGTCAGATTCATCAACCAATTACTCTGACAATAAAGACAGTCGCTATGGGCTACGGCTCGTGTCAAGAGTTCTTCCACGGTTCTATGGCGTCCATTGTATGCCTCGCTTCGCGCGCCGCATTGAAAATTGATGCGTTGGCAGTTACAGCTGCAGTAAATTCGATAGCAACGATCACTTCATGGAGTTTGAGAAGTACGGCCTCTACAAATTCTTCCCGCTTCGATGCGGACGCGTTGCCAGACATCATGAAACGCCCGGTGAGCGGATCGTATAACTCCATGGTTGTTTCGTAACTACCATGTATATATGCGTCATAAGTCATATTAAGAAATCGACGAACGATTCTCATCTGCTCACCGTCTATCTGGGCATTCTCCGCCAAGCGCAAGTCAGCCTTCATTAACTCCTCGCGGCTCACGTAACGGGTGCGCTCCGTCTCAGCCAGATCTTCCGGCGTGCGCGGTTTCTGAATGAAATACTGATCAACGAATTTTTGAACCGCAGCAGGGAACTTTCCACCTCTATTCAATGCCTCGCCAACAGCTGTGATTTCGGTGCAAAAATCAGACACCACCCTTAGAAGGGCTGCACACTCTGCCAAGTAGCCGAGGTCGGCTAGAACAAGCGCCGCTCGGATTCCGCTCACCGCACGAATTGATTTTCCGATCAACACCGAGTGCGGAATGTGCTCTCGAAATTCGAGCCGAATCTCATTACCTTCTTCAAACACCTCCCGTGGCGGCAATAACGGAGATGCAAGCTCATTCGCCCAGCGGTCAAGCTGGTCAATCAATTTTCTCCCAAAGCTAAAGTCAGTCATTGTTTTTTTCTCTTTTCCAAGCTGAGCGTTGGGAACGCCCTTTACCCGCCAAGCTGAGCTGCGCAAACCATTTTCTTTCTCAAATGCAACTTAGGAACGAGTATAAAATGGTTTCATTAATTTTACCACAAAAGTTAATCCCGACCATACTCGCCGCCATTCTGGCCACAGTATCACCCCTCCTTGACAGAGCCAGTAGGGCGGGAAAGCGAAGCGCATCCCGCCATTAGCATTATATTTTGAGCCGTTGCTCGTGAGCCCTTGGTCCACCCGTAAATCCTGAAAAGTTCCTAATGGGCGCACCCCTAACCTTGAACCTTGAACCTTGAACATCTCAACCGGGTCAACTGTCTCTGCTGTTCTGGCAATTTCTCTCCCGTTTCTTTACCTTATCTGCATGTGCAACTATACCGCTCTAACCAAGGACCACCGGGCTGCCCAGCGGCGCCAATGCGGTACACCAACGGCGCTTAAGCGGTCCCGGACCGGTCAGGCAGCGTCACCTCAGCGGACTAAAGTGAGCCAAATAAGGTACTTATGAGCCGCAACCTGCGGTACTTTTTCAGTTACCGGAACAGGTTGGCCCCGACGGGCCGCTTTTTTATGCATGAAGTCCCTGCAAACAGGGGCGACTCACCTGTAAAACATAGTAATAATAGCTACTTGGATGATGCACAATTTTTCCTTCCCTAAGTTCAACCTGGGATTGCCTTTTTCGCCGCCAGGCCCAGCCTGGCAACCATTTCCGTTCCCAAGTTCAACTTGGGAACGAGTGGAAAGTTTTGTTATTTAATGCTAAAATTAAACTGAAAAGTCTGAGCGCTTTTAACTAAAAACTAAAAACTCAAAACTAAAAACTCGAAACTCGAAACCAAGAGGTATTTTCTATCCATAAGCCCTTCGGTAATCTCAACGGGTTAAAATCCCACCAGTATCGTCTATTAGAGCGGCTCTACCGCCGCAAGGTTCCCACCGCCAGTCTGCTTACTCCGGAGTTGGCCCGGCAGCTCGCCGAAATTTCCCAGGACCTGCACCGCCAGGTGGGGGTGCTCCTGGACCGCCAGGGCCTGGTTACCCACGTCCTGGTGGGTGACGCCAAGGGCCTGATTATTCCCCCGCTGCCCCGGGAACGCGGCGCCAAAGGCCGCCTCAAGGGCCTCAGGCTGATCCACACCCATCTCGACTCCAGCACCCTGACCCAGGACGACCTGATGGATTTGGCCCTGCTGCGCCTGGACGCGGTGGTGGCCATCATCGCTGGCCCCGACGGCCAGGCGGGGGCTATCCAGGTGGCCCACCTGCTGCCCCGGCCGCTGGACGGCCACAACTGGGCGGTTATCAACGCCCCTAATCCCGGCAGCTTGAATCTCGATTTCGCCGCCCTGGTGGCCTCCCTGGAAGAAGAGTTGGCCCGGGTGGAGGCGGCCGGGGAGGGTAGGGGACTTGAACGGGCTATTTTGATCGGCGTCACCGGCCGCAATCGCGACTCGGCTGAAGACTCCATGGCAGAACTTTCGGAACTGGCCCGGTCCGCCGGCCTTGAGGTGGCGGGCACTATTATCCAGCGCCGGCCCCGCTTCGATCCCCGCTTTCTCATGGGCAAGGGCAAGCTCTCGGAGTTGGTGGTCCAGGCCCTGCAATCGGCTGCGGACCTGCTGGTGTTCGACGCCGAACTCTCCCCCTCCCAGGTGCGCTCCATCACCGACTTCACCGAACTGAAGGTCATCGACCGCACCCAACTGATCCTGGACCTCTTCGCCCAGCGCGCCCGCAGCCGGGAGGGCAAGCTCCAGGTGGAGATGGCCCAGGTGAAATACCTGCTGCCGCGCCTGGTGGGCCGGGGCGACGCCCTGTCCCGCCTCATGGGGGGCATCGGCGGCCGGGGGCCGGGCGAGAGCAAGCTGGAGATGGATCGCCGGCGTCTGCGCGATCGCCTGCACAAGCTAAATCAGGAACTGGCCGGGGTGCGGGACGAACGCCGGGAGCGGCGCCAGCCCCGGCGGCGCCAGCGCCTGCCAGTCTTGTCCATCATCGGTTACACCAACGCCGGCAAATCCACCCTGTTCAACGCCCTGACCCATGCCAGCGTGCTTAGCGAGGACCGCCTCTTCGCCACCCTGGACCCCACCAGCCGGCGCCTGCGCTTTCCCCGGGAGCGGGAGGTGATCATCACTGACACCGTGGGCTTCATCAAGAACCTGCCCAAGAATCTCCTGGAAGCCTTCAAGGCCACCCTGGAGGAGTTGGAGGAGGCCGATCTCCTGATCCACGTCGTCGATCTGAGCAATCCCCGCTTCGTGGAGCAGATGGCGACGGTGGCCGACATCCTAACGTCCCTGAACCTGCAAGAGAAGCCGGTCCTCATGGTCTTCAACAAGGCGGACCGGGTCAACGCCAATCTCGCCGCGGTCCAATGCCGCATCCATCAGGGGGTGGCCATCTCGGCCATCGATCCCCAAACCCTGCCACCGCTCATCGCCCGCCTGGAAGAACGGGTGGAAGATCTGGCGATCCAGGCGGATTGGGGCAAAGCTGAGGCGGTCTGGCAGGATGTAGTAAGCAGTGAGCAGTGAGCATCGAACGCGGTTACATAACAGTAGGGGCACGGCGTGCCGTGCCCTTTTTCTTTTTGGTGGCCTTTACGCCTGCCAGATTTGAGGTTGGAGTTGCAGCGAGGTCGAGCCCGCGACCAGGAGCAGCCAGCCGCAGCCGATGGGCCCCAAGCCGGGGCCAAGGCGTGCCGGGGTCCCCTGCAAGGCCTGGGGCCCGGGCCAGGCGGTGGCGGGCAGGGAGATGTGAAGACGGTTTTCGGTTTTCTGTTTGCCGTTTTCCTTAAAAATCTCAATAAATCCATTGCTTTTACTGACTACTGGCCACTGACTACTGGCAACTGAATGATGAGTGTGGCCATGGAGGCAGAGGACCCGCCGGAACGGGGCCAACATCGCTGCTACCTGCGGGCCGTCCACGGTCCACTGCTGCCAGGGCCGATAAACAGGGTCCAGGGGCGCGTGGGAGAGGATAATGAGTGGCGCCTCGGGGTCCAGGCGGTTAAGCTCCCGGGCCAGCCAACGGCGGCCGGCATCACCTACGCGGAAGGCCGGTCCTCCGGGTCCCGGACACCAGGCGGTGTGCAGGCCCAGAACTTGTATAACTGTTTTCTGTTTTCCGTTATCTGTTTTCTGTAAAACCTGAGTAAACCAGGCGTTGCCAAAAAGGTGGCGCCAGGCGGCGGCCCCGTCCGGCAGGCCATCGCCTTCACCCATGACCATTAAGTGCGGTGCGGGCAGGTCGGAGAGGATTTCTTGGCCCAGGGCCAGGGCGCGGGGATCACCGTTATGGGCCAGGTCTCCGGCGAACAGGACCAGTCGCGGCGCAGGTTCGAGGCGGCGCAACTCCGCCACCGCCCGGGTCAGGGCTTGCGCTTCGGGGCGCCGCTCGTCGCCATCTAGCAGATGCGCATCGGCCAGGAAGGCCAGGCGGAGTGTGGGGGGATCGGCTAAGGCCGCCAGAGGCCAAGAGAGGGGCGACACGGAGCAACCTGCAGCCAGCACGAGTCCAATGTGCTTAATGAATTCTCGTCTTTCCATCTTTTTATCTATCGGAATTATCCGGTTTAGATACCCTCATTATTATTGATTCGCAATTAATATAGGTTCTGAGATAATTTCTGCTTGACAGACCGAAAATATTATATCATAATTGATTCTCAATAGCTAATTTATTCTCTTGATGCAGGGGATAGATCGTGTTAAATCCGATGACATGGTGTGCTTCGACAGGCTCCGGTCACGAATATTCACAATCAAACGGGTCGGCCAGAATTTTGAATGGCCGGGCCTTGTGGGCGTTTTTGCGTTTCTCTCATTGAGCTTTATGTCATTAACACAGGGTTATCCAATGTTTGCCCTAATCATTCTACTCATTGGGTTATTTTGTGTAGCCCTTGCTTGCTACAATTCATACAGATATAAATCTACTGAGTTAGTAGATAGATATGAAGAAAGATTTTTTGTGAGAATGAAGGCCGAAAGAAAATATGCCGCCCAATATTTGTTGGGGGAATACCAAAATAGTGACCAGCTTGATTTTGTTCTTGATTATTTTGAAGCCCCAATAGCCGATAAAATGCTTTCTCGGTTAATAATGGAAAGCCAAATCTATGAATATTTTCGCCATTGGATTATATTGTATTATTTGGCAGCGCAAAAATATATTGAAAATTACCGTGAAAATGACGATATTGGGTCGTGGAGCCATTTAAAACCTTTATACGATAGAATAATTGAGCTTAAGAAACAGCAATATGAAAAGGAATTAGGAAGAAAATGCACCGATGAAGATGTGATACCAAGCCAGGAAAAGCTGAAAGAATATTTACAGCAAGAAGCAAGGTTGAAGACTGATCTGTAACACAGCGACAGTTGCCTAAATTATTCCTATATACTACTTCTCCTTATTCTCTTCGTCTGATTCAACCACTTTATATTTGGTCTTATGCTCCTCCTCCTTCACCCGTTTCGGATCAACCTGCAAAAATGCTCGTATCACATCTTCGAGCTTGTGGCCATAAAACGATATCGGCTTGAGCCTTTCTTTCTTTTTGGTCATGATTATTCTCCTACTCGTCGCACATTATCTCATTTACCTCTCTTACATCTGTATCAGTAATCAAAATGTTCATTTGGCTGGAAGTATTGGACAGCCTCTCAAATACTTTCTCTCTTCTTAACATCTCAATAATCTTATCTTCGGTCTGTAAAAGGCACTCCCAGGTAAAGACGAGACAGCAAGGAGGCAATCCTTTTCGATTAACTTGAAATTTATAAAGGCTGAACGATTTCTCGCGATAAACGATCTCTGAATCTGGAAAAGCCTTCTGGATCGTATCCCTAATTACATCCAACTTCCTTTCCAACTCTTTTTTTCTCAATTCCGATTCGTTTTCCATCAATATGCTCCTATTGTCTTATACATAAGCCGCTTTCCATCGCTACCCTTGATAGCCTCAACCGTCCGCTCACCATCAGTTGTTTTTCTATGGTTCCACCTAAATGAGAACTCATCGCAATATCTGTGAAGATGAACCTTAGAAACATGGTGGAAGGCCCCATGGATACCCCGTTTCAAGAGGGCAAAATATGATTCGACAGTATTTGTGGAGACACCCTCCCTTGAAAACTCTCTGCTTCCATGATTAACGACCCAATGGCCGCCGGTGAAGTCCCTGCCGATTGCCCTGTATGCGGGCCATTCATCGGTCATAATCTCGGAATCCTTATGGACGAATTCTTTGATAGCGCCCTTCAAGGTTTTACCATCAACCCTCTCAATCGGTCTGGAAACTGCCCTGCCGTTTCTCTCCACCAGGGCCACGACCGCAACCTTTTTTTGTGACCCGCGGCCTCGTTTTAATTTAGGCTTATCTGATACGCCGGTATTTCCTTTCCTGGGCTTACCGCCAACATAGGTTTCGTCAACCTCTACGGTCCCGCTCAAGAGCCTCAGCATCGGGTCTTCATTCATCGCCAGGCGGATTCTATGGGCCAGATGCCAGGCACTTTGATAGGAACCCAGGCCAAGCTCCCTTTGAAGCTGTAGAGCGGATATACCCTTTTTGGAAGAACACATGAGATGAAAGGCTATGACCCATTGGCGGATCGTGATATGGGAAGATTCCATGACGGTCCCCACGGTCACGGTGAAGGGTTTCCGGCAAGCCTTTACGGTACATTTATAGAGGCCATCCCGGTGAGATTCCCCATTGATCGCCCACGCGCCCTGATGACCGCAATGAGGACAGACCGGGCCATTGGGCCAAAGGATTTTCTCAATATACTCGCGGGCTTCTTCCTCAGTCAGCTTGCCGATCTCACTAAGATTCATCTTGATTTCCCCTTATACCGCATTGTATGATTAAAACATAGCACAGATTTCAGGGTATGTCAAGCAGATAATTCCGTTATCTATTTTACTCAGAAGGCTTTTTAGAATTCTTATCTATAAAAATATTAGGGGAAATTGAATAATCTTTATCAGCCAAACTTAATGTCCCCGTTGACGGGTTGCAGTGCAAGCCTCGACAAAGGCTTTTCCCAGAGCGGTTAGTTCAACCCGGCTAAGATCAAGTCCTGACGGTGGTCCAAAGTACCCGCCACCTGAGGTAAGACAACCTAGACGGTGAAGATTTGAAAGTGATATTTGAACCTCAGGTGAAGGCTGAAGATTATCCGCAGGATCATCCACTACAGCTTCATCAGGCAGATGCCAGGTATAAACATCTTCCTTACCAGCACGAGTTGAAGCATAGTAAATCTTATCCAAGATAAGTGCATCAAGAGAGCTTAGGTCCTCAAGAATGCTGATATAGGAACGTCGAATTTCTATATCGCTGGCAGCGTCTGCGGCGTTCACTAAAAGAGCGGCCCATCGGTCCTGTAAATAATCGTTTTCTTCCATGGATGCTGCCTGAAAGAGCGGAATGGCAAAACTCATTGGGATCTCTCTAGTCGGACCTTTCATGCTTCTCTCGCTCAAGAAATTATGGGCACGCTCCATTAAACGAATTTGACGCTCCCATCTCAAATATTTAAGTTTGTCCTCGAAAATCCCTAAACCTTGTTCCAATGAGCCTTTAATAAAACATGCGATAAATCCTGCAAACTCACGGGTGGCATCGATGGCTTTTCCCGTAGTTTTAGCCACCTCCTGTATAGCTTTGGACTCTTCTTCCATCTATCTATCCGCCCCTAAAGATTCAATCTGTAACCTTTGAAATTTTTATTAAACTTAGATCTCTGGTTTCTTCACCACCAAGGTGCCGGCCATGATGTCGTGCAAGGCTTGCTTCTTCTCGGTCCAGCCGGCCATCAGAAAGCCGAGGCCCAAGAATAAACCGGAGATGATCTTGCCGAAATATCTGCCTGTGGCTCGGCTGAAAGAGATAGGTTCTCCCTGAAGATCGGTGACCTTGAGTCCCAGCGCCATCTTTCCCAGGGTGGCCTGGTAGGCCGAGGATTCCATGCCGGCCCAATAAAGCCAGTGGATGAGAGTACCTACGGTAAAATTCCAGGCAAAGACGGCGCCGGTTTGCTTACCGCCGGATAAGACGCGGCGCCAGCCGATATCCATCCCCAACATCGCTCCCATCACGGCCTCGGCGCCCACCACGACAAAATACGTCAAAAATTCGTCAATGATAAAGGCGGCGAAACGGTGCCAGAAACCGGCATAGTGGACGATGGCGCGGTGCGGATCCGTGGCTCCCGGATACAGGGGATGCGCGCAGTATTGGCAAAAATTCGTCTGCTCCAGGGCTTCCTGGCCGCAGGTCGGACAGAACATATTCTCCCCCTAACATTTAACCTGAAACCAGCAGCGGTCTAAAGCACTCCTTTAGTCGAAGGCACCCCCTGAGCCCGGGGCTCCGGCTGGGTGGCTGCGTCCAGGGCCCGGCCGGCGGCCTTGAAGATGGCCTCCAGGATGTGGTGGGTGTTTTCCCCATAAGGGACGGTGATGTGCAGGGTCAGGCCGCCATGGATCGTCACGGCCCGCCAGAACTCCTTCACCAACTGGGGGTCAAGGCCGGCGCCGGCCGGAGGCAGTTTCGCCTCCAAGTGGAGAAAGGGGCGGTTGCTCAGGTCCACCGTGACCTGGGCCAGGGCTTCGTCCATGGGCACCCGGGCCTCGCCATAGCGCCGCACCTGGGGGCGGGCCTGCAGGGCCTCCCTAAAGGCGTGCCCCAAACAGATGCCGATATCCTCTACGGTGTGGTGCTGGTCCACTTCCAGATCGCCCGAGGCCCTGATCTTCAGGTCGAAGTAGCCGTGCGCCGCGAAGAGGTGCAGCATGTGGTCCAGAAAAGGAATGCCGGTGGCGAGGTCCACCTGGCCGCGACCATCCAACTCCAGTTCCAAATCCACCTCGGTTTCCCGGGTCCGGCGATGGACCTTACCCATGGGTGCCATGGCAGTATTCTCCTTAGGGGTGTCAAAAAACTCAAGACCGGTGGAAAAGTCCAGTATTGAAAGGGCGGGCGCTCTAAATGGGTCGCCCAGGCATCCGGCCGGAGCCCTGGCTGGTGCGCGCCTCGCCCCGCTATGGTCCATAATAAAACTTTTCGGCGCTAACGGCAAATGGTAATATTATCTGTATTATGCCGGTCTGATCCGGGCCGCTCCACCACCTCCCCACCGCAGAGGAAACGCCCCTGGGCTTTGGGCGCCTGCAACTAGGGGGAGTGGCGGCCATTAGTCTTTAACAACTTGATGGCTGCTGTCGATCACTGGCTCTAAGCGCTTGAGGTTGGAGCAGTTCCGGGTTAAATATTTTAATTAGAATCAAGCCATCCCTGGATAGGGCTGAGATCATAACTTGAGGTTGTCTATGAGACATCAGTGGTGTGACCGACGGTTTCTGGCCGTCAGAGGTGCTACCTTCTGGGGGCCGGTGGTCCTGGCCCTTACCCTTTTGCTGTCTGCCTTTGCGCCTGGAGCTGCCGCCGCCCCCCAAACTACCCTGTTGGAAACCCAGCATGATTTCGGGGAAGTCTTCGAAGACCGGCAACTGAGCCACACCTTTGTGATCAAAAACAGCGGCGCCGACCCTTTGGAAATCCTCAAGGTAGATCCGGATTGCGCCTGCACCGTGCCCCGCTTCGACCGGACCATCCCCCCCCGTGGCCAGGGTGAGGTCACGCTGACCATCAAGCCTTATTCGGTGGTGCGGCAGTTCCGCAAGGAGACCAGGATCTTTACCAATGACCGGGAGCAGGCCGAATTCAGTCTGGTGCTTACCGGGAAGGCCAAGCCGTTCATCGAAATCCAGCCCAGCCACATCATCAGGCTCCGGGGCGCTCCGGGGGATAATCTGGAGGGCCAGGTGCGGTTTACCTCCCATCTCCCGGGGCCGTTTAAGATCACGGATTATCGTACCAATATCCCGGACAAAATCGAGGTGAACCTGAAGGCGGTGGAGGCCGACCGGGTCTACGTCCTGGAGGTGAAGAACAAGAGCCAGAATTCGGGGCCTTACGCCGGCCTCGTTGAATTGACCACCACCTCCAAGGAGCGTCCCCGGCTCATCGTGCGGGTGTTCGGAGAAATCTACTTGCCTTCCTCGACCGGCAGGTAAAGCAGGAGTTCGTTCAGCAGGTGAAAGGCAAAGGTTCGGGCCGCCAGGTTTAACAGCAGTTCCTTTTCCTTGGGGGCCGGAGGTCCCGGGTTAAGCGGGGAGGTCAGTCTGATCTGGTCCTGGAAGGCGAAAAGGGTCTCAGCGCCCCGGGTGACGCGGCCTTCCACCTTGAGCTCGGCCGTGATTTTGCCGAAGATGAACCTGAGGGAGGCGCCCCGGATGGTCAGGCGCGACACCGTGCCGCTCAGCACCGTGTCACTGCCCGGGTCTATCTTGAGGCCGTTAGCCTGAAAGGCCCGGGAGAGTTCGGTCTGCAATTGGGCTTGAAACGCCTCCGGGTCCACCCCCTGGGCGGTTGGCACGGTGAAGGGCTCCAGGGCGTAAGCGGTCCGGTTTGCCGCGAAATCGGGGGCCCGGTAAGAGGCGGTCAAATAGCGGCCGGGCTGCAAGGTCAGGTCGCCCACTAGGATCGGCGTCATCCGGGAGGCGCAGCCCCAAAGCAACATCATAGTTAGGGCCGCCATCGGGACCCAGGAGGTGCATCTCTTAATCCACATGGCCAATTGATTACCACAATCGGGCTATCTCTGCCAAAAGATTTAACCGGTCACTAGTCGAAAGGGGGTTTTATGGCGATGCTCACCGCCCTGGCTCAAAAGATGAGCCAGGGAAAATTCCTCTACCCTGGCCTTGATGCTTGGCAATATCCAAATCTAGGGGACGCCTTTTCAGCAGCGAGATCACGCCATCTCTTTTAGTTATGGACCGGGAAAAGAGTATTGACTGAACAATCGACTCTGCTCTCTCAAAGACGAGAAAAGTGAATTAATGAACAATAATGATCATATTAACTTCTTAAGGTACCTTATGACACTTCGAACCAAAGCATCAATTCTAATTTCAATCATAATAATCATAGTTATGGGTGTGTCTGGTATTTACTATCTTCATTTTCTTCAACGATCTCTTAAAGCTTCAATTCTGGCTGGAGTAGAAGGGGTTTCGGATTCTACCTCCCAAGCCATCTCCAAGTTTCTCGCCGATTCTTTGAAGGAAGCCCAGGCGGTCGCCTTAGCCCTGCCGGTTGAGTCTTTGGAAAAACAGGATAGGTTGATAATAAGAAACCGCTTGAAATTACTCTTAGATATTTTTCCAAAGTTCGAAAATGGGATGTTTATTCTCGATAAAAAAGGCCGCCTTTGGGTGGATTACCCGCAGAGTCCTGCCGCAGAGGGCACTGACTTTTCCTATCGAGAGTATTTCCAGAGAACCCTTAAAGAGAATAAAGGGATTCTGGGAGTCCCATATGTGTCTGGTCGAACCGGCAAACCGGTTCTCACCTTTACGGCCTTACTCCGCGGGTCTGACAACCAGGTGTTGGGGGTTCTGGGTTGCTCGGTGCAGATGCTGTCTCCAGATGCCCTGGGTGGGATAAGAAATATCAAGATAGGCCGGTCGGGATACATATTTGTTTATGATTCTTCAAGAATGATGATTCTTCATCCTCAAAATGAGAGGGTGTTGCAGCGAGATATACCTCCGGGAGCCAATAAGCTTCTTGATGCAGCCCTGGCCGGGATTGAGGGTGTCGGTGAGACGGTCAACTCACGGGGTGTGCCAATGTTGTCCTCCTTTAAACGCATTCCCGCAACAGATTGGATCGTTGCCGCGCAACAACCCCAGAGGGAGGCATACGCCCCTCTGGTCAAGGCAACACAGGGACTTATTCTGAGTATAGTTTTGATGGTTATGGTTGCCGTTGTCTTGGTGGCACTGGCCATCCGGAGGGTAACCAGACCTCTGACCAAGCTGCGCCAGGCGGTAATGTTTTTTGGCAAGGAAGAAAGTACGGAATCCCAAAAAGTCAGT
>JAPLJC010000109.1 GCA_026388765.1 Deltaproteobacteria bacterium
AGGGGCGGCTCGCGAGCCGCCCCTACAAAACTATGAGGAACCTTTACGCCAACGCGAGGCGCCGCCCATGAAAAGAATTTTTTTGTCTGGTATTCTTATGGCCCTATTGCTGGGCCTTTATGCCCACCCCATCTCAGGAGGTCAAGCCATGCAGCTCACATCGAGCGCCTTTAAAGACGGCGGCAAGATCCCTCAGCATTATGTGATGCCGGGCGCCGGCGGCAAAAACCTGTCTCTGCCCCTAACCTGGTCCGGGGCCCCGGCCGGGACCAAGTCCTTCGCCCTGTCCATCATCGATCCCCACCCGGTGGCCCACAATTGGGTGCACTGGCTGGTGGCGGATATTCCCGGTGGCGCCGCCTCCCTGGCGGAGGGCGCTTCGGGCCAGAAGATGCCCCAGGGAGCAGTGGAGTTGAAAAATTCCTGGGGCAAGGCGGCCTACGGTGGTCCCCAGCCCCCTCAAGGCACCGGCGACCACCCCTACGTGGTCACCCTCTATGCCCTGAGCGTGGCGCAGTTGGACCTGAAGCCCACCGCCGGCTGGGCGGAACTGCAGCAGGCCATGGAAGGGAAGATCCTGGGCCGCGCCACCATCACCGGCTATTACGGCAGGTAAGGCGGCAGCTTGCAGCCAAAATCTGGGATGGCGGGCACGGAGGCCCGCCCCACCAGGGAAAAAAGGTGGGGCGGCCGTCCCTGGCCGCCCTATCATGGTCTTCCCGATTGTCGGGGCGGCTCGCGAGCCGCCCCGACAGGCCAATTTCGACCTATAAGCCGGTAAACACAAACACATAATCCAGATCATTAATACAGATGACGATCTCCCCGCCCCGGGATTCGGCGTAAGTCAACCAGGAGGGTTGGTCCTCCCGGCAGCAGGTAATGTTGGGTGAGAAGGCGCCGCGGGTCCGGTCGAACCAGGCCAGGAGCATGGGCTCGGCGCAGACTTCCCCGGCCCGCCGGCGCGCCAGGGTTTGGGCCTGCGAAAAATCGAGTGGGCCTTCGACCTGAATATCGATGGGATTTTTCAGCATCTCGCGGGTGAGGGGGACGCATTCAAGCATGGTTCTCTCCGAGGCGCAATGGTGTAGGACAGCCGCCCCCGGCTGTCCCGGACAGGCGAGGGCGCCTGTCCTACATTTCTTTCGCACAGGCGAGATGCCTGTGCCACCAAACCTTTAGGCTTTGTCTTATTGATGTTAGCAGGATCAAGCCTTAGTATCAAGGCGCCGGTAATCGACTAACAGTGGGGCGCGGAACGCACTACAAATTTTGATTTGTCGGGTTTACTGACTACTGACTACTGACTACTGGCTACTGACTACTGGCAACTACAATTGCTTTTGCCCCCCTTTGCGGGTAGAATGGGGGCAAAATAGGGCGCAATCCGGTCCAACGCCTCACCGGCTCAGGTGGAGGAGTAGATGAAGGGAAGACGCAAGCTCATCGTCGTGGCCCTGGCCGTCCTGGTGGCGGCGGGCGTGACGGTCTATTCGCTGGTCTGGTGGGAGACCCGGCTACCTAAAAATCTCTTGCGCCTGCAAGGGCACATGGAGGCCACCGAAACGGACCTGTCGTTCAAGGTCTCCGGTCTCATCGAATATATCTTTTTCCAGGAAGGGGACTGGGTCAAAAGCGGCCAGAAGACGGCCGGCCTGGAGGCCAAGGATCTGAAGGACGAAGTGGACCGGGCCCGGGCCAACATGGCCGCGGCCAAGGCCAATCTGGCCAAGCAGGAAGCCGGCTACCGGCCCCAGGAGATCAAAGAGGCCGAGGCCCAGGTGGGCAAGACCAAGGCGGACCTGGACAATAAGAAGATAGAATATGAGCGCTACGAAAACCTCTTGAAGCGCAAGGTGGTGGCGGCCCAGACCCGGGACAAGGTCCAGTCCGACTACCTCATGGCCAGGGAAAACCACCAGAGCGCCCTGCAGGAATACAGCCTGCGCAAGGAAGGCTACCGGGTGGAGGACATCGACAAGGCTCGGGAGGATTATAAAGCCGCGGTGGCGGCCCTGGAGTTGGCCCAAACCCGCCTGGGCTACGCCACCATCTCCTCCCCGGTGAACGGCGTGGTCCTGGTGCGCCCCATGGAGCCGGGCATGACCGCAGCGGTGGGCGCTCCCGTGGTCACCCTCGGGGACCTGGATAACATCTATTTTGAGGGCTACATCCCGGAAACCGACCTGGCCAGGGTCAAATTCGGTATGAAGGCCGAAATCACCACCGACTCCCACCCGGGCAAGAAGTACCCCGCCTGGGTCTCCTTCATCAATGCCAAGGCCGAATTCACCCCCAAGACGGTGGAAACCTTCAAAGAGCGGGTCACCCTGGTGTACCGTACCAAGATCAGGGCCCAGAACCTCGATTACGACCTGAAGCCGGGGATGCCGGCGGAAGCGGTAATCTTCCTTGACAGCCAGCCGGACGCACAGCCCCAGCAGCAGTGACCAGGCGATCCGGGCCCAGGGCCTGACCAGGCGCTTCGGGTCCCTGACGGCGGTGGACCACCTCGATCTGGAGGTGGCCTACGGGGAGGCCTTTGCCCTGGTGGGGCCGGACGCCGCCGGCAAGACCACCACCATGCGCCTGCTGGTGGGCATCATGGACCCGGACGAGGGCCGGGCCGAAGTCCTGGGGTTCGACACCGTCAAGGACTCCGAACGCCTCAAGGAGCAGATCGGCTATATGCCCCAGCGCTTCGGGCTCTATGACGACCTCACCGTGGCGGAAAACATTGTCTTCTACGCCGACATCTACCAGGTGTCCCGGGCCGAGCGGGACCGGCGGCTGCCGGAGTTGCTGGGTTTTTCCAACCTCACTCCCTTCACCGACCGACTGGCCCGGAACCTCTCCGGCGGCATGCGCCAGAAGCTGGGCCTGGTCTGCGCCTTGATCCATACTCCTCGCCTGCTGTTCCTGGATGAGCCCACCTTCGGGGTGGACCCGGTCTCCCGCCGGGAGTTCTGGGAGATCCTCTATCGCCTCCTGGGGGGCGGCCTGACCATCTTCCTGTCCCCCGCCTACATGGACGAAGCGGAGCGGGCCCACCGGGTGGGGCTGATGCACCACGGCAGGCTCCTGGTGGTGGACACCCCCAAGGCCATCAAAAGCTCCTTCAGCGGCGAGCTGCTGGAGGCCAGGGCCTCGGACCTGTGGGCCGCCCGCAAGCTCCTGAGCAGTCACCCCCTGGTGCAACAGTGTCTGGCCATGGGGGACCGGCTGATGCTCACCGTGGCCAGCCGCACCCAGGCCGTCGAGCCCTTGACGGAGGCGCTTACCCAGGCCGGCCTCACCGAAGTCTCCATCGCCCCGGCGGAGCCCAACCTGGAAGACCTCTTCGTGCAGATCGTCCGCCGCCAGGGAGCATGAAAACCATGAACCATTCTTGAGTCATCAATATGAATGGCTAACTATTGAAGATCGTAGAAAAAATAAGTTATTTACAAAAAAAGATATAGGTGTATGATGATATTAACTTTGGTGGCCCCGGTTGGGCTGGATTTTACTAAAGTGTCTTGGTAGCCGATATTTTTTTATCGACTCGACTGCAGACATCTCACGAGATACAAGTGGAGGTTGCTGTGACGAAGGTTAAGATTTCAGTTCTGGCTTTAACCGCACTGCTCTTTTTTTGCCTGACCGCTGCCGCCCTGGCGGGCAATTCTTTTAATTTTTTGGGGGAGACCACCTGGACAGTAACGATTGCCGAGTCCTTCCCGGACCCCCCGCCGCCCTTCACGATTACTATGAAAGGTGGCATCAGCAAGCTTGGCCCCAACAACTATTATTTATTTCAGGGAGTCGTACAGCTGCCGCCGGAAGCGGGAGATAATCCGTTTTTTCTTTCCGGCGGGGGCACCATGGTTACCTTGCCTGGCGCCCAGACCCCAACGCTGGTTCTCACTCTGAATACGTCCCAACTGCACGTGGATACGGGTGATTCTTCCAACCGCGATACCGGGGTCATGCATGTCGAAATTAATCCGTCTAATTTGAGCGGCACCTTTTATGAAGTGGGTCACGATTTTGATAGGGTACATCATCAGTTTTCCGAAAGATTCACCGCCGGCAGCCTGAGCACCACCGCACCCTTTCCTTTGAACCCGTCGTCGACGGGCTCCTTGGGGCTGTTATTGTTCGACTAGAGTTAGACGGTCGGCAGCAGGACCAAGCACCACTCCCGGCCCGGGGGCAGGCGAGATCCAGCCTGCATCGGCGCCATTCTTCAGGGAGTGGTGCTTTTGCTTTTTCGCGCTTGGCGGGGGCGGCGGAAACGTGGTAAGAATCACGTGACCGCTAAGGGTGGGGAGACCCCGCCCTTAAGGCACCGGCTGGAAAGCCGGTGCCACCAATAAGAACCTTATGATGCTCACCAACCCGGCCATAGTCGTCCAGAATCTCTCCCGCCATTTCGGCACCTTCAAGGCGGTGGACCATATCAGCTTTGAGGTGAAGCGAGGGGAGATCTTCGGCTTTCTGGGGCCCAACGGGGCGGGGAAATCCACCACCATCCGCATGCTCAACGGCCTGTTGCTGCCCACCAGCGGCACCGGGCAGGTGGGCGGCTTCGACATCATCCGGGAAAACGAGCAGATCAAAAAACACATCGGCTACATGTCCCAGCGCTTTTCTCTTTACGAGGATCTGACCGCTGAAGAGAACCTGGACTTCTTCGGCGGGGTCTATGGCCTGGCCAGCGACCGGCTCCATCGGCGGATCGCCGAGGTGCTTCACCTGGTGGGCCTGGAAGACCGCCGCCATGACCTGACCCGCACTTTACCTTTGGGCCTGAAGCAGCGCCTGGCCCTGGCCTCAGCCATCATCCATGAACCTGCCATCCTGTTTCTGGACGAGGCCACCAGCGGGGTGGACCCCATCTCCCGGCGCAATTTCTGGGACCTGATCTACGCCATGGCGCAGCAAGGGGTGACCATCCTGGTGACGACCCATTACATGGAGGAGGCGGAATTCTGCGACCGGCTGGTCCTCATCTACCAGGGCCGGATCGTGGCCCAGGGCACCCCCCGGGAGCTGAAGCAGGAAGTGAAAGAGACCATCCTGGCGGTACACCCCGACAATCTCGATGCCGCCCTGGACCTTATCAAGCAGTTGCCCCAGGTGGCCGAGGCCGCGGTCTTCGGCGACGGCCTGCACGTGGCGGTGGCCCAACCCGAGGCAGGGGAGCGGTACATCGAAGAGACGCTGCAGGCCCATAATATCGCCCTGCTGCGCCACATCGAGCGGGTGCCGCCCAGCCTGGAGGACGCCTTCATTGCCTTGGTCCAGCGGGCGGGGGAAGGATAAAAAAGCTATCAGCTTTCAGCTGTCAGCGGTCAGCTAAAGGCAAAAGCTAAGAGCTAAAAGCAAAAGCTAAAGAAGATGAAAGATTTCAGAAAACAGAAGGTTTGGCAGAAGAGCCATCAGTTGACTTTGGATATTTATAAAGTGACAGAGAACTTTCCGAAAGAAGAGTTATATGGACTGACAAACCAAATTCGTCGATCTTGTGCTTCTATTCCAGCTAATATTGCTGAAGGCTGCGGAAGGAATAGTGATGCCGATTTTTCCAGATTCCTTCTAATTGCCATGGGTTCAGCCACAGAACTGGAATACCATTTATTGCTTGCACATGACCTGGAAATCTTGAATAACTTGAATTTTGAAAAGCTCAGCAAAGAAACAGTGGAAGTGAAGAAGATGCTGACCTCATTCATTAAAAAGCTGAAAGCTGACCGCTGAAAGCTGAGAGCTACACATGAACCTGCGCCGTACCTGGGCCATTTTCCGCAAGGAATTTATCCACATCCGCCGGGACCCCATCAGCCTGCTCCAGGTCATCCTGCTGCCGGTGGTGCTCCTGCTGCTGTATGGCTATGCCCTCACCTTCGACATCAAGGACGTCACCGTGGCGGTGTACGATCAGGAGCGCAGCCAGCTCAGCGAGGACTTCATCAAGCATTTTCGGGCCACGCAATACTTCAAGCTGGTACGTTACGTCACCAGCTATGACGAGCTCAAGGACCTCATCACCGGCAGAAAGGTCCAGGCGGGTGTGATGATCCCTTACGACTTCAGCTGGTCTTTTCAAACCGGCCAGACCGCGGTGGTCCAGGCCCTGGTGGACGGCACCGACTCCAATACCGCCAACATCGTCCTGGGCTACGTCCAGATAGTGGCCACCGCCTATAATGAAAAACTCCTGGTGCAGCGCCTGCAGACCAAGGGGCCGGCCCGGGTGGCGGCGCCGGTGGACACCCAGGTGCGCTTCTGGTTCAACGAGTCCCTGGAGTCCCGGAACTACATCGTTCCCGGCCTCATCGCGGTGATCATGACGGTGGTGGGGGCGCTCCTCACCGCCCTCACCGTGGTGCGGGAACTGGAGCGGGGCAGCATGGAGGGCCTGATGGCCACGCCTCTGAAGAAGACCGAGCTCCTCCTGGGGAAGCTGGGGCCATACTTCATTATCGGTATGTTGGACATGGCCATCGTCATGGCCCTGGGCAAGTTTCTTTTTGACGTGCCGCTGCGGGGCAGCGTCTTGCTGCTCATCTTTCTGTCGGCCCTCTTCCTCATCGCCACCCTGGGCCAGGGGCTGCTCATTTCGGTGAGCGCCGAAAACCAGTTGCAGGCCTTCCAGATGGCCATGCTTACCACCTTTTTGCCGGCCTTCCTGCTTTCGGGGTTCGTCTTCTCCATTTACCTGATGCCCTTGCCGCTGCAGATCTTCTCTTATCTGGTGCCGGCCCGCTACGTGGTGACCATCTCCAAGGGCATCTATCTCAAGGGCGTCGGCCTCAAGGTGCTGTGGCCCAGCGCCCTGATGCTGGCGGCCGCGGCCAGTTTTTTTGTTTTACTGGCCATTAGGAAGTTTGAGAAGAAGATTCGTTAGAGCAGTTAGCGATTAGCAGTTAGCATTTAGTAAAATCAAAATGAGTGGGATATTGGGGGGATTAGTGAATGCCAGATGTTATGATCAAATTAGAGAGGTTAGAAAAGCTGACTGCTAAAAGCTGACAGCTAACTGCTAAAAATGTTTCGCCGCATCCGGCACATCATCCGCAAGGAATTTATCCAGGTCTGGCGGGATAAGAAGCTGCGCTTTTTCCTCATCGTGCCGCCCCTGGTGCAACTCCTCGCCTATGGCTACGTGGTCAACTTCGACATCAAGCATGTGGCCACGGCCATTTTCGACGAAAGCCGCACCATGGAGAGCCGGGACCTGATCAACCGCTTCCGGTCCACCGACTGGTTCGAGGTGAAATATTACCTCAACAGCCAGAAGGAACTCCTGGACCTCATCGACCACGGCCAGATCACCATGGCCCTGTGGATCCAGTGGGACTTTGCCAAGCAGTTGCGGCAGGGGAAATCCGGCCAGCTCCAGGTGATCGTGGACGCCACCGACTCCAACGCCGCCCTCATCGTCACCCGCTACGCCAGCACGGTCATCGGCGACTATGCCCAGGAGCAGTTGCAGGCCCGCTTCCAACGCCGGGGCTCGGAGTGGGCCGGGAAGCTCGCCGCCCCCCTGCGCCTCGAGCCCCGGGCCTGGTTCAACCCCAACCTGATTTCGCGCTACTCCATGGTGCCGGGGGTCATCGCCATGGTGGTGCTGCTCCTTTCCCTGATGCTCACGGCCCTGGCGGTGGTGCGCGAAAAGGAGATCGGCACCCTGGAGCAGATCCTGGTGACCCCCATCCGGCCCATCGAGCTGATGCTGGGCAAGACCATCCCCTTTGTCCTCATCTCCCTGGGAGACGTTCTCCTGATAACCATTGTCGGGGTCCTCTGGTTCGAGGTGCCCTTCCGGGGCCATATCCTGGTCCTGCTCCTGGGAACCATCTGCTTTCTCTTTAGTTCCGTGGGCCTGGGACTGCTCATCTCCACCGTCGCCTCCACCCAGCAGCAGGCCATGATGGCGGGCAACCTCTTTTTGACCCCGGCCATCCTGCTTTCGGGCCTCATCTTCCCCATCGCCAACATGCCGCAGGTCTTCCAATACCTGACCTTGCTCAACCCTCTAATGTACTTCGTCATCGTGGTCCAGGGCATCTTTCTCAAGGGCGCCGGCCTGGCCCTGCTGTGGCCGGAGATGCTCTCCATGACCGTCCTGGGCCTGGCCATGCTGACCCTGGCGGTGCTGCGCTTCAAGAAGCACGTGGCCTAACCAGGATTATTCACGACATTTTTTAAATCATGGCTATCTAGTCGATGTTACTACCTAATAATAATTGTTTCAAAAAGCAGATTGTTTTATGGAGAACAGCCGCCCTCGGCTGTTTTTTTTGCAGGCGAGGGCGCCTGCTCTCCATTTTCCTTGATTTTGAGTGATGATTATATGAATTTTTCGGCCTAAAGGGCCGGTCAATCGCCCAGGAGCAGCCCGAGGATGGGAACCGTGCCTTTGCCCTTGACCGCGCTGCGGATGGCCTGGGCCCCGCCGTTGCGGATGTAGGCAATCTGCGCATCTGTGAGGACGTCCCCGAAAACGAAGACATTATCGATGGCCCCGGTGAAAAAGCCATTGAGTTGGGGAGTGGCGCCGATATACAGCTGATTGGCGCCCTGGCCCAGGGTTACCCCGGTTTTGGTGAGCACCATGTCGTTCACCTGGAGCTTGACGGTCTGGGCCGCCTGGTCATAGCTGACGGCCACGAAGGTCCAGGACCCCATGATCCCCGGCACGGCTCCCAGAACCTTGGCCGTGGCGCCGCAGAAGGCCGACCAGCCGTTGCCATTGCCGCGATTGTCGAGGCCCAGGGTGCGGTCGAACCCGCCGTTGTCCTGGCTGAGAACGGTCTGGATGGCTGTGTTCCCGCCAATCCAGGCCCAACCGCCCATGGTCAGCCTGGGGTATTGGGCCGGGTTGATGTCCAGGGGGATGGTGATGTAGTTGGCGCCCCCGTTGAAATAATAGGCCTGCCCCTCGTAACCCGCCACCTGCTGGAGAGTCCCGTTGATCGTGCCGTGGCGGCCGTTGCCGCTGGCATCCTGAGCGTTGCCCTCGAAGAGGTAGAAGGCCAACAAGGAAGGCAGCTTGACGACGGGAGGCGGCTCCGGTTCATAGAGCTCCGCACTGGCCAGTTCCAAACCCAAACCAACAGTTCCCCCGGACACCAGGACCTTGCCGGTGGTCAGCCGGGTAGTCGCGTGAAAAAACCGGTTAGCGTTAAGGGAGCCGGTGGGGCTGAAGGTCCCGGAGACCGGATCATAGAGCTCCGTGGGATTGCTGAGTTGGCTGCGGGCTCCTCCCGCCATCAGGACCTTGCCGTTGACCAGCAGGGTGGCCGTGTGGCCTTCTCTGGCGTCGGTCATGGCCCCGGTGCTGCTCCAGGCGCCGGTGGCCGGATCATAGAGTATGGCACTGTTATAAGTATTAGTAAAATCCCCACCGCCCGCTACCAGGACCTTGCCGTTGAGCAGCAGGGTGGCCGTGTGCAAAGTGCGGGCCAGCGGGTAGGGATCGGTGAGGCCCCAGGTCCCGGTGGCGGGGTCATAGAGCTCCGCACTGGGAAGAGGAAGAGCGTCACCGGGAAGAGCGTCAGTACCATCGTCCCCGCCCACCACCAGGACCTTGCCGTTGGGCAGCAGGGTGGCCGTGTGATGCTGCCGGGCGGTACCCATGGAGCCGGTGGGACCCCAGGTCGCGGTGCCCGGGTCATAGAGCTCCGCAAGAGCAAGCACGCCAGGACCATGTTTTCCGCCCGCTACCAGGACCTTGCCGCTGGGCAGCAGGGTGGCCGTGTGATTAGACCTGGCGGCAGCCATCCCGCCGGTGGTGGAGCTAAAGGTCCCGGAGAGGGGGTTAAATAGCTCCGCAGTGTTAAGTTCAGAAGTGGAATTTCCTCCCCCGGCGATCAGGACCAGGCCGCCGGGGAGCTGGGTGGCCGTGTGATTAGCTCTGGCGGCGCCCATGGGAGCAGCTAGGAGGCTGAAGGTCCCGAGGACCGGGTAATAGAGGTCTGCGCTGGCAAGATAGTTGGCGGGGTTAGAATTAACCCCCCCCGCCACCAGGACCCGGCCGGCGGGGAGCAGGGTAGCCGTGTGGTAGGACCGGGCTGTACTCATGGCGCCGGTGTAACTCCAGGTCCCGGGCTCGGCCAGGGAGGCCCGCGGCAGGCCCATCCCCCAGGCCAGGATCATCAAGGCGAAAATTACCGGCAGGGCATAAGCCCGGCCTTTGCCGACGCGACCTTTCCTTGGGCTGGACATGATCTTTTCCTCCTGAAAAGAAGTTATGTCGCAGGATTATTCGCCAGTTTTCGGCCGATACCGTCCCTGGCGAAGGTCCAGAGCCGTTTCTCGTTAATGTCAGGCTGCCGTCTTTCTACATCTGACTCAAGGCATACTTTATCACATTATTTTAAGTAAAAGTATACTTGTATTCTTGGCAGGGTCGGGCCGGGAAAGCCTTCGGAGGACGACTGGTAAGGGTCTTGAAGCCGGTATGATTGGCGGGGATTCTTCTGCCGATTTAGGCGGCCACCCAGGGGTGATGAACCCCAGGCGGCATACGGGTCCGCCTTAAGCCGGCAAAAACCTTTGATATTCTTGCTGGATTAAGAGAGCAAGGTTTATTATAATCAAGATGATCTAGACGACCCGAGAGTTCGGGGCTCGGAAGGCCCGGCTCCATGGCTGGAAATAACCCAATGGATCGGTTAATCAAGAAAAATTGAACCTTTTATTCCGCTTAAACCCAGATAGAGGCTCCTGCCGCTCTAATCGCCTTTTTCTCGTCTCCGTGGCCTTTTTGCTGGCAATCATTTTCTCCATCGCGGCCTGCTCCGAGAAGCAGCCGCCGCCGCCGGCCGCGGTGCCGGTGCTGGTGGCCGAGGTGAAGACGCAGACGGTGCCGGTGGAGATCCGCAACATCGGCAACGTGGAGGCTTATGCCACCGTGTCCATCAAATCCCGGCTGGCCGGGCAGCTGGTCCGGGTCAATTTTAAGGAAGGGCAGGACGTCAAGGAGGGCGAGCTGCTCTTCGTCATCGATCCCCGCCCGCATGAGGCGGCCCTGAAAACGGTCGAGGCCAACCTGGAGAAAGATAAAGCCCTGGCCGGCAAGGCCCAGAGCGACCTGAAACGTTATGCGGAGATGGTCCGGAAGCAATTCGTCAGCCAGCAGGATTACGACCAGGCCAAAGCCACGGCCGAGTCCCTGGCCGCCGTGGTCAACGCCGATCAGGTGGCGGTGCAAAATGCCCGGCTCAATCTCAGCTATTGCTACATCAAGGCCCCCATTAGCGGCCGCACCGGCAATCTGCTGGCGAACCAGGGCAACATGATCAAAGAGAACGCCGACACCGCCATGTTGGTCATCAACCAGATTCAGCCCATCTATGTGACCTTTGCGGTGCCGGAAAAGAATTTGCCGACCCTCAAGAAATTCATGGCGCAGGAGAAGATCAAGGTTGAGGCGGTGATTCCCACCGATCCACAGCATCCGGAGGCAGGGGTGCTCAGCTTTATCAATAACGCGGTGGACCTGACCACCGGCACCATCCAGTGCAAGGCGACCTATGACAATGCCGACAAGAAGCTGTGGCCGGGACTGTTTGTCAATGTGGTGGTGAAGTTAACCGAGGAACCCAACGTCATCCTGGCGCCGTCCCAGGCCATCCAGTCCGGCCAGGAAGGTCAGTTCGTCTGGCTGGTCAAGCCCGACCTGACGGTGGAGACCCGCCCGGTGGAAACGGAACGGAACCTGAACGGCGATGTCGTGGTCAAGCAGGGTCTGGCTGCCGGGGACCGGGTCGTGATCGACGGGCAGATCAGGCTGGTGAAAGGCGCCAAGGTGGAGATCAAGAGCGGGCTGTAGCCGGCCGCGAGCAGCCCTATGCACTTTACCGAACTCTTCATCCGCCGGCCGGTCATGACCACCCTGGTCATGCTGTCCATCCTGCTCTTCGGGGCCATGAGCTATCGCTACCTGCCGGTCAGCGATCTGCCCAACGTCGATTTTCCTACCATTCTGGTGACCACCACCCTCCCCGGGGCCTCCCCGGAGACCATGGCCTCGGCGGTGGCGACCCCCCTGGAGCGCCAGTTCTCCACCATCGCGGGGCTCGATTCGATGAGTTCCACCAATGCCCTCGGACTCAGCCAGGTCACCCTGCAGTTTAATCTGAGCCGGTCCATCGATGCCGCCGGGCAGGACGTCCAGGCGGCTATTGCCAAGGCGGCGGCGCAGCTGCCCCCGGAACTGCCCACGCCGCCCACCTATCAGAAGGTCAATCCCGCCGACCAGCCGGTCCTCTACCTGGCCCTGTACTCGAACACCCTGCCCCTGTATACCGTGGACGAATACGGCGAAACCCTCATGGCACAGCGCATTTCCATGATCAACGGGGTGGCCCAGGTCCAGGTCTTCGGGGCGCAAAAGTACGCGGTGCGCATCCAACTGGACCCCAAGGGGCTGGCCAGCAAGGGTTTGGGCATTAATGAGGTGGGCGACGCGGTCAAGAACGCCAACGTCAACATCCCCACCGGTACCCTGTACGGCAGCCACCAGGCCGTCACGGTGCAGGCCACCGGACAGCTCCTCACCGCGCCGGCGTATCGGCCCCTGGTCGTGGCCTACCGCGGTGGCAAGCCCGTGCGCCTGGAGGACTTGGGCCGGGTGATCAACAGCGTCGAAAACGACAAGATCGCCTCCTGGTTTAAGAACGACCGGGCCATCGTTCTGGCGATCCAACGCCAGCCGGGGACCAACACCATTGAAGTGGTGGATGCCATCAATAAGTTGCTGCCTATCCTGCGGCAGCAGATTCCCGCCTCGGTGGACATCGTCAGCCTCTATGACCGCTCCGTCACCATCCGGGAATCGGTCAACGACGTCCAGTTTACTCTGCTTTTGGCCCTGGGGCTGGTGATCCTGGTGATCTTTCTCTTCCTGCGCAACCTGTCGGCCACCGTCATCCCCAGCCTGGCCCTGCCCATGTCCATCGTGGGCACCTTTGCGGTCATGTATATCCTGGATTACAGTCTGGACAACCTGTCGTTGATGGCCCTGATCCTCTCGGTGGGCTTCGTAGTGGACGACGCCATCGTGGTCCTGGAAAACATCGTACGCCACATGGAGATGGGGGAGGCGCCCCTTCAGGCCGCCCTGACGGGCTCCCGGGAGATCGGCTTCACCATCTTATCCATGACCCTGTCCCTGGCTGCGGTCTTCATCCCGGTCTTTTTCATGGGCGGCATCCTGGGCCGGCTGCTGCACGAATTTGCCGTGACCATCGTGGCGGCCATCCTGGTGTCCGGCCTGGTCTCCCTGACCCTCACTCCCATGCTGTGCAGCCGCTTCCTCAAGCCGCCCCGGGAGGAGCGCCACGGCCGCCTGTATGCCGTGACGGAACGCTTTTTCCAGGGGATGTTGGCCACCTATGACCGGACCCTCCAATGGGTGCTCCGCCACCGCCGGGGCACCATGATCGTCTCACTTCTGCTCCTCCTGCTAACCGGGGCTCTATTTTTGGGCATGCCCATGGGTTTTTTGCCCAACGAGGACCAGGGGTCAGTCTTCGCTTTTACTGAAGCGGCCGAGGGCATCTCTTTCGACGCCATGATGAAGCTGCAGAGGCAGGTGGCGGCCATCGTCGCCAAGAATCCCTATGTGGCCAACTTTTTCTCCTCCATCGGGGCGGGCGGGCCCAACGTGGCCGGCAATACGGGGCGCGTTTTTATCCGCCTGGTCCCCCGCAGCCAGCGGCCGCCGGCGGAGCAAATCGTTCAGCAACTGAGGCCGCAGTTCGCCACCATCCCGGGAATCAAAGTTTACCCGCAGATTCTGCCCACCATCCGTCTCGGTGGCATGCTGACCAAGGGCCTGTACCAGTTCACCCTGCAAAGTCCGGATATCGGTGAACTTTACAAGTATGCCCCTTTGCTGCAAGAGAAGATGCGGAGCCTTCCCGGACTGCTGGATGTCAACAGCGATCTGCAAATCAAAAACCCCCAGGTGAACGTGGTCATCGACCGGGACAAGGCGGCCACCTTAAACATCAGTGCCCAGCAGATCGAAGACGCCCTCTATTACGCCTATGGCTCCCGGCAGATCTCCACGATCTACGCCCCCAACAACGAATACCAGGTGATCATGGAACTGGACCCGAAATACCAGATGGACCCAGAGGCCCTGCAATTGCTCTACGTGCGGGCCTCCAGCGGCCAGTTGGTGCCTCTGGATGCCTTGGCCACCCTGACCAAAGGCTTGGGGCCCCTCACCGTGAACCATATGGGGCAACTCCCCGGGGTGACCATTTCCTTCAACCTGAAGGAGGGCACGCCCCTTGGCGATGTAGTGGCCGGGGTGGAAAAAATGGCCCGGCAATTGCTGCCGGCCACCATTTCCACCAATTTCCAGGGGGCCGCCCAGGCCTTCCAGGCCTCCACCCGGGGCCTGTGGCTCCTGCTGATCATGTGCATCCTGGTCATTTACCTGATCCTGGGTATCCTCTACGAGAGCTTCATCCACCCCCTAACCATTCTCTCGGGCTTGCCGTCCGCCGGGGTGGGGGCCCTGCTGGCCCTGATGCTCTTCCACATGGAACTGAACATCTATGCCTTTGTGGGGGTCATCATGCTGGTGGGCATCGTCAAAAAGAACGCCATCATGATGATCGACTTCGCCCTGGAGTCCCAGCGGACCAGCGGCAAGAGCCCCCAGGAGGCCATCTATGCCGGGGCCCTGATTCGCTTCCGGCCCATCATGATGACCACCATGGCGGCCCTCATGGGGGCGTTGCCCATCGCCCTCGGGTTCGGGGCCGGGGCCGAAGCCCGCCGGCCCCTGGGCATTTCCGTGGTGGGCGGCCTGCTCATCTCCCAGCTTCTGACCCTCTATATCACCCCGGTCTTCTATATCTATCTGGAATCATTCCAGAGGCGGATGGCCGCCAGGTTTACGAAAAAGTCTTAACCCCAAGAGCTTTTTTCGCCAGGCCAGGGCTCTTCCAGCGACTGCTGCAGCCGGTAACGGCGGATCGCGGTCTGGACGACTTTATTACAATTGGGTTATTCCGATTTGCGACCGAAAAGGAAGAGAGTGACTCCCAGGCCGACGAAGATAAGCATGATAAAGATGGAAAAGTCTTGACGGAATTTCAACTCCTGGAAGCCCTTCCGGACCTGCTGCATTATGGTAGCAAGTTTCTTGGAAAACTCCCCCGTCTTGGCTTGTACCAATTTAACATCCACGGTATGAAAAAAGGTCCTGTACTCCGCCTGGGTTTGGAATAGGACCTTTTCCTCATCTAGGGTGGCAATTAATCCGGCCTTCAAGGTCTTGAGATCGCGGTCAATCTCGTTGATCTTTTGTTCAGTCAGCAACAGAGCCGCCTTCATCTCCCTGGCCCGATCGTAAGTATGGCAGACGGCGCACAATTTTTCGTTGATGATGTTGATATCCGCCTTTTGGACGTCATGGGAGTGGTGGCAGGTCACGCAGTTGGGACCTTTACCGGTGGCCTTTAAGGCCTTGCCGTGGCCGCTCTCAAGGTAGTTCTCTTTGATGCCGAGGTGGCATTTACCGCAGAACTCCGGCACCATTTTAGGTTTCGGCACCCCCACGAAACCGCTTTCCGGCTTCATGGACCTGGCGGCATCTTTATGGTCGCCGCCGTGGCAGTCCTGACAGGACACCCCATTTTGGTAATGCCAGCTCTTCCGCCACTCAGCCGGGATGCCCCGATAATCCTCCTTCATCAAATCAGAGGCGTGGCAGTCGAGGCAGACATTTTGCTCAACTCTTGGTCTTTGCGCCCAGGGGGTTTTGGGGAATTCCTT
>JAPLJC010000229.1 GCA_026388765.1 Deltaproteobacteria bacterium
AACTCCGCGAAGACCACGGCCAGGCCGCAGTCCTGGCACATGGGCACGCGCTCCTCCCGGGCAATACGGGCGTTTTCCAGCAATTGCCGGAAGATCTCCCGGCCGCTTTCCGATTCCTCTTCCGCCGCCCCCCGGGCCAGGGCCCGCAGGAGGTCTTCTCCCGGTTCATAATTGGCGGCAATGGCCGCCTCTTTCACTGCCTGGGTGACTTTGGCCACCTCGATTTCCCGCATTCTTCGCTCCCGATAATTGTCGAATTTCGGCGGCCACGGGCCGCGCTATAATAACAACTTGCTTATTTGTTGAGTAATTTTGACCTGTAAAACCACCCTAGATCCCTTAATTGTTGTTTTTACTGGCCACTGGCTACTGACTACTGGCTACTTTTTAAGGCCCTGAATGGCAAAGGCGTGATGACTCACGCCCCTACCTTTGTTTCTATTTTTATATACAGAAAACCGCAAACGGGGAACAGAAAACCGCCTTTATTCTTCCAGGTCTTCTTTGAAGAATTGCTGGCTGGAGGCCTGGGGCTTATCGGGGGTCTTCTCTTGAATCGCCTGTTCTTCGGGATAGAAAGATTCGTCGCCATCCGCGGCTTCGTCGTCCGCCGCCTCCGCCTTCGCCTCCGCACCCTTCTTGGCCAGGATGGTGGCCGGCGTTTCCGGAAATTCCTCCACGGCCTGCCCCTTCAGGGCTTCCTTCATATAGCTGATGAAGATGGGCGCCGCCGCCTGGGACCCGGTCTCCTTGGCTCCCAGGCTGTGCTCATCGTCCATCCCCACCCAGGCCCCGGTGATCAACGAAGGCGTATAACCGATGAACCAGGCGTCCCGGGTCTTGTTGGTGGTGCCGGTCTTGCCGGCCATGGGCCGGCCCAGGACCCGCACCCGGGTGGCGGTGCCCCGTTCCACCACCCCCAGCATCAGATGGACCATGGTTTGGGCCGTTGAGGCATCTATCACCTGGTGTTTTTGCAGATGATAATCCATCAGCACCCGGCCGTCCCGGTCTTCGATACGTTCGATGAAGACCGGCTCCACCAGGGCCCCCTGGTTGGGGAAGACCGAGTAGGCCCGGGTAAGCTCGAACAGGGTGACCTCCGAAGCCCCCAGGGCCGAGGCGTAATTGGGAAAGATGGGGCTGATGATCCCCAGGGTCTTGGCCATCTTCACGGTAGCCGGCACCCCGATGGACATCATCAGGCGCACCGTGGGCACGTTGCGGGAGTGGGCCAGGGCGCTGGCCAGACTGATGGGGCCGTTAAACTTGTGGTCGTAGTTCTGGGGCGACCAGACCTGGCCGTGTTTGCCGCCGGGCAGGGATATGGGCTCATCCAGCAGAGTGGAGTCGGGCCGGAAGCCCCGCTCGATGGCGGCGGCGTAAATGATGGGCTTAAAGGCGCTGCCCGGCTGCCGCCGGGCCTGGGTGGCCCGGTTGAAGGTGCTGTCGCCAAAGTCCTTGCCGCCCATGAGCACCCGAACCCTGCCGGTCTTCAGTTCCATGGACATCACCGCGGCCTGCACCATGGGGGCGGCGATGAGCTCCGCGGTCCAGACCTTGCTCTTGCGATCCCGGCTCAGCAGGCGCACCTGCACCACGTCCCCGGGACGCAGCGCCCTCATGGAGAAGCCCTTGACCGCCTTGGTATTGCTATCCTGTAAAACGGCCCACTGGTCCCCCAGGCGGAGATTCAACGCCTGGCGTTTCTTATCGTACTGGCTCACCAGCGCCGTCACCGACAGGCCCTTCCGCGGCGGATACTTGTTATAATATTTGGTTTGCCGGACCTGGTAGGCGGCCAGTTCCTTGCCGCTGACATGTTTGAGGGGTCCCCGGTAGCCGTTGCGGTGCACCACCCCGTCGATCCCGGCCTCGATGGCCTGCTGGGCGACCTTGTGCAACTCCACGTCCGCGGTGGTATAGACCTTGAGGCCCAGGTTATAGGCCGAGTCCTTGCCGAAACGGTCCTCCAACAGGGTCCGGACATGCTCGTTGAAATAGCCGCATTCCTTGATCCATGCCGGCCGGTAAGGCTTCAGCTTGATGGGCTGCCTCAGGGCCGCCTCTTCCTCGGCCTTGGTGATGAAGCCCACTTCGGCCATCCGCCGCAGCACGTAAGTCTGGCGCTCCTTGGCGGCCTTGGGGTTGAGATACGGATCGTAGCCGCTGGGCTTCTGGGGGATGCCCGCCAACATGGCGGCCTCGGCCAGGTTCAGATTCTCCACGTGCTTGGAGAAGTACTCCAGGGCCGCAGCCTCCACCCCGTAGGAGCCATGCCCCAGGAAGACGTGATTGAGATAGATGTGGAGGATCTCTTCCTTGCTCAGGTAATTGTCGATACGATAGGCCAGGACCGCTTCCCTGATCTTCCGGGCAAAGGTCTTTTCCGGAGTGAGCAGGATGCGTTTCACCACCTGCTGGGTGATGGTGCTGCCGCCCTGGACCGTCCGGCCGGCCTCCAGGTTGCGGAAAAAGGCCCGGACGATGCCGCTGACGTCCACCCCCGGGTGCTCGAAAAACCTGGCATCCTCCGCAGCCACAAAGGCCATGATCAGGTGCCGGGGCAGGCGGCTGTAAGGCACTTCGATGCGCTTTTCGTTATAGAACTCGCCGATGCGCTGGCCGTCCCGGGCAAAGATCTCGGTCACCACCGGGGGCCGGAACTCCTTGATGGCGGTGAAATCCGGCAGGTCGCTCAAGAAATGGTAATAGACGTAGCCCGCAGCCCCGGCGGTCCCCAGAAAGGCGGTAAAGATCAGGCCGTAGAGCACCCAGTTCAGGCGTTTGGCCCAGCGCCGCCGCCAATGGTAATGCTCCATCCGGTCGGGGTTCGGTTTAAAGATGTTCATCATTCGCTTTAAAAAGCCTGATAGGTTTTGTCGCGACCCGCTGGGGCGCCCTTAACTTTTCTTTTTGGTTCCCAAGTTTTGCACTTGGGATCCAAAGAAGTGGCACAGGCGTTCCGCCTGTGCTCCGTCGGGGGCGCCTGGCGCACCAGAAACCCAGCTTCTGGCACTGCTTACGCGCCCTTTACTTACGAAAGGCAGGCGCCTTACCTGCCGGGGCATCGGTAGCACAGGCTTTCCAGCCTGTGCTTGAACAACCGGGGGCGGTTGTTCCACACCTTCATTCATGATCAAACTATCCCCTCTCCCCCAATGGGGGAGAGGGTTAGGGTGAGGGGGAAGTAATCTCTTTTCCGCTCCCATTAATAATCTAGGAGCGGCCCCTGGCTCTTTGTCATTCTGAGCGCCGCGCCGAGTTTCGTCTTGAGATGTTATGGTCGCTTCGCTCTCTCAAAAATGACAATTTAGCGCCGGACGCCCTCTACCAAATCATCTTATTATATTACTACTTATTCTACTACCCTTCCTTAAAATTATCCAAAAATTGCCGCACCTGCACCCCCAGGCTCACGCACACATGCCCGTCCAGGCAGCGGGTGGCGTCAACCTTGTCGATATAGGTGCCCAGTTCGTGGACGCCCTTTTTCAGCTTCAGCAGGTAAGCCTTCTTCTCGTCGTCGAAAGTCAGGGAGGAAACCACCCCCAACTTCTCAATTTCCGGGTACATCTCCAGGATCTTGGTCTTTAGTCCTGCGATAGTATAACCCATGGCCGTCTCTCCTTGTTCATAAATTTAGGGCGGTTGTGAACCAGCACCACGCCGCCGGACCCAACCAGGCCCTCTTTAAAAAATAGGTCGGCCGCAGCCCCGGGGCAAGGAGGGAAGAAATTTTCTATAATATCTACGATTTTATCAATAGCCTGGCTATTCTTAATTCTTCGTATGAAACTTGTCCGCCAAGCATTTCCCGAACAGGCGACAATGCTGTCCCGCCAATTTTTTGAAATGCTGCCTTTATTTCTTTGAATTTCTCCACCGGCGGCCTTAAATAGCCGAGATCAATTTTTTCTCCGGACCTGACCAACTTTTCAATATGAGCGGCGATGGTCCCGACCGAAAGACTTCTCATCCTGGCCATTTCCTCAATTGACTTTTTTTTAAGCAACAACTTCTTGGTTTCCTGATAGGTCGGTCCCAAATGACTTAGCCGGCGTGGCGTTGCCGATCTTTTTACGGGAATATCTTTTTCGCGGAGATTATTTTCCCGAGCGTAAGTTTGAATAACCTCCGTAAATACTTGGCCATATTGCTTCAGCTTTTCCTCGCCCACTCCACTGATCCTTGAAAATTTCTCCTCGCTTTGCGGCAGATATAAAGCCATTTGGCGCAGGGCCAGATCGCCAAAGACGACAAACGGCGGCACCCTTTTTTCATCGGCGATTTTTTTGCGCAAGAGCCGCAGTTTTTCAAATAGTTCCATATCGTATTCGGTAGCAAGTGCCTCACTTGGTTGCGGCGATTGGACGCTGGATTTAAGTTTAGGTAAACAAATTTTTTCCCGCTGCTTCAAAAAATCCCTGCCACGCGGACTTAATTCAAGAATCGGATATTCATCGCCGCCTTTTATAATCAGCTTTCTGGAAATCAATTGACTGATAATGTGCCTTAAGTCTTCCTTGGAAAAATCGTTAACAATACCGTATACCGACAACTTATGATGATCACGTTCAAGGATTTTTTTATTCTTGGCGCCGCGCAGTACGTCGATAATATAACCTAGCCCAAAGCGTCCCCCAGTTCGAATAATAGCCGAAATAATTTTTTGGCTGATTTTGGTCGCATCAAATTCTTCTTCCGTCGACAGGCAAACATCGCATCCTTGGCATTTTTCCGGTTGATCATCTTCTCCAAAATATGAAAGTAAATGATGGCGGCGACAGGTTGCTAACTCACAATATTCAACCATCTGTTCGAGTTTCCGATACGTATTTTTCCGCTCGGTCTCATCTTCTATCTGCCGGATAAAATACTGCTGTTTAATTGAATCCGCGTAAGAATAAAAAAGAACGCACTGGCTCGGAAGCCCGTCGCGCCCGGCCCGCCCGGTTTCCTGGTAGTAGCCTTCAATCGATTTGGGCAGAGAATAGTGAATCACCAGGCGCACATCCGGCTTGTCGATGCCCATCCCGAAGGCAATCGTCGCCACGATAATTTGCACTTCGTCTCGAATGAATTTCTCTTGATTAGTTCTCCGCGCCTCGCCTTCCAGTCCGGCGTGATAAGACAGCGCCTTGAATCCTTCGTTCCGCAAATCCGCCGCCAAATGCTCGGTGTCTTTTCTGGAAAAACAATAAATGATCGCTGCTTCATTCTGGTGCCGCCGTAATAATTCAATCAGTTGGTCGTATGAATCCTTTTTGGGAAGCACGGTATAGGCTAGATTGGGACGATTGAAGCTGGAGATAAATATTTTCGCTTGATCGAGTGATAACTGGGAAATTATATCCTCCCGCACCTTTTGGGTGGCCGTGGCCGTCAGTGCCAGCGCCGGGACCTCGGGAAAGATATCTCTCAGCATCTTAAGATTGCGGTAATCGGGGCGAAAATCATGCCCCCATTCGCTGATACAGTGGGATTCATCGATAGCCATCAAACTGACTTTGATTTTCTTCAAGAAGTGCTGAAATTCAGGCAGGATCAAGCGTTCCGGCGCCGCGTAAAGAATTTTTATCCCTTCCGCTTGCGCCTGCCGCTGAATTTTATTGATTGCCGCGTAACTTAAAGTGCTATTAATGAATTCGGCCGGAATCCCATTAGCCTTAAGAGAGTCCACCTGGTCTTTCATCAGCGCAATCAGTGGTGAAATCACCAAGGTCAATCCCGGCATCATCAGCGCCGGCAATTGATAGCAAAGCGACTTGCCGCCGCCGGTCGGCATCAGCACCAGGGCATCTTTGCCAGCCAGCACCCAGCGAATAATCTCCTCCTGCAAAGGCAGAAATCGATCAAAGCCGAAATGGGTTTTAAGCAGATTTAACATCCATCCCTCTCGTCCCCCAGCTCCCGCTTGGGGACCCCAATTGGCGCCAAGCTCTGCTTGGCATCAGAAATGTTGATTCGCTTTAATCCTTCTAAGCAAAGCAGGAACTTTGCGCCCAAACAGGTTCCCAAGCTGGAGCTTGGGAACCAGAAGAAAAGCTGCCCGGAGGCCGCTTGGGAAAAAGGAAAAATGGCAGAAAATCTATTTGGATGCCGATACTTCTTTTTCTTGTTCTGGCTTTGCGGCTTTCGGTTCAGGGGCAGGAGTAGGGATATTGTGGGCCAGCTTCCATTCTTCAAAGGTCTTGATCGGATTAGGTTTTAAACCACTCTTTTCCCGGTCCAGATTCAATTTCTCCATTTCCATTTTATAGGTGTTGTAAGTCTGTATATGCTTGGCCTGGGCGTCCTTATCAGCCGCCTCGTCCTTGGAAGAACTGACAGCGTATCCGGCATAGCCAACCGCAGCCGCCAAACATCCTTGAGTCGCTAAAAAACATCCAAGGAGTATCAAGGAAACTAATTTTCTCAACATTTCACCCTCCCCCATTATTTGAACTTATCTGGAACCACTAAAGTCTTTCCAGTTTGCGACCCGGTAGGCATGTTGGCGGTTGATCCCGATTTCTTGACTACCACGCCATTTTTAACCCATAACATAAGCATCTGGCTTGTGATATCACCTTTCGTTTGCCCCGGTATGAAGCCTGAATACATTTGGCTTTGATAATATTGATAGCCAATTACCTTGATCCCATTTGGAGCCTCAGTAACACGCTGTGGTTCACCTAAAAGAGCAACTGCTTCTGATTCAGTTGTCTTTCCATCAATTATTTGGTCGATTTTCGCAGAGTCAATTTTCTTTCCTATTTCCGTTTGGTGATGGATACATGCTTGAAGTAACAATAGGGAGGTTACCATTAACCAAATTATCTTTTTCATAATTCTAATTCCTTAGCCCTTGCGTCATCTTTCTGGATGATGGTAGTTACTTCTTTCCCTGAATCTTGACCAAAGTATTCAAAAGTCGTGGCCAACAAATAGTTAATCACAGTCCTCATATCTGATGAGGTACCAGAACTCGTCGTGTCTCCAACCCAAACGGCTTTAGGTTTATCTTTCCCTTTTAGTTGTTTTGCATCAACCACATTAATCAGAAGCCACCTATCATGCATAGTTGCCTGCCGATGACCCGTGCCAGTTGTTAATGAATATATTTTGGTCCCTGATGAGGACGCAAAATAGCCAACACCCACTTTGGGTACAGTTATATCTATGCTACGAGGCCCTCCCATCCCATAACCATAAAACAATAGATAATCGGCTTTTTCGATAGGTACGACAGAATACCCTTTCTTTTCGAGTATCTTCCCTATCTTGATTTTTACTTCTTCTTCAAGAAGAGGATTTGCAGCCTTATCATTTTCCACGACAGCTATTTTTGAACCAGGCACTATCTGCGATGATTCAGTCTTGCTGGTGTAAGCATTTATATTTGCCTTTAATCTCTGGGCACATCCTGAAATAATCATGGCAGCAATAATAATGCATGTCATACAAATCATCTTAATTTTCATAGTATTCCCCTCCTATTATCATCCATTGCACAAATTGAGGGTTGTTGTCAAATGTAAATTTAGATGTATGGAAGGGTGAGGGCCAAGGGAGGGCCTTTCCGCCCCATAGCAGTATTAGACAAGGATTCCAGGAGTTATAAAGGCGCAAATAATCAGGCCATTCAAACTAAATACCTCCCCCCCACCTCTTTGACGAACATGGCGCCGCCGGGGCTGGCGAACTTGCGGTCCAGGCTGCGGTATTGCACTGCTTCGGCCACGTGGGGCAGGGTGATGTCGGCCTCGCCCTCCAGGTCGGCGATGGTGCGGGCGATCTTCAGTATCCGGGTATAGGCCCGGGCGGAGAGGCCCAGGCGCTCCACCGCGGTCTCGAGCAACCGCCTCGCCTCCGGCCCGAGGGCGCAGTGGGCCTGGACCAGCCGGGAGGTCATCTGGGCGTTGGCAAAGACCTGGCGGCTGCCGGCAAAGCGCTGTCCCTGCCGGCCACGCGCCTGGGAGACCCGGGCCCGCATCTCGTCTGAAGACTCGCCGCCCGCAGCCTCGGCCAGATCCCGAAAGGGCACCGCGGCCACCTGCATCTGAATATCGATGCGGTCCAGCAAGGGGCCGGAGATGCGGGCGCGGTACTGTTGAATTTTTTGCGGCGTGCAGGTGCAAAGCCGTTGGGCGTCGCCGTGAAAGCCGCAGAAACAGGGATTCATCGAGGCCACCAGCATGAAGCGGGCCGGGAAGGTGATGGAGGTGGCCGCCCGGGAGATGGTCACCACCCCGTCTTCCAGGGGCTGCCTCAGCACCTCCAGGGTGGAGCGCTTGAATTCGGGCAATTCATCCAGGAAGAGGACGCCGTGATGGGCCAGGCTCACCTCCCCCGGCCGAGGGGTGGTGCCGCCGCCGATGAGGCCGGCGTCGGAGATGGTGTGATGCGGGGCCCGGAAGGGCCGCCGGCTCAGGAGCCCATGGCCCGGCTTGAGCAGCCCCATGACGCTGTAAATCTTGGAGGTTTCCAGGGCCTCTTCCTGGTTCAGAGGCGGCAAGATCGAGGGCAGCCGCTGGGCCAGCATAGTCTTGCCGGCCCCCGGCGGCCCGATCATCAAGACATTGTGGCCGCCGGCCGCGGCCAGGAGCAGGGCCCGCTTCACCGGCTCCTGGCCCTTGACCTCCCGAAAATCGAGGTCATAGGCCACCGCCAGGCTGTCGGCGTCGGCAGGCGAAGGAGTGAAAGTGCCCAGGGGCTCCCGCCCGGCCAGAAACTCCACCAACTGGGCCAGGGTATCGGCGGGATAGATCTCGATACCCTGGACCACTGCGGCCTCCCGGGCGTTGTCCCGGGGGATGATCAGGGCCAGGCCGGCCTCTCGGGTGGCCAGGGCCATGGAGAGGATGCCCCGGGTCGGCTTGAGACGGCCGTCCAGGGAGAGCTCCCCGAAGATGATATACTTCTCCAGACTCTCCTGGGGCACGACCCCCTGGGCCGCCAGGATGCCCAGGGCCACCGGTAAATCGAAGCCCGTCCCTTCCTTGCGCACGTCGGCGGGAGCCAGGTTGATGGTGATACGGCCGCGGTGGAACTTGTAGCCGGAATTCTTCAAGGCCGCCCGGACCCGGTCCTTGCTCTCCTTGACCGCCACCTCGGGCAGCCCCACGGTGGCAAAGTACGGCATGCCCGGGGCCAGGTCCACCTCCACCTCCACCAGGAAGGCATCCACGCCGCGCAGGGCGCCACTTTTCACTCGTGCCAGCATGACGATGCTTCCGGCAACACCAGTCCAAAGGCCAAGCGAGCCCGGTTGCTCAGCTTTGCTTCAGGCGTGGCCTCGTCCCGGGAGGAAGGGACGCTGGGCTGGAGGAGCGGCCCAGAATTCGTGGGCTTCCTCCCGGTGGGGTTAGACCCCAGGCTATCTCGCGTCGGCCTGAAGGCCGGTGCCGCCCAATACTGGTTGATCTGGATAATGAGGCTTAATTCAGTTACCGTTTTTAATTACGTCAAATCTTTGACCCGATCTATATCTCTCCGGCCCCGGCGCCGCGGGGGGTCAGCCAAAAAAAGGCCCCAAGATAAAATCCAAAAGGACTAGTATCAGTATCATTATAATCGCCACCATAAAAATATTTTCTTTATCAAGGGCCGCCTTAGTGCCCTTCAATTTCAAGAATGAATACGGCCAGATTTTTCTGGTGTCAGAAAAGATTAACAAGGACCAAACTCCCAGCAAAGCGATATCGCTGACATAACTAGACGCTTTCCTCAGTCTATAAGAAAGAATCAGACTGGCTATTAACATAATAGTCATACAAAATATAATATATTTTTCCAACATAATGATCGGCCAGTAGCAGGCTCTTTTATCTTTAAGGAATTTCATGATGTTGTTATATTTATCGTAAACCCATACCGGGTCGGTGCCTTCGACATGCAATTGAATCGAATATCTGCTAAAGTCCAGCAAAACGTTCTTATCGAACCGCGTCCTTTGATCCCAGCCCTCGATCCAGAACGACAGTTCGGTAATTTTTTCGGGCAAGTCCTTCTGGACCAAAAAATCGTCCATGGAATTGGAGAATACCCGGGTATTGCCCAAGGTGGTGGATACTCGGAAATACCGCTCAATTTCAGGTTTGCTAAAGGTTTCCTGGATGATGTGGGCCAGGTTCACCAGATCTTTCTGGTCCAGAAAACAGGGCCTGGCTTTGCCACTTCTTTCGTACCTTTTTTCAACATTTTGCATCCGCCAGTCCTCGAGTGCAACAGTCTGGCCCAGGATAATCCATTAACCTGGCAATTTCAATAATAATTCCTTGCTGGGGATCCACTTAGAACACCGCCCGGATTTGCGGGCCAGGGATGGGTCCGGCAGAAAAAAGGCTTGCCGCAGTCGGGGCACCGGCTAGCCTTAAACCAATTGCCGCCGCCCTCAATTCGGGACGATCAAAACTTCCTGACAATCCGGTTAGTTCGAGAAGGATGGAAAAACCTTGGCCAGGAGATTCTGGAGAAAAGCGCCGCTAACGTCGGTTAGAGGGCGCTGCCCTCCTCCAGAATTTCCTCCAGGGATCTGCCGGAATAGCCATAACACATGACCGGTTTAGCCAGGGCGCCTTGCCTGACACTTTTGGCGCCCTTCACCTGTTTGACCAGTTTTCCGGGTTCGATATCCGTGGGGATGGGAGACTTGCTCTTGATAAAACCGGTCCTGAGGCCGTAAATATCGAAGATGGTGCCGTTGGCAAACCAGCCCAACTGCTTGCCGTTCCAGCCAAAAACCTGGTCCTTAAAAAGATAGCCCACCGCCCGGCCGTCCCACAGGTAGATGGTTTCGCCATCATCGGCAATGTAGGCTACGGGTTTGCCATTTTTATTAAAGAGGGTGGTTTCCATACCAACAGTCCTCCCCGATGCGCTTAAAAACCCCTGCTAAAACTAGGACTCGGCCTCCGCGAGGGCCGCATGGTCCACCTTCATACAACGATTCATGACCACCCGCAGGCCGGCCTTTTCGGCCTCTTGCGCCGATTGGGGCTCCTCCAGGCCCAGCTGCATCCAGACCGCCTTGGCCCCCACCGCAATGGCGTCAGCCACGATGGTGGGGATGGCGTCCACCTGCCGGAAGATGTCCACCACCTCCACCGGAAAGGGGATGTCCTTGAGGTCGGGGTAGCATTTCTCCCCCAGGATCTCCCGGCAGCCCGGGTTCACCGGAACGATGCGATAGCCGTGATTTTGCAGGTACTGGGCCACCTGGTAACTGGGGCGCTCGGGTTTCGGGGACAACCCCACCACTGCGACCACCCGGTAGCTATTCAGGATCGCCACGTTGGCTTGCTCCGGTTTCTCCGCCTTGTTTTCGGCTCCTTGGGTCACTGTCGGGGCGGCTCGCGAGCCGCCCCGACACCCCATTTAAAAGGTCATCGTGGTCGCTTCGGTGCCCTTCACTTCCTGGAGTTTCAAGGCCTCTTCGATCTTCAGGACCGTCTTGATGTATTGATAGCCGAACTTGAGCAATTCCTCGTCATCGTCCCAAATCAGCTCCAGAATATCCGGGTCCACCGAAAAGAGCTGCAGAAAGCGGCTCTTGAAGACGAACTTGCGAAACTGGTCCAGGTCGTACAGCACCATGGCAAACAGCTTGTTGCCCCGCTCATCGGCGACCGGGCCGCCGGCTTCTCCCCGGCGCAGCATCATGGTCTTCCATTCCAGGTTCATTTCGTCATAACGGTCCACGCCCTGGTCTTCCCGCCAGGTGGCCACGGTCCATTCCGCCTCATCCTCATAGCCGCGGCAGTGCGGCTCCCGCACGTAGAAATAAAATTCCTCCACCGCCTTCTGGCCTTCCACCGGCTCGGTGATGAGGGTGCCCTGGCCGATGGGATAGTAGCGGCAGGTGGCCGGGCGGTCGCTATAGACTTCGCAGCCGGTCACCGGCTTGACAAAGGGACACTTGCCCTCAAACCGGGGCATGTCCATGATGACCATGGGCAGGCCTGACTTGTCATGATCTTCGGTGCGGGTATACTTCTCAAGAAACTCACCGGAAGGGATCCTGAGGCGATTTTTCAGGCGCAGGATATCGTACGGCGTGAGGATAATGGTGGTTTTGCCGCAACATTCGGTGAAGCAAGCTACTCCCGGGTGGCAGCGGAATCTGAAGCGGCTCTCCGCAGTGAGTTTCCGGGGCTCCACCACCTTCATGTTCATATCAACCATATTGACTACTCCTTCTGCTTTTTCCTTATCAACTAAATTATTTTACCAGAAATTCTAGCCAAATAGAAATCCTTAAGTTCAGCCGCTGAGTTTGGTTAGTCATCCATCATCAATTCCAGGCTGCGAGAGACCTCTTCCTCCACCGGGAATGATGAGGTGGGCTCTGCTTCATAGCGGTTCTGCAACTCATAGGCGTCCATTTCCAGGGGAATGGCCGCATAATTGAAGCCTTGATTGATCCATCCCAGGAGATAGAGCTCGACGAATTTTTCCAGCCCCAGGAGATCATACTGCACGGCGTGTACCAGCTCATGAAAGATGACGGCATTGGGGTCTACGGAGGCAAAACGATCTGCCAGGACGATGGTGTCCACGAAGGTGATGCCGGAAAAGCTGGTGAAATCCAGCAAAGGAATGGCCTTTTCGTCGAAGGTCGAGCGGTAGGCCTCCAGAAATTTGGGATTTTCCAGGACCGGCACCGTTACCAGCCTGACCTTCTGAAGCAGCCGCTCCTCAAAATACAGGGAAAATTGGGCGATGGCCGTGTCCGGCAGTTCTCGCCCCAAAGGCCGGAAGGCTTCCCGCTGCTCCTTGATCCATTTTTGCCCCTGGGCGATCAACAGGGCCATGAGTTGACTCATATCCATAAGGTGCTCCCATTATTCAATTGGCATGAACTTTTATCAGGGAAGAGTTAAAAATGTCGAAAAATCCACTCTACAGTCTGCAACGTAATTCGATATGGTTAGCGCCGAATTATTAATTTTTTTTCGCCAGGATGCTGGCATTTTTTTCAATAAACCGTGGACCTCGCCCATTAAATTTTCTTCCATAATTATCTTTCTCGCCACCGCGCAGGCTTGTATAAGATCCTTTTCTTTTTTTTGTTTTCTACTGGGGAGCGAAGCTATCAAAAGTTTATGCAGCGTAAAGGCAGGCATCGATGGCAAGGAGATGCGCCCGATATCTCGTAAAGATACCTCAACTTTATTATCAAGTAGTAAATTAAGATACGGAAGCGGTATCGGATTGGTGGATAATTCTTTGACTTTGACTAATTGCCCTTTAGCGCCACTACCTTTTCGCGGTTGCAAAAACTCAATAATAAGTCCGTTACCTTCATAGAAAATCGTGCCATCGCTCCGGAATTCCTGCCTGAAACCAAGTTTTTTTAGCACCGCTTCCAGATCAGCAGATGGTCCTTTATATGGCGCAGGTATAGCAAAATCTACATCTAAAGTTCGTAAAGGGAACCATTCGACCCCGAAATGACTTTGATAAACTTTAAAACAATAACTCCCTACGAGTTCTATCCCGGCTTCGAAAAAGCCAAGCTTTTCCATTTCAATAAAAAGTTTTCTTAGCGGTTCAATGAAATCCTTCAATGCCTGTGCCATCTTACCGGCCTTCAAAAGTTTTAGGGCTCCCTTGGTGGAGCGTAACTCGCGAATCAATCTCTGGCGATGGTTAATTTTTTCAGCTATCCTTTGAACCGCCGGATCATTCTCGCCGCCCAGGTAAACGTCCTCAAACTTCTGGCCTTTCCTTTTATGCAGGTATAAAAACCCTACCCCGCGGCCTTTTTTTCGCTTAATTGAGCCGGCCGGAGTAATTAACAGCTCCCCGATTATTCTGGTTTGATAATCGAGGTAATAATCGCGGCTTTCGTCCCAGATCTGCTCAATAACCACGGGCCCAATCCCTTCAGGTGACTGTACCCCACAAGTCAGCAAATTGCAAGTTTGTGGGGTACCAATTCGCTGTACCCCACAAATTATCAAAAATCTGCTTTGTGGGGTACAGGTGTGTGGCTTCGATAACAGCCTCTGATATGGATGAACTCCAATGGGGGGTGCATTTTAATTCCGAATTGCAATCTAAAAGTAATTATTGGTACCCGGAGGCTTTAACCTGCACCTGCACAGGCTGGAAAGCCTATGCTATCTATTGATTGCGAGGTGTTGTAACCCACAAAAAAGCCGGCCCCGGGGGGGGGGGCCGGCCGGTAGTTAACGGCGTTGCTCCTGCGCTTAGAAGCCCCGGCCCGACATGCGGGCATAGAGCATGGCCACGGTGCGGTACACCATGTGGGCCATCTTGGTGTAGGGGGCGTAGAAGAACAGGAAGAACACGCTGGTCAGGTGCAAAAAGTAAGTCGGGTAGGCCAGGATCGGGATATGCACCAGGCGGAACAGCCAGGAGAGCAACCCGGTAGCGCCCACGGCAAAGACCACGTAGATCAACAGCCAGTCAAAGTAGCTGCCGAAGCCGGCCTTCTCGGCGTTGGCCTTGCGTTCCTTGATGATATTGTAAATGCCATAAAGCAGGCCGGCGGTACCCACCATGGCCAGCAGCTTTATGGGCGAGAACATAAAATATGGGGATTCGTGGTGCAACACCCACTCATTCAGGAAGCCCCAGGTGGTGACGATGGCCAGGAAAATGAACCCGAAGACCAGAAACAGGTGGTTGGTGGACCGGGTATAGGTGGTCTCGCACAGCCGGAAGCGGTTGTGCAGCAAGATGTCCTTGAGGGTCTCGATCAGGTTGCCCACCAGGTTGCCTTCCACCCGGACCTTCCAGGGGTTGTTGGCATTCAGGTCCTTCCAGAAGGTCAGCACCCCTTTGCCCAAGACCGCCGCGGCAAAGAAGAAGGCGGGGACGAAGATGGCGTCAATCAGCCAGAAAGTCGGGAACATCTTGGAATAGACGATGGGACCGGCAGGAATGCTCAGGCCCGAGCCTACCCCAATCATCCCTGTGAATTTGAGCATGAATAAGAGAAGCACCACCGGGAAGGCGATGAGCACGGGCAGATAACGGCAATCGCCCACCATCTTGGCCAGCTGCGGCGGGGTGGCGTATTCCTCGATGCACATCTTCCGCAGGGCTCCCATCACTTCGCCGGGCTTGGCGCCCCGGGGGCAGTAGACAGTGCAGTCGCTGCACTGATGGCACAGCCAGATATCCGGGCTTTGCACCACCTCTTTCAGGCCCCATTGGGCCTGCAGCATCTCTTTCCGCGGGAAGGGCTTGCTATCGGGCGTGGGATTACAGACCACCGAACAAGTGTCACACTGATAGCATTTCTTGACCGTGTCCCCCCCGGCGGCGATGACCCGGTTGACGAATTGCAGGTCAGGTTTGATAACAGTTTCGCCTGCCATGGATCATACCTCCTATAATTCCTTGAAGGGGTTGGGGCCGACCTCTTTGATCCGGGCCACAAAATCATCGATGATCTGCGGCAATTTGTCGAAGTCGGAGTGGGCTATCTGGTATTGCTGCACCCGGTCGGATTCCAGTCCCAGTTTGTCCAGAGTTTCCGACAGCTTGCTCAAGCGGTAATTGCAGAGCTCGCTGCCCTTGGCGAAGTGGCACTGGTAGTCATCCCCGTATTTGCAACCCAGGAGAATCAGGCCGTCAACACCCCGAGAGAGGGCGTCCGAGACCCAGACCATATTGAAGGACCCCATGCAGCGCAGGGGGATGAAACGGACCCGCGGATCGAGTTTCAGCTTATGCAGCCCCACCGCATCCAGGGCCGGCATGGCGTCGTTCTCGCAAATGAGGCCGATGACGCGATACGGCACATTGGGATCGTCCTCATCCTCGATCTCCGGCACGTCGAGGGACTTGAGCATGGAGCCGATGATGTCCACGCTGTAATCCTTAAAGGAGACAATGCGCTCGGGGCAGGCCCCCATACAGGTGGCGCAGCGGCGACAACGGTTGATCTTGAAGAAAGGAGTGCCCTTTTCGTTTTCTTCGATGGCGCCGAAGGGACATTCCTCGGTGCAGCGCTTACAAGAGGTGCAGCGCTGCATGAAGGGGTCGGGGAAGGTCTCGTCCCAGCCCCGGGGATGCACCGCCATGCCCTCGGCCACATGCTCCACCGCCTGGATGGCCTTTAAGGCCGCGCCGATGCCGTCGGCCATGGCCATGGGAATGGTCATGGCCTGGTGCACCGTGCCCGCGGCATAGATCGCGGTGCGCCGGGTCTCGTAAGGGAAGCAGATGAAGTTGGAATCGGCAAAGCCGCCGTATTCCTCGATCTCCGGCAAGCCGGGACCCTGGCGGTATCCGAGGTTGAGCACCGTCTCGTCCTTAGTGACGGGCACCAGGCCAGTGGCCAGCACCACCAGGTCGGCTTCGAAGATCACGTTCTCGCCCAGGAGGGTGTCCTTGGCGGCAATATTAAGCTTGCCGTCGCCGGCCAGGGTGACGCCCTCGATCTCCGCCTTGGTCAGCATGACGCCGGGATCGGACTGCGCTTCTTTATAGAAGAGTTCCGACTGGCCCGGGGTGCGGATGTCCTTGTAGAGAATCATGGCCGTGGCGTTGGGGTTCGACTGCCGCACGTACAAGGCCTGCTTCAGGGAAGCCTGGCAGCAGAAGTCGGAGCAGTACGGCAGATGCTCCGGGTCACGGCTCCCGGCGCACTGGATAAAGGCCACATTCTCGGCCGGCTGGCCGTCGGAGGGCCGCATGATCTTGCCCTTCTTGGCCAGCTCTTCCATCTCCACGTTGGTGATGACGTCCTTGGAGAGGCCATAGCCCAGCTTGGTAAGCTTAGTGGCGTCGTAAGGCCTGAAGCCCGCAGCCATGACCACCGCGCCCACCTGAAAGGTCTCCTCTACGCCGTTCACCGTGACCGTGGTGTCCAGCAGGCCCGGCTCCCCGTCGATCTTCTCGATGGTGGCCTTGGTCAAGACCCGGACCTTGGGGTGGCCCTGGACCTCCTTGATCTTCTTGAAGACCGTGGGCTCCTGCAGGGTAGTGAAGGGGAAGCTGGAAGGGGTCTGCCGGTACAGCTTGGCCGCGTAGCCGCCCAACTCCGCCTCTTTTTCCACCAGGACCACGTCGTAGCCGTTATTGGCGGCTTCCAACGCCGCGCTCAGGCCGGCGGCGCCGCCGCCGATTACCAGGATGGTCTTGTCGCACTCGCTCTGATAAGGCTCCGGCAGCTCGGACTTTTTCACCCGGGCGCAGTACATGCGCAGGTAGTCCTCGGCCAGTGCCTGAGTATGCTCGTTATTGGGCTCCTGGGTCCAGGCCACCAGCTCCCGGATGTTGCAGCGCTCCACTAGGACGTTGGGGAAATCCAGCTCCTCGTACTTCACCCGGGGCGAACAGGCGGCGATGACCAGGGAGTTGATGCCCTCGCCTTCAGGCTTGATATCTTCCAGGACCATAGCCCGGGCCTCGGGGGAGCACATGATGTCGTGCTCTTTGATGAACTGGATCTTGCCTTCTTTTTTGATCACCTTCTGCAGGCTCTCAAAATTGATGGCCTCACCGATGCCGCAGCCCTTACACAAATAGACACCGTATTTCTTTTCCATTTCCATTATGACCTCCTGCCCAGGGCGATGAGACTCTTAAGGGCGGCCACGGTAGCGTCCTCATTGGATTTCATGACATCCAGGGGGCCCTTCAGAGTACCCACGGCGAAGATTCCCGCCGGCAAGAGCTCTTCGATGATGAAGC
>JAPLJC010000047.1 GCA_026388765.1 Deltaproteobacteria bacterium
GGGTCGTCCCTTGAAGACATGAATCAAAAGGCGTCCAATCATGGCCCTCCGATGGATATTCCCATTCCTCCTGCTGCTGGCCCTGTCCCTGCTGGGCTGCGGGGTGACGAGTCAAGACCTCAGACAGGAAATCCAGGACGAGAGCCGCGGGACCAGGGAGCAAATGGAACAAGCCGAAAAATCTTACGAGAGCCACAGATACTTTGGCCTCACTTCGGATAAATCCGAGGAGTGGAATTCCACGGACTGGTCTATGTGGATGGATACCCACGGCGCCGGCAGCTAAGCGCGGCGGCCGTACGAACTGGCGGTGAAACGAATGAATGTAACTTGGCTGGGAGCGAACCTGCATGAAGCTCTCCCTTGGCTAATCCTGTCTGCGGCCGTCGTGAACCTGGTCCTGATAGTCATCGTACTGGTCCGGGCGTCAAAGGGTTCCAAGGACACCGCGAGAGAAGTGCGCGACGAGCTTAGGATGAGCCGGGAGGAAGCCCGGAGCGCCGGACGGGAGCTACGTGAAGAAGTGTCAGGCGGCCTGAAATCGACTAACGAGGTGTTAGCCAAGACCTTGGAGGGCATGGGCAAGCTCCAGCACGCCCAGCTGGAAGGCATGACGAAGCAGTTGGGGGAACTCACCGAATCAAACCAGCGCGCCCTGGATCGCGTTCGCCTCACCTTTGACGCTCGGGTCAAGGAGCTTCAGCAGGGCAACGAGAAAAAGCTCGACGAGATGCGCCAAACGGTGGATGAGAAACTGCACCATACTCTGGAAAAGCGGCTGGGAGAGTCGTTCAAACTCGTGAGTGACCGGTTGGAGGCAGTCCACAAGGGTCTCGGGGAGATGCAGAATCTGGCCACGGGCGTGGGAGACCTCAAGCGGGTGCTGACGAACGTCAAGGCGCGGGGCACTTGGGCCGAGGTTCAGCTCGGGGCGATCCTGGAGCAAATCCTGACGCCGGAGCAATTCGCCAAGAACGTCCGGGTGAAGCCCGACTCGTTGGAAAGTGTGGAGTTTGCAGTGCGACTGCCGGGCCCGAAGGACGAGCCTGAGGCCTGCGTCTGGCTGCCCATTGACTCGAAATTTCCCCAAGAGGACTACCTACGTCTGCAGGAAGCCGCGGAGAGAGCCGATCCGGTTGCAGTTCAGGCAGCCACGGATGGCCTGGCGCGGGCCGTGCGCGCCGCGGCCAAGGAGATCCGCGATAAATACCTCAGTCCCCCCAGCACCACCGACTTTGCGATCATGTTCCTGGCTACCGAGGGGCTATATGCGGAGGTGCTGCGGCAGCCGGCCCTGGTCGAGGACCTGCAGCACCGGTATCGGGTGGTGGTGGCCGGTCCCACCACGTTGGCGGCGATTTTAAGTAGCCTGCGCCTGGGCTTCCAGACCCTCGCCATCGAGCAGCGGGCCGTGGAGGTGTGGCGAGTCTTGGGAGCGGTTAAGACAGAATTCGGTAAGTTCGGCGATATCCTGGACAAGGTCAAGCAGCAGCTCGACATCGCGAGCCGAACGATTGATAAGACCGGCGTGCGGACCCGGGTCATGTTAAAAAAGCTCCGTGACGTGGAGAAACTGCCGGAACCGGAAGCCTTGGAGGTTCTTGCCCTGCCGCTGGCAGGCGAGGAAGATGAAGGGGAAGACACGGTCGTGCCAGAAGCGCCCCCAGAGCCCGAATAGGAATATGTGTAAAGACTAAGAATTAGCCTGACAACCATTAAGCCTAAATCAGATTAACTCTGAGATTGCAGGCAAAATTTAAGAAGTGGCATGACCTGATATGCAGCTATGATGACCATATAGAATATCGATTAAAACAGTTGTTAACGCGCAGATATAGCAGTTATTAACGCATTTTAGTCATACGACGCGAAACCAACCTCCGCCCCCACCGGGAAATATTGTGCGGTTGATCCTCTGGCGCCGGCCACCGGCAAGCGCCATGATCATTCAGCAATAACATCAATGTAAGTCCGGTAATGACCATGGCCGGCGTAGGAGCCAGGGCACACCGGGAAACATGCGAATGCTTTTGGCAAACACCGTCATCCGCTAATAACATGCAGGCAGAACCGGGCTTGTCCAGGAAGGGCATGAATTAATGTGCAGTCCTTGTGCTTCTGGCTCAAATCTTTACTGCAGCAACAACAATTCATAAATGCCCGGGCTGATCCTGCCCTCGAGAAATTGTAGAGCTCGGCAGTGCCCAGCGCCGTAACGCCAATACCACCTGCAGCCCGCATGATTTTGCCGTTGGCCAACAAGATAGCCGAATGGTCTTGCCGGGCCATACCGAGGGAGCCGGTGGGCGACCAGGCGCCAGTGGCCGGGTCGCAGAGCTCAGTGGAATTCAGATTCGAGAAGTTGAGAATATTTCCATAAGACCCTTCCCCTGTTTGCCACCATAGGGCAGGAAATCCGCCGTGGGAAGCCCCCAAAACCGCTGATTCCCGGTAGTTCTTTACTACTATCCGGCATTGTTGACAACGACCACGGATGCGCCACCTAGACCCCACAAATGTAGGCCAGGACCGCTGAGGGTATTTTGGATAACCAGGACAGGGCTACCCAGCAGCGCCGGACTGAGGGCGTTAATCCCGATTTGGGTGCCATCCGAGGTGATGACGGTATTGCCGCTGACGTTGCTCGCATCAGTAATAATTATTCCTGTATTGCCAAGACCTGCGATATTGCTCACCGTATTGCCGCTGATCGTTCCGGCGCCATAGATACCCGTAGCGCAATTGGTAGCGGCGCAACCGCTAACCGCTCCAGAAAAAACCAGGATACCGATATTGCAGGAATCGGCGATGCACCCCTTTACCTGGTTGCCGCCGCCACTGGCCAAGGAGATGCCGGTTTGACTACAATTTTTCACGCGTAGATTAAGGGCGCGGTTGTTCTGGCTAGTTGCCGCAGATCCATCCGAAAGGCCATACTGCCAGCCCGTCAGGGTGCCGTTGCGCACTTCCACATTTTTATGTCCAGTCGTGCCGTCGAAGAGATAAATCCCAAAAGCGCTGCTGCCAGGGCCGCTGATCCGAAACCCCATCAGGTCGATGGTGACATCGTCGCTGGCCACCGTGATACCGGTGCCCGTGCCGGAGAAGGAAAGGTTGCCGGTGAGATAATAAAAACCCGGATTTGAGATGGTATAAGGCAGGCTGGTGATCCTGGTGCCCACTCCGCCCCCGGCGATCACGTAAAAATCCTGCGCCCAGACCGGCTGGCCCCACAGTACCGCCCCCACCAAAGCCAACAACCAGATTTTTTTATTCATGAAACCAACCCTCCTGGTGATTTAAAATAATGATTATTTATAATATAGATAATTACTTTAGGGAGGGAATCAATGCGCTAAAGGGCGTGGCCGCAATGATCCTGGGGGCCAAGCATCGGGCCAGGGGTAGGAACCGGGGTCAGAGGGCGGTAGTCCAGGCGTCCCACCGTAGGAAGGATTACCGGCGCGAGAGGATATCTTGCCAAACCAGAAACTTCTCTAAAAATTAATCAATTATAGATATGTAGGAGGCGATTGTGAGAATCGCACAGCGCATTCTCATAATCGTCATCATGAACTAAGCCTGGGTTAGGAGAGGTAGGTTGATTTTTTGCTATGGGGATTCAATAAATGGTGTTTGGGGCTGT
>JAPLJC010000016.1 GCA_026388765.1 Deltaproteobacteria bacterium
ACACAAAGGAAAGCATCTTGCCGGTGTGAATAAACCCCAGGGCCGGAGACAAACCCAATGCCTGGATTCCAGCCTGGCAGATGCCGTAAAGACAACTATTGCCCGCGGAGAGGGCCCGGTTCACCGGGTCGGCGGAGTCCCAGGCGTCCCGCCGGTAGGCCCGCCCTTGCCAGGGGACGCCGGTTTCCCGGGAGGCCCGGGCGTAAGCCTCTCGCACCCGAACCCCCTCATTGCCCCTGATCTGTTGCAGGGTGAGGTTATCCGGCAGGGGCTCCGGGAAGCGCATGTGGTACAGCCGCAAGACCACCTGGAGCCTTAGAGCCGGGTCCGCCCATAGGCGGGCCTGGTGCAGCAGATTGTCGGCGCTGCGGGTCAGGCCCTGTCCGTGGGAGTAAAAGCGCACGCCCCCTTCCCCCACCCAGTACACCAGGCAGCCGTTGTCGGCCAGGGCGGCCACCGCAGCGTGGGTGATGGAGGTGCCGGGTCCCAGGAGAAGTAGGGCCAGGCTGGCACAGGGCACCGGCACCTTGCCCCGGGCGTCCCAGACGGCGATGGCCCGAGCCTCCTGTTCAATCTTGCAGTGCTCCACATAAAGGTAGCTCCAGCCGTCCCGGAACTTGGGGAGAATATGCAGGTCTTTGACGCGCATGGTCTCCTCCTCAAGGGGGGGCCAGGGAGAGAAGCCCCAGGCCGTAGGCTTTGCCGGCGCCAATACCCCGCGCCAGACTGAGATTATAGAACTTCTCGGCGTCGGTTATCCTGAGATGCCCTTCAAAGACTACGGCCGCCAGGGTGAGGGGAGAGCCCGGGCCGTCCTGGCGTTGCCGCCTCCCCTGCTCCTTCACCTGGTCCAGGACCCGGACTCCCAGCAGGTCAAAACCGCCCTGTTCGCCTTTGCGGCGCAACCAAGCGACTTGCTCCTCCTCTTGTCGCAGTTCGACTCGCTTGCCATGCCACCGTGGGCCATCCTTTTGGTTGTTGTTACTAACTTTCCGGGTTGGGTTGGCTTGCAAGCGAAAAGCAAGCACCGCTCCGGTTTTGATCCCCCGGTACTTTTCCCCCACCGGCTTGCAGGCCGGGTTTTCGAGGTCGGGGTTCTCCTCCAGGTATCCGGGCGTCAGGTGAGACCAGTCAGGTTTTTCAAAGGATTGGACATAGAGGATGAGGCGGTTCTGGCGTCGGTCCACATCCAGGCGGTGGAGAACACCGAGGCGCTCCCGGGCGCTGCCATCCGATGGTTGGATTTGGGGAAAGGCGGCCATGACGGTGCGATGGAGTTCCTGGCAATCCGCCAGGTCCCGGCGCACCGCCCGGCTCCGGGGATCAAGAAGCAGCCGAGAGAGATACATAGGTAGCCTCCTGAATCATTTCCAGGTTGAGGGGCATGAAGTCGGTCTTCACATGGCGAATGGTGAACTCGCGCTTTGCAAAGGACAGGGGCACATCCGGGCGCACTTCGGCGCCGCGACCGAAGGGGGTGTCCAGGACCAAACGCAATTGGACAGTCCGTCCAGTCTGCTGGGCCTCATCAACCTGCCGGTGCATGCGTTCCTTTTCTCGATGAGTGCGGGCCAGCCAGGGGTAGGAGACCAGGGCCGCTTGGAGGGGCAGGTGCACCAGGCCGGGGACCTCCGTCGGGCCCGGAAGATCCGGGGGCCGGTAAGCCAGGCGCACGGGGGCGCCGGGGACAAAGGCCTTGCGGCCCAGGTACAGGGGCCACACCGGGCGGGCCAGGGCGGCGTCCAGGCGGCGCAGCAGGGCCTCATCCCCCTCCAGGCCCACCAGGAAGTCGGCGTCGGCCAGGTAATAGCGGTGGGAGACGACGGTGTCGGGTTTGCCTCCATCAGCTTTGGCGACGCCATATTTTTCACCTTTGTGGTGGCTGCCGCCGGCAGTGTGGTAGTCCATTTTGAGCAGTCCCTGGCGATCCACCCGCACCCCCAGGGTGAGGCCGGTCAAATCAACCACAGGGGCATGGCGGGGCCGGCCCAGGGCGGCGCACAACAGCCCGATGACGCCGCTCTTGGAGGGCTCCAAGCCGGTGTCCCGGTTCGTGAAGCGGCTCTGGACCCCCCAGGACTGCATGGGGCCGGCCAGGCGCAAAAGGAGGGTGCTGCTCATGGCTGGTCTCCGGGAAGCGCGGCCATCACGGTTTGTATCAGGGCTTCCAGACTGGGAACTTGGGATTCTTTGAGCTTGCCAAGCTCGCCATCCACGACCAGGACCGGCTTGGCCTGAATGCCTGCTTCGCCATAAGCCGCAGCCAGCCTGGTCCAGTACTCCTCCAGAGCAGTGATGGATTTTTCTACCAAGCCCTTTTTGCCATCAGGACGGAGGGGGTTTACAAAGGCGTTGGCCAGGGACCAAAGGCCCTGGTCCCGCACCACCGCAAAGACCAAGGACGGGGGGTTGTGGGCCGCCATGCTATTCTGCTTGCCGGTGGGAATGGCGGCCACCGCGGCCCGGAGGAAGGCCTCCACGGATTTTCTCGCCAGGACGACATCGTTCCCCAGGTTTTGGGTGAGTTGGCCGAAGTGAATATTGGCATAGCGGTAGAAGCAGGCGGAGTTGAATTGTGCGGTGCCCAGGTATTCGGCCCCAGTTTTATCCGGGGGCTGGAGGTCGTCCACCGCGGTGTAGTAATCGAACTCCATGCTGATCTTATTAGTGGAGATGGCGTGGGCCACTTGGCAGGCGGCGTCAATATTCTTTTTGGGGAGGTTGGCCAGCATGCGACCGAAAAGAGCTATGTCCACGGCCTTGCCGCCGTCCAGGACTTCTTCCACGGTTTTGTTGAATTCAACCGGCATGGCGGCCTTTCCCGCCTTTTTGCGGTCTTTTCGGCTCTGCCCGCCTTCCGCCTCGGCACCTTCCTCGGGCTGGGAAAAATCCATCTGGCTCAGGGTATCCCAGTGGGCTTCACAAGAACGGATGAGAGAAGCAACTTCTTGTGTTCCCAAGAACAACAGGTGTTCAGTTTTTTCTTTCTTCAGCCCCAAACTCCAGCCCTTAGCTACAGCCTCGGCCATCTGCCTGGCCATGGCCGGGTCTTTGCCGGCCTGAGTAAGCCCCTCCTTAATCAAATCCACCAGCAAGACTGTACGCTTGGCCAGGTTTTCGGGAAGTAAAAGCAAAAGGTCTTTAAAATATGTGCGAATGGCCCGCTTGATACACTGGCTGGAGATGCGGGCCCGGCGGACCCCGCCGAACTCGCAGTCCTTGGGGGAGTTGGTGTCGTCCCGGTTCAGACAGGAAGGGGCAAAGTTTTGCAGCAGATGCAGTTCGATTAACATGGCTGGCCTCCTCTAATCATTCTGGTCGTTGGTGGTGGATTCGGTTGCGGTCTTGGTTGCCCTGCCCCAAAAGGATTTGGCCCAGGCCCGCTGGACCCAGCCGTCCTCGCTGTCCCAGTTCCGCAGGTCCCGGTAAAGGTTTCGCCAATGGACGGGGACATTTTCCTTGGATTTCAGCAACCCCACGGCCTGGCGCAGATGGGTCGGCAGGTCGTCCCGGTGGCTCTTGAGTAGGGCAGTGAAGCGCAGGTCTAAACTGGGGCCGGTGTCCGGGGTCCTGAGGCGGGCCAGGGAGGCCCCCAGGTTATCCGGGGGATGGGCTGCCACGTTGGTCTCCCCCTGGTGCCAGTAGGCGAAGAGGGCGGCGACCACATAATAGTTTTCTTCTTCCCGGCGAAAGGAGTTCTTGGGCAGAAAGGGTGCCACGTAGCGGTGCATCTCCATGGCCGTGCCAGGGGCCTTGCCCACTCCCCGGCGCAAGGCCGCCATAGCGCCCCGGTCCTGGTCCCGAACCAGTTTTTCCAGGTAGTCAATTAAGGGATACTGTGGTTCACTCTTCGGCTTCATGCTTACCTCCTGGGGAAAGTTTCCGAATTTCCTGGTACAAAGCGGCCCGGAAGCGGTCCTCCACCTGGGCCACGGCCTTGAGGGCACGGGGGGACCCGCCCAAGCCCGCGGAGATCGTTTCAAAGGACTTCGAGGCCGCTCGCTGCAAAACCTGGCCCCATTGGGGTAGTTCTTTTCCGCCATATTCGAGGTCGCCATCCTCGTCCTTCTGCCGGTCGTTAGGCAATTCCACCAATAGCCGGCGGAAGGGAGCCTCCAGTTGGGAAAAGTAAAGGCGGTCCGGGGCCCAGGTTTTCAAGAGATTGTCCACCGCCTGACGTTGCGCCTTGGAGTCAGGCTTACGGGCTTTATGGAGATCGGTTGCTGGATCTAAAATGCCCTTGGCGACATCACGCAAGTGATTCTTAAGGGTGCGGCTCACCTCTTCCGCCAGAGACAGAGCCCCCTTAAGCCGGCCCAGCAGGTCCACATTCTCAAGATAGGTAAGGGGCAGGGGGAGGCGTTCCTGGCGCCAGAGGAACACTTTGGCCCGATCAGCGCCCAGGCCGCCAAGGGCAAAGCAGAGGTTCCGGGACGATTCAATGGACCGGGCAACCCAATTAAAAATTTCCGGCCTTAAGAAGGCGCTGTCGGCCCCCGGTAATTCGAAGAGAGCCTGGCAATCCCGCCACAGAGCTTTCTCTGGATCGATTTTGCGAGGAAGGATTCCACGTTTCTCATCCTTTTTGTAGGCCATAAAGGGATCTTGATAGAAGTCGTCGGCCAGTCTGCGATTTTGGAGTATCTGGCAATGTTTGACCAATCCGGGCCGGGGTTCAGGAACAAGGTAAATGCGACGGCTTTGCCAGGTAAGGTAATCTAAATACCCTTTCGGCTTTACGCTGCCCTTGCTGGGCTGGGGTTGGGGTTCTTGTTCCCAGACGGGCGGGTCGTCTTTCCCCTGCCAAGCTATTGGCCGTTCCTTGGTATAGCCATGCATATTAAGAGCCAAAGTTTCAAAGAGGGTGTTGCCGAGAACCAATATGGAGTATCCCCGCACCAGAGGGGCATGGGTGAAGTTCTCAGGCTGGCTCACCCCTCCTCCCAAAGCAAAAGCCTGGCAAGCCACAAGATAGCGAGCCGCACGGGCCGGGGTAAAAGTGGCGGGGGCAGTTGAGAAGCTGTGGTCAAACAGGGTTGGGTTATTTCCCGCCGAAGCCTCAAGGGCCAGGAGGTGGACGGGATGTTTTTGAATGGGCTGTTCCTCGTCATTCTTCATCTCGGGTACCTGGTAAAAGGGCCGCTCCGGGTGGAACAAATCAAAGCGATGGCGCCACTGGTTAAAATACCCACGTAAGGTTGCCTCATCCCAATGACCCCGCTGCCACAGCTTTTTCCAGTCAGTGAGCGATTCGGGCCCGAAATTACGGTGTAGGATAGCCAGGAGTAGGCGGTGCAGGGTGGTGACCACCAGGGGCGAGGAGTCGAAAATCTCCCGAATCTCATGGGCTCGGGCCAGCGCGTCATAAAGGCACAATTCATCTGTGTCACCATGCGCGAACAAACAGGGAATCCATGGTTCATCCACCAAATTAAAACTGGGCGTCATACAACCTCCTTTCCCGGTTTGGTAATGATCACCCCTTCCTCCGGGTCAACTCGCAGTTCATACCCGTCTCCCCGCCACGAGTGGTTTTTATCCAGCCGCAGCAGCCGGCAACGGCACAGGAGGGGGTGTTTTTCCCAGCCGGGCGGCCTCTCGGCATTTCTTATCAACCAGGGAACCAGGCCCCGGTGTGACAGGCTTACGGAGCGGCGCATTAGTGCCAGTACAGCTTCATTCGAGGGCTTTTCCTCAAGGTTCACCAGGTTGTGGCCATCAATTTCCAACGTGACTTTCCCCTCGTCCCCATAGAGGCAAATCAAGGAAATGCTGGGGTCGCCCAGCCGGGTAGCGGCTTGCAAAGATTGGTGGACCTCAGGAGCATCCTCCTCCAGTTCCGGATTGTGGTCCTCCAGAATGTCATCCCCGTAGTAGGGCGGTAAAATGTAGCGAAAGCGGGCTTCCACCGCGTCACGTTCCAGGTCGTCCCGCAAGTCTTTCAAGCTTTCCTTCCAGGCTTGGACCAGTAACAAGGAAAGGTTCTCCGGTGGGTCTCCCTCACCATATACTGCTTCGATCAGGTCTTCCACATCAGCAGGAATGGCCACCGCAGAGCGATCCTTCAGGATCAGCCAGGAGCTTAAGAGAATATGCCGGTCATAAACCCATTCAGTCCCCTTCCCGAAGTTGGGGGCTTCATCAACCAGATCAGGAGATATAATCCATAGCTGAGGGCGTTCCAAACCGGGAGGACGCGTCCGCTCATGCCGGTGCAACCGCCCCGACCGCTGCAGCAACAGGTCCACCGGGGCCATCTCTGTGACCATCAGATCGAAGTCCAGGTCCAGGCTCTGCTCAATTACCTGGGTGGCCACCAGCACCGCCCGGTGGGGACGCTGGACTTTTGGCTCACTTGGTTTGCTGAAGCGGCGCAGAGCCTGGCCCTCCCGCTTCTCACGATCTTTGTATAGATTGCGGGCATGGAACAGGCTCAATTCCGGCTGGCCGTCACCGGCATCATCTCCCGGGAAAAATGGTTTCAGAGCCCGGTAGAGTTCCTGGGCCCGGCCCACCGTGTTGCAAATAACGGCGGCGCAACCGCCGCCCGCCAAGGCTTCTTGCAAACTTGCCCCCAATGCGAAGACTTGGCCAGTTTCCGGAGGGATCGCCCCGTTCACCCACTCGTAGCGAATGGTTCGAGAAAATTGCGTGGAGGCTTCAAAGCACTCAACCTCTACGTCCCAAGAAGTGCGGCTCATCCAAGTCAGTCGGGGATAGGGTCGGTCAGGCAAATTCAGAGTAGTGTCATCTCTCCCCAGGCCTCGGATAAAGGATTTAACCAGAGCCAACCGCCTTGCTCCCGGCAAAGTGGCCGACAGCAGGACCACCGAACAGCCACAGGCGGCCAGCCATTCCAATAGCCGCTCCAGCAACTTCATCATGTAGGCGTCATAGGCGTGCACCTCATCAACGATCACCGTTTTACCGGCCAAGCCGAAGAGGCGCACGAAATAATGCTTGGTTTTGAGCACCGCCAGGAGGGCCTGATCCACCGTGCCCACCCCGAAGGGCGCCAGGAGACCGCGCTTGCGATAGGTGAACCACTCCGCGGCCATTACTTCCGGCACGGGACGACCAGGCACCAGCTTTTCTTCAGCGTCAATTTCCGTGGGAGCAAACAGGCGAGCCCCTTTCTCCCGCAGGAGTTGAAACTCCGCCGATAGGGCCGCATGGCCGTGCAAGAGCTGAAAGTTGACCAGCTCATCGGGATACCGATCCTGGAGAAACTCCTTTACCCGGCTAAACATCTGGTTGCTGGTGGCCATGGTGGGCAGGGCGAAATAGCAGCCTCGTTGCCCCAGGGCCACGGACCAGCGGTCCGCCAAGTACATAGCGGCCTCGGTCTTGCCCTCGCCCATGGGCGCTTCTATGATGACCAGGCCCGGCTCGGTTAATTTTTTGGCAAGATGAACGGTGGTTTCTTGTAGAGGACGCAGCCCATACTTCTTAATGGCTGGAAATAAATCTCCCATCTTGGGGAAGTCAGTCAGAGGTCGCCACCCGAGCCAACCCAGGGTCTTCAGGGCGTTCAGGGCATTATCCCTTGCCTGGACTGCATATTTTTTAGGGTCCAGGTCTGCATCGGCGAACTGAAAAAAATTTTGGTTGGAGCCGATCCAGTCCGCCACCGACACCAACCCCGCCAGCAACAGGAAGAAACTATGCTCCGGATCATCCTCGAGAACGCCGGCCTCATCCAGGCGGAATTGCCCGGCGAATTGGCGGAAGAGCTCCCGGCGAACCTCTTTCCACTTACCCCCACCGCGCTGATCTTTGTTGATGTCCCTGAGGTCGCCAGACCTGGGGAAATTCCCATGATGCCCACCCAGTGCCCGCCCCAGCCCATCGGCCAGGGTACGTGGGAAGCCAGGGAACCGTTCGGTGAGGAGTTCCGGTACGAAGGCTGCGGTGAGGATGCCGTGAGGAAGAGGATCGTTCGGGAGCTTTCTTTTGCGTAGTTCTGGGTCAAGGTGATCCCAAGCGGCCTTCCATTTGCCCTGGAAGGCAGGGCTGGCTTTACCCAGGTCATGGAGGCCGGCCCAGAACGCCAGCCACTTTCCGGCCTGCTCAGTTGTGAGCCCCAGTCTGGCGCTGACTTCTTTCCTGAACTGCCGCTCCAACACGGATTGCCAAAGGCATTCTGTGACTGCGGCCACATCCATCAGGTGAAATAAGAGGGGATGAAAATTTCTTTCTCCGGTACGATACTTTGCCCACAATGCTTGGTACATAACTATGTCCCGCAACTTGATGAGCCCAAATTGTCCCCTGAAGTCTGGCGAGGAAAGACCCTGTCAGTTGGGATATACTATGATAAGCTCCAAAAGGCCTGAGGCATGGAAAGCTGTCATTCGCTTTCTTCTCTCTGGAATCCAACACGGCGGCGCGTGGGTGCCAGCGGCGCCATCAAATGAGATTATGCGGCAGCATTGGCCAGTAAAGTCAATCAAAAAATGGTTTTAAGGACCTCCCTCACCGAGTTTAACCCCGACAAGGTTGCCCTTTTATTGCCCAACTTGTCTTTTGAGAGACATGATTCCCAATTATTTCGTGCGATAAACGTTCAAACCCACCTTCTCCTGCCGGCCCGGGACGGAGACGTTCCCTTCGGTGGAGGCGATGATAATGCTCTTCTTCGACGACGACGGGCCAAACTCTTTGCTTAGGTCAACCTTGATGGTGAGAATGTTCCCCGCCACGGTCATCTCGACGTTCTTCATTGCCATGTTCCCCTTTTCTCCCGGCTGCGCCCCTTCGACGAGAGACGTCCGCATCAACCTTAAACCATAATTTATACCTATAGTCCCAAATGGGCCTCATAGTCAACATATCTCGGTCTGGAGGGCGGCGCACGGGCGCCAAGGCGAGGAAGGGCACAAAGTAGAGTTAGCCCTGAGTGTTCACCCAGGGCCGTTCTGGGGCTCGCAGAGAGGCCGTGGGGGGTGCCTGGGCCTCCACCTGGTGAGGGTCCTGCCTCCCGGTCGCTATGAGTCGGGCCACAGTCGGGCGGAGTGGCCTTAAGAAGCTGATTAATGGTTAAGGGGCTCCCTTGGAATCGGCCAGGGGAGGCAAAAAATCTGTGGGTCGGGAACCCCGGTCAACCCCGGATTTTATCCTCAAGAATTTCTCGGAAGTATAGGCGGTGACTGCTTATGCTGGGTTTGATTCTGGACGTTCATCTCGTCGTAAAGACGTATGTAGAGTTAACCTGATTTTCTGAATCTATTGTTTGGAAGGGTATATCTACCAAGAAATCATAGTAAAAATAGTGAGATATGGAAATAGTAGCAAGAAGATCGAGGGGAGCAGGCGTGTATAAGGTGGAGAAGGAGCCCGAATTTTATTCTTAAATTAAGGACCGAAAATACGGTAAGAACCTGGCCCGAAGGAAGCGGGTACCGGTCACCAATACACCAGATAATAGGGCCGTTACGCCTCTTCTTTTTTCAGGGTGGGGCCAGAAAAGTCCAGCCGGATCGGGAAGATAAACCTGAAGAAATCGGGGCTCCGCTCGACCGCGGCCTGCACCTCGGGCGAGTTCGTGACTAAAAAGCCGCCGATAAAAGAAGTCCCCGCTATTTGGATGTCCGGGAACCTTGGGCAAATATAAGCCCGAAACTTTTTAAGCGAGTTCGCCCTGGCCCGCCACTCCCGCTTGTACCGCCGATGAAATTCCCTTCTTATTGTTAAATTTTTGTATGGCATGGGCTATTTCTCCTTGTGGCCCATAAACCCATTGACGGGCCAGGGCTGCGTTCTCAAGAACCCCCACGGGGTCCAAATAATCATAGACTCGGGCCTTGTCCTTCCCCGGCGCCGCCGGCCTGAGCACCCGCCCCAGGTACTGCAGGAGGCGGCCACTGAATTTGATCGGGGTTGCCAGGAAGAG
>JAPLJC010000004.1 GCA_026388765.1 Deltaproteobacteria bacterium
AACTCGGAGTGCCGTTGAGCACAAGGCCCGCCAGGTCCACCCCCTGTTCTAGGGAACGAATTGCACCTATCAGGCCCAACTCGTCCAGGTCGTTCACGGTCTTGGCATCCTGATGGTCACAATTGGCCATGTCTTCGCTGCACACGACGATCAGATTCTGAATGCCAAGGCCATAAGCCGCCAGCATATCGCCCTGCAGGGCCATCCGGTTCCGGTCCCGGCAGTAGACATGGATGATTGCCTCAATCCCCTGCTGATTTAGAAGCACTCCCCCGGCCAGGGCGCTCATCCTCATGATGCCGTTGTCCATATCCGGCACGGTGACTGCGTCGACCCGCCCCTTGAGCCGGTGCGCCTGTGACAACAGTTGCGAGGTGTCGACGCCTTTGGGCGTGTTCATCTCCGCCAGAACGACAAATTCACCTGTCGCCAATCGTTTTTGAAAACTCATAGGCTCCCTCTTCTTTGCTCATCGCTTGCCCTATGATTCAGATTTTTTTCACCCGAATTAGAAAGCAACTGGCCTCTCTATTGAACTCCAGGTCGATCACTTCGCAGGACGCCCCGGGTATCACCTTGAATACATCCGTCCGGGCATCCCCATCTCGCGTGATAATCTCCAAAACCTCATCCTTATTCATTTCCCGCAGCACTTGCGTCATCTTGAGCAGCGCCAAGGAGGAGATGGTTTCTCTGAAGTCGAGAATGTAATCGGCCTTGGGCTCCAACGAGTCGATGCTCCTTCGGTTCGGTTTCCCCTACTAAAAATGCATGGTTGGTGCCAGTTGGGAAATTTATTGCCTAAATGAGCTGGCAGTCTATGGAGGATCGATTTGGTATCGGATATGCAAGGTAGAAAAATGGCGGTGTAAGTGCTAAAAATGCTAAGAGATGAAATTTAGCATATGTTCAAAATTGAACATATGAACGTATTTGCCGGGCCAGTGCTCGAGTGTTAAAAAATAAAACTTAACACCTATTACAAATTGAAACGGTTGAATTGAGGTGCCTATGTTCGAAGAGGATCTGGACAGATATTGGAAAACTGTAGTCAGCACCATCCAGGACGGGATAATTATTGTCGATACCACGGGATCCATCGTCTCGGTCAACCAGGCCCTGGAGACGATGACGGGCTATACGCGCGAGGAGCTCATCGGCCAGAAATGCTCAGTATTGAACTGCAGCATATTTAATCTGGCTCGCGAAAAATGCGACGGGCATTGGTGCGTGCTCTTCAAAACCGGAAGTCTTAAGACGCGCCGGTGCACCATTATGAAAAAAGACGGAAAGTATGTTCAGGTGCTAAAAAACGCCTCTCCGCTCCAGGACAGCAAAGGCGAAGTTATAGGCGCGGTGGAAACAGTAACGGACGTTTCGGAAATTTTTGAGAAAAATAGGCAGCTAGCTGCTTTTCGTCGGCAGCTCCGATCCGAAGATGCCTTTCAAGGGCTGATAGGCTCCTCGGCTGCCATGCAGCAGGTTTTTGATCTCATCGAAAACGCGGCCCGATCAGATGCTCCGGTGATCATCCTGGGCGAGAGCGGCACCGGCAAGGAACTGGTGGCCAGAGCCATTCATCAGCTGGGGGAGCGGAAGAAAGGCGCCTATGTAAAGGTGAATTGTGCCGCCTTGACTGAATCCCTTCTCGAAAGCGAACTCTTTGGGCACGTGAAAGGAGCCTATACGGGCGCTTTCAAGGACCGGGCCGGAAGGTTCGAAATGGCGCAGGGCGGTGATATCTTTCTTGATGAAATCGGCGACCTGCCCCTCTCTACCCAGGTAAAGCTCCTGCGGGTGCTGGAAGAAAAAATAATCGAGCGCGTCGGTGACGGCAAGCCTGTACCCGTAGATGTGCGCATTATCTCGGCGACAAATAAAAACCTCCCTGGCCTGGTGGAGAAGGGGGCCTTCAGAAAGGATTTCTACTTTCGGATAAACGTCATCCCGATCTATCTACCGCCGCTTCGGGAGCGGGCCCAGGATATTCCTCTTTTGGCCGAATCCTTCTTTCGGAAGATACGCCTCAAGAATGGCAAGAGCATTGAGGGCATAAGTAACAGCACGATGGAGGTTCTCATGAATTACTCCTGGCCGGGCAATATTCGGGAGCTCAAAAGCGCCTTCGAATATGCCTTTGTAACCTGCCAGGATGCTTTGGTTCAGCCCCATCATCTGCCGCCGGATATCCTCAAGGAAAAGAGATCTGGCACCGAGCTAAAAGCCGTGGCGCCCAGCAGGGAAGGGATTAAGAAACGACAGCTCATCGATGCCCTCGCCCGGGCCAAGGGCAACCAATCGCTCGCCGCGGAAATCCTTGGAATTTCGCGGGTAACCGTTTGGAATCGCATGAAGCGGTTAGGCATCACGTACACGAGGCTAATCGAAGCGCACCAATAGAAGGGTAGAAACGCCGGTCTTATGACCAATCTCCTGCTTTGGCCACTGGCTATCCGCCTTTTTACAGCCCTGGATTTCTTTCGGCTTTCGGAAGATTTTTTGTAACCAAGATTGAGAGCCCTACGAGGTCCGATTCGAGGCTTCTAAGCGGGCGCCAGTTGCGGGAGAATAAAGTGGAAGGTTGCTCCATGGCCTTCGGCGCTCTCCACCCAGACACGCCCGCCATGGGCCTCAATGATCCGTTTGACGATGGCCAGACCCAGCCCCAAGCCGCCCTCCCGGCCTGCACTCTTCCCCCGGTAAAGCAATTCAAAGAGGTGGGCCTGGTCTTGGCGGGAAATTCCTGATCCCTGGTCGGTCACCGAGAATTGCACTTCGTTCCCCAGGTTGAGGACTTTCAAAACTATCCGCTTATGGGGCGGAGAATACTTGATGGCGTTTTCCAAGAGGTTCCCCAGAGCCCGTTGTAGCAGAATGGGGTCGGCTTGAAGGACAATGAGTTCTTTCGGGAACTCTCCCAACAAATTTATCCCTTTGGCCTCTGCCAAGGGTTGGAGCCGGGCCAGAACTTCTTGGCACTCCTTTTCCACCTGGATAGCGCTGGGCAGAGGAGTAATTGAGGCAGAGGAGTAATGATGTGCAGATCCAATCGCACATAGTCTAAAAAATTGTTGATGAGCTTCTCCAGGCGGGCAATTTCCTGATAGATGGTTTCCAGGTAAGCCTTTTGGGGCTCGTTTAACTCACCGACCTTGCCCTGGCGCAGGCGGTTGAGTAGACCGGCCACGGCCACCACCGGGGTTTTCAGATCATGAGCGAACATGCCGGCGATTTGGCGTCGTTCCTTTTCCAGCAGTTTAAAAGGGCCGATGTCCCGAAAGCTCTCCACCCCCCCCCAGCAGGATCCCCTGATCGTCCCGCAAGGCCGCGGCGGCCAGACTCACTTCTATTCTTTGTCCCTGGCGATTTCTTAAGACCGCCTCGCGAGCTACCACTTCGTCGCCGTTCATGGCCATTTTCAATGGGCATTCTTTGCCGCACAGGCTGCTCTGCAAAATTTTGCCGCAATATTGTCCCAGGGCCTCTGCTCGGCTATAGCCGGTAAGATTTTCGGCGGCCCGGTTAAGGTCGGTTATGCACATCTGGCCGTCCACGGTGATAATCCCGTCGGGGACGCTTTGGATAATAAAATGCGGCCAAGCGGATATTTCTGACATGCGCATTCCGGGGCCCGCCCCCCCCCCCAGAGGAAAGGGGAGCGGGATCCATCAAGATTGTTGCAAAGAATTTTCCAGTGCCGCGAGGCGCTGCTGGATGGTCTCCAGTTCCCTTTTGAGATGGGCCTCTTCTTCTCGGAGATTCTTGATTTCATCTTGCGGAATTCCAGAGGGCGATGCCTTGGTGGTTTCGAAAGAGGTCAATCCCCGAGCGCCATATCTCAAGCGGGAGCCGGCTCCTCTCCAACCGGGACCCCGCTGCCCCCAACCAAAGGTGCCGCTGCCAAACCCGCGGCTCCCACTCCGGCCCGCGCCTCTGCGCAATCCAGCGCCGCAGGGACCCCGGCCCCAACCGGTGCCTGGCCCCATACCTTGTGGTCCAGTCGCATCAAATCCTGGCATGTCAATTACCTCCTTGCCAATTGATATTGGCTTACCGCCATAACCACTTTCTTATTAAGGGTTTGCTGCGTCAGAATCTTAACCGGGCCGCTTTCTGGCTGATAGGGCCAAAAAGGCCGCGACTCCCGGGCAGAATAGGGCTCCCGGGCGCTCCCAAGATGGAATTAGCCGCCTCGTCCATTCCCACCACCATAGCCCCCTGGGCTGCCAGGTCCAGGGGAAAGCACGACTGGCGCCGATTCCTTAATTCCTCACCAGTGGCCCGTCGCATTGGGGCCCGCGGCCGGGCTCAGTTTCCCCAAGCGGAATTGTTGCACCGCCTCTCGAACCGATCCTGCTACTCCCACGATCACCTTGATCCCCGCGGCTTGCAGGGTGCGGAAGGCCTTAGGGCCACAGTATCCGGTCAGCAAGGCTGACGGCTGATAGCGGGCCACCAGGGCGGCCGCCTGGATGCCTGCCCCTTGCGCGGCCTGGAGGTTTTGCTGATTCGGGACTACCTCAAAATCCATAGTCTCCGGGTTAATCAACAGGAAGTAAGACGCCCGCCCGAAACGGGCGTCCACCTGAGCCTCCAAACTTCCTTCACCGGCAGTTATGGCAATTTTTTCCACTTCTTCTCCTTCGAGACTCGAACCTTGGGAGGGAAAGCCGGGAGGTTAGAGGGAGGAGGTCATACCATCATAGCAGGACCTGTTCTCCCGGCTTCCCGCCAAGGCCTTACCAGGCTACCGACTGAGCAAGGGATTGACTCAAGCGCGCTTTTCGCCTCTGAAATCACCCCAGGGCAGGTAATCGCCTAATGGTCACAAACGTTCGGGCCGGATACCAGGCTGCCGGCTAAATAATCCTGCACCAGCGCCTCCGGCTCCTGGCTGGGAGACCCGGTGATCACCTTGATGCCTCTTTCCGCAAAGAGACTTAAGGCCCGCTGGCCCATGCCGCCGGCGAAGATGAGGTTTACTCCCAGATCGCCCAGCCAGCGGGGCAAGAGGCCCGGTTCGTGAGGCGGCGGGGTTTGGAGTTCCTGGTCGACAATGTTGCCCTCCTGGACCCGGATCAGAGCGAACTGCTCGCAATGGCCAAAATGATTGCACAATCTGCCCTCAGCCAACGGGATAGCTACTTTAAAGGTATTATGGTCGAGCACGGCTGCCTCCGATGTCAGGATTTTTGCAGATGTTTCTGCGATATTCTTTTTGCGTGGTTTCAGACGACGTTCTACTTCATCCACGAGCTGCCCCAGGGCTTGAATGAAGGGGCTCTGGTCCGGCGCTTCCAGGAGCGGCTTGCCCAGGTCGGCCGCCTCCACTACCCGGAGATCGAAGGGCAGGCTGGCCAGAAGGGGCACTTCCGCCGACGCCGCGGTCTTCTGCCCGCCGCCCTGGCTGAACAGGGGGATTTCTCCGCCGCAGTGGGGGCACACCAGGCCGCTCATGTTTTCCACCAGCCCCAGGATCGGCATTAACACCTTCCGGCAGAAATCTATGGCCTTGCGGACATCGGCTAAGGAGATTTCCTGGGGGGTAGTGACGATGAAGGCCTGGGCTCCGGTGATGGTCTGGGCCACGCTCAACGGCTCATCTCCCGTTCCCGGCGGGGAATCGATGACCAGGAAATCCAGGACGCCCCAATTCACCTCCGCCACAAACTGCCGGATAGCCCCGTGTTTGACCGGTCCACGCCAGATAATGGCGGTATCCCGGTCAGGGAGCAGCCCTTCGATGGAGACCACTCCCAAATTCTCGTTGTATTTTTGGGGCGCCAGACGTTCCCCCGCCTGGATCTGGAACCGATCCTTGAGGCCCAGCATCCGCAGGGTGTCCGGGCCGTGAAAATCCGTATCCATCAGCCCGACGCGATAGCCCCGCTGAGCCAGCCCCAAGGCCAAATAAGTGGCCACGCTACTTTTGCCCACCCCGCCCTTGCCGCTCATGACCAAAAGTTTATTGGTGATCTTGCCGAGCTGATCTTGCAGCTGCTTTTCGTCTTCCGGCAATTCGGCCGGTGCTCCCTGGCCACCATGATTACATTGGTGGCTTTGACAATTGCCCATGGATGACTCCTTTGTTTTAGAAATATCTCAACTTCATTGAATCAATTAACGTGCCAAAAGGGCATCGCCCATATCCAGCAAGCTTTCCTGGGGGCAAATTCTGATCCGCAGAGGGTCGCGGCAGATAAAGGGAACAAAATGCACCTTGATTAACTAAATAAAGGCAGCAAATTGTTCCATTTTAAAGAAAGAGGTTTGGTGGTAGCTCGACTATGAGACCAAATTCGTGGGACGGCCGGCATCTATCGGCACCAGGCCGAAGCGTTTGATTTTACGTCGGAGGGTGTTTTTATCGATCCCCAATTCCCGGGCAGTGGCCAGGCGGCGCCAGCCGTTGCGCTCCAACGCCTCCCAGAGGACCCGCTTTTCCTGCTCTTTGAGGCTCAAGTTCTCAGGGAGGGCGCCGGGTTGGCTGTCCCGCCGCAGGTGGTCCGGCAGATGATCGGGCTGGATCTGGCCTTGGGGGCAGAGGATAAAGGCGTGCTCAATGGCGTTTTCCAGTTCCCGGATGTTACCGGGCCAGTCGTGCCGCATGAAGATGGCCAGACTGTCATAGCTCAGGCCCAGGACTTTTTTGTTCTGCAGCTTATTGAACCGCTCAATGAAGTGCTCGGCCAGCAGCGGGATGTCCTCTTTGCGTTCGGCCAGGCGTGGTAAAGTGAGCTTCACCACGTTGATGCGGTAATAGAGGTCCTTACGAAAGGCGCCCTCTTCCACCAGCCGCGCCAGGTCCTTGTGAGTGGCGGTGATAATGCGCACGTCGGCCTTGACGCTCTTGGAAGAGCCCAGGGGCATGTAGGCGCGCTCCTCCAGGACCCGGAGCAGCCGCACCTGGAGGGCCGGGGAAACGTCGCCGAATTCGTCCAGGAACAGGGTGCCGCCCTCGGCCATGGCAAAGCGGCCCCGGCGGTCCCGCTTGGCGTCCGTAAAGGCCCCGGCGGTATGGCCGAAAAGCTCCGATTCCAGCAAGGTGTCGGGAAGCGCCCCACAATTGACGGCCACAAAGGGGCCGCGGGCCCGGCGGCTCAGGTTGTGCAAGGCCCGGGCCACCAGTTCCTTGCCCGTACCGCTTTCACCCTGGATCAGCACGGTGCAGTCGGTATGAGCGATATCCGGCAGGAGGGCGAAGATTTTTTGCATCAGGGGAGACTTGGAAATGATGTCGCCCAGCCGGTACTGCCGGTGGATTTCCCGGCGCAAGTCCTCCACCAGGCTCAAGTCCCGAAAAGTCTCCACTCCCCCGATGATCTCGCCCTGCTCATCTTTGAGTAAGGCGGTGCTGACCGTGATGGGAATTTCCTTGCCGTCGGCTCTCAGGATGGCGATGGGCTGGCAGACCACCTGTTTGCCCGTTTCCAGGGTGCGGTTCAAGATGCAGGCGGTTTCACAGACATTAGCCCGGAACACCTCGCAACAAGGCCGGCCCAGGGCCTCGGCAGCAGGAATTCCGGTGATCTCCTCGGCGGCCCGGTTGAAGAAGGTGATCCGCCAGTTCAGGTCAACGGTGAAAACCCCGTCAGCAATGCTGTTAAGAATAATGGCGGTTTGGGGGGGCAGGATCGATTGAGCCAGAGCGAACCCGGGCTCCAGGCTGTGCAGGCGATGGCCTTTGCCAGCTAACTCGGATTTTGCTTTTGGATTTCTTGACGTAGTTTTTCCCAAAGCCCAACAAGCACCGATTTTATCTGCTCGTTATTATCATACTCCAAGATGGTCTTGCCTTCAACCTGAGCCTGGGTGAAAGAAGGCGTAAAGGGCAAGTATCCTAGGAAATTATAACCCTTGAGGTCGCAAAACCGGCGGATAGCCCGGGCCGAGGGCCAGTGGAGATCGGCTTTATTCACCAGGACGAAGCTGGGCAGGCGAAAATGGTCGACCAAGGCCGCAATCCGCTCCAAATCGTGTTGCCCGGAAACGCTGGGTTCGGTGACGATGAGGACAGCGGAGGCATCACCCAGGGAGGCGATTACCGGGCAGCCGAGGCCCGGGGGACCGTCGGTGATAATCCATTCCCGGCCTTGGTTCTCCGCCACTCTCCGGGCTTCCTGTCGCACCAGAGCCACCAGCTTGCCGGAATTTTCCGCCGCTACTCCCAGGCAGGCATGCACCAGTGGCCCCAAGCGGGTCTCAGAGAAGAACCATTCCCCACAAAGGTTCTCCGGGAAATCTACGGCATCCGCGGGGCAGAGACTCCAACAGACTCCGCAGCCCTCGCAGAGAAGAGGATTTACCCGAAAGTCTTCGGCGATGGCTTGAAAGCGGCACCAGTTGAGGCAGTCTCCGCACTTAAGACACCTATCCTCTCTGATGACCGCCCGGTGGCCAGCATAAAAATCGTGCCTCTCTAATATCGTGGGCTCCAGCAGCAGGTGCAGGTCTGCGGCATCCACATCGGCGTCGCAGAGCACCTGATTGCGTTCCAACGCCGCCAAGGCGCCCACCAGGCTGGTCTTGCCGGTGCCGCCTTTGCCGCTCAATACCACCAGCTCATGCATGTTTCGTCCTCAACGTGGCCGAAGTTGAAATTCCTCTCCCTGCCACTAGCTTTTCACTCCGGGTCCCCGAAAGTTCCTCTTGAATCCGTTCCCAAAGCGACCGCATCATTCGGCGCCACTCCGGAAGCTCCTCCACCAGGAGTCCACCCCGGGCATAGACCTCGGCCACCTCCCGGTCGAAGGGAATCTCCAGGAAAATCGGCAGGTTTTCCCGGGCGGCGTAATCGTGCACCCGGCGGTCTCCCACATCCGACCGGTTGATCACCAGCCCCAGGGGCAAGCGCAGTTCCCGCACTGCGGCTACGGCTAATTTCAGGTCATTTAGGCCAAAAGCGGTAGGCTCGGTCACCAGGATCACCATGTCGCTCCCTAACACGGCTGCCAGGACCGGACAGGAAGTGCCGGGCGGGGCATCGATTATGGTGAGCCCGCCTTCCCCGGCCTCCTGGCGCACCCGGCGGATCAACGGGCGCGCCAGGGCTTCGCCCACCCGCAGCTGGCCGTGGGTGAACCTTACCGGCCCCCGGGCGCCGCTCTCCACGGTGCCGATGCGCCTCTGCTTGGAGATCAAGGCCAGCTCCGGACAGACCAGAAAGCAGCCGCCGCAACTGTGGCATAATTCCGGAAAGGTGAGAGCCGCGTTGGGCAGGACGGCGATGGCGTTGAACTGGCAAATTTCCTGGCACTTGCCGCAAAACGTGCATCTGGCCGAATCAATTTCCGGCACTTCCATATGAAATTCCAGGCTCTCAAGAATGATGAACTCGTAAAAAGTCGGAAAAGGCCCTATTTCTGGAATTCGCTTTCAATAAAATCAATGAGTTACAACCCAGTTTTTTGCAAATTCTTACTTTTTACGGAACCATCAAGAATGGCGGGCTTGAGAAAAAGATGGGCGTTGGGCTCTTCCACGTCACAATCCAGGAGCTGCACCGGCATCTCCAGGGCCACCGCCAGGTTGGTGGCGATGGTGGTTTTGCCGGTGCCTCCCTTGCCGCTGGCGACACTGATGATCACGTCAGAAGCCTCCGTCTCAGCCTCGCACCATGGATTTGCCGCATTGCGGACATTTCACCTGCAGGCAGGGGATACCGCGCTCATGGGGCGCTTTAGCCCCACAGGCCGGACAGACGCAGTCATCGGTCATCCCTGCGCCTTGACCGCCTCCTGGCCCTCCGGGACCGCCGCCTGCTCCCCGGCATCGACCGCCCGGGGGGCCACCCTGTCCCTGTCCTGCTCCTCTTCCACCTTTTCCTCCTGGCATGGCTTGCTTTCCTCCTTGATTTTCACTACTGGCAAGGCACTTCTCTTGTCCTAAGCCTTGACGGTATCGTCTGCTTCCCTGGCAACCCGGGAGCCAGAATTCCGGCTGACTTAGGCGGTTTTCCCGGTAAGCCGTGAGCACTTCGCCAACCTCGCCCGCCACTCCAGGAATTATCGTTAATCCCAGTTTCGTGGCAAAGTGTTGTAAATTGGCGCTCAAGGCCCCGCAGATCAGGGTGTGCACGCCATTTTCTTGCAATAACTGCAAGCGTTCCTCCGGCCCCAATTCGGGTACACAGAACTCCTGGCCTTCTGCCTTGTCAGGGATGGCCGGAAAAATCAGCATCCGGGAACACCAGTTCAGCACCGGTGCCACCCTCCCGCGCATGACAGGTATGGCGATCATCTCTGCTCGTTTACCATGTTGTTGAAGGCCAAAGTTGGATCTCCAGGTCAACAATCCATTATAAAGCACAATGTGTGCCAACCTTATTATAGCGCCGGTTCTCCATCAGCCGGCTGCAATCTGGGGGCAAAATGCACCTCCTCTAATTAAGGCGAGCGTCTCTTTCCTCGGCTGCCGGCCTTGTGTCGGAACCGGGAATATGCGTCTTTCTTCCGAGAATCTGCCAAAGTTGTCTGATTAAGAGCCAGACAAAAGGTACCTCAAGAATGGCGAATCACTGCTGAGGCTGTCGAAAAAGCTAACCCCGTCGATCATTTCATTCCTGATTTTTGTCTGCATCAATCCACCCAAAATCACACCTAACCAATTATAATATTTAACAAATAGTTGTTTTGTGCTATCCTTAACCAATAACTTTTTTGGGCGGATAAGCCATGGCCAAATTTAAAACCTATGACTATCGACAAAGGGTGCTCTTGCCGGTTTCGTTGGAAGACCAGTTAATGCCGGGCACCTTGGAGTTCGCCATTCATACCCTGGTGGAGAAGAGGTTGGATATGTCCATTTTTGAGGGCAAGTACTGTAATGATGAGACCGGCCGGACCGCCTATGACCCCAAAATCCTCTTGAAGGTGGTGTTGCTGGCCTATGTCCGGGGGCTAATTTCTTCACGGAAGATCGAACAAGCCTGCCGGGAGAATGTCGTTTTCATGGCCTTAGCCTGTGGCCAGCAGCCTGATCACAGCACCATTGCCGCCTTTGTTTCTTCCCTAAAAGATGAGATCCTGCCTCTTTTTAGAGATGTGGTGCTGGTCTGTGAGGAGATGAACCTGTTGGGCGGCACCATGTTTGCCTTGGATGGCTGCAAGTTGCCTTCCAACGCCTCGAAAGAGTTGAGCGGCACCTTGGCCGACCTCCGGAAGAAAAAGGAGAAGATCGAGACCAAGGTAGCGCAGTTGCTGGCCGAGCAGGTGCAAACCGACCGAAGGCAGGATGAATCTCCCGGGCCCAGGGCTTCGGCCACCAGCCGGCAGCAGCTGGTGGAGAAGTTGCAAAAGAAAGCAGAGCTGATGGAGACCTGGCTGGCCGAGAACCAGCCCAAGCTGGGTGCGGCTGGTAGAGAAAAACAGAGTAATCTTACGGACAATGACTCGGCCACCATGATGACTTCCCACGGTGTCGTCCAAGGGTATAACAGCCAGGCCCTCATTGATGGAAAACACCAAGTGATTGTACATGGTGAGGCCTTCGGCAATGGGCAAGACCATATCCATGTCCCGCCCATGCTTGAGGGTACCCTGGCAAACTTACAGAGCATTGGCTACGGAGCGGAGTGCCTTACCGGGAAGATC
>JAPLJC010000102.1 GCA_026388765.1 Deltaproteobacteria bacterium
AGGTAAGAGTTCCTACGCCCACAGAAATCCTGGCTGTGCAGGGATAGATTCTGTATCATGACCATGGGGGTTGAGAGAAAGGCTGGGAGGACCCCGTGGGCGGCGAGCAGGTCGACGAGTAGTTGGGTTCAATTAGGGGTCGTCACCGGATGATCCGCCATTCTCTGAAAGGTCCGTAAATCAAGGGTTACCGCGGGCCGGCAAATTCTACCTAAGGCCTTTCACGCCGGCGACCCGGTTGTGGGGGCCGCAGCCCCCGAAATCATAGATCGCGAGGATAATTGATGCGGGCCGGGAGGGTTTGGCTCATCATTATATTGTTTCTAGTGGGCCTGGCGCCGGCCACGCTCGCCGCCGCCCCGGATATCCGGGAACACCTGGAATATCAAATAAGCCTGGGCCCATGGTCGGATGTGGCCCGGGTTCACCTGGTTCTCAAGGAGTTGCAACCGGGACATTATCTGGCGGAGTTTTCCGGCGCGGCCCAGGGGATGTGGAAGTTGTTGAGCCGGTGGCTGCCCGAACGTTACCAGACTGAGATGGTCTACCGGGATGGGCGGCTGCAACCCTTGGTGTATCGTGAAGAATTCCAGGGAAAAGGGCAAAAAGTCCTGAAGGAGTACCGTTTCGACTATGATCATAGCCAGCTGACCCTTTGGCGCCAGGTTGATGGCCGCGAGAAAATCAAGCAATGGGAAGTTCCCTTGACCGGCCCGGTCTACGACCTCTTGAGCCTGGTTTATAACGTCCGGTTAGGCGCCCTGGGACCGGTGTCTGGCGGCGCCACCCTGCGGGTCATGGTCCTGCCGAACCCCAAACCCCAGGAGTTGGTCTTTCACATCGGCGCCGCAACCGACCAGGGGCTCAAGGTCATGGTGAACTCCCGCCCGCCGGGCGCGGTGGACGAGGATCAGTATTTTATGTTTCTCAGCCCGGACCGAGTCCCCACCCTGGTCTGGACCCAGGTAACCCTCTTTGGCAAGCTGGCGGGGCGCTGGTTGAACCCCGGCGAGGTCAAGAAGGAGGGGCTGGTGGCCCTGCCCCCCTCCTCTCCTCCCGTCTTCCAGGGACCACTCGACCGTTTGAGATAGGGGAAGATTTTATACCGAGTTGCAATCAAAAAGGAATTATTGGTAGCCGCAGGCTTTAGCCCGCGCCTGCACAGGCTGGAAAGCCTGTGCTACCAATTGATTGCGAAGTAGTATTAGTTGAGACCCCGGCAGTTAGCTCCCCCCCAAGAGAGAGATGCGGTACAGGTTAGTGAGGGGGTGAACCTTGAGGAAGTAGGTGCCCTGCGGGAAAAAGACGGCTTCCAGCAGCATCCCGGAAACTCCCGGCTTATCCTGGTCGAAAAGGAAATTCCCCAGGGAAAAGAGCCGGCAGGATTTCCGGGTCCCGGCCAACTGGCCGGCGCGATGAGAATGGCAACCGATAATGACCTCCACGCCCTGGTCCTCCAAAAGCGCGGCCAGAGCCTGCTCCCGAGGGCCGGCTTGATCGGCGAATTCCCGGCCCCAGTGGATGAAAGCGAAAATGGGTTTGTCTCTCTGCAAGCGGGCCAGGCCTTCCAGGTCTTGCCGGGTAAGCCGGGCGATTTTAGCCTCACTCTGATTATCCACATCGGTGAAACCGGCCAGGTAAAAGGCTCCCAGGTCCAGGACGCCTCGGTTTTCCAGACAGGCAATGCCGTGGTCGGCCAGGCGCCGGCGCATTTCCCGGTAGGAGTCCTCGCCCAGGTCCAGGCTGTGATTGTTGGCCAGGCTCACCGCCTGGACGTTGAGGCCCTTTAACAGGGGCAGGGCCAGGGCCTCTTCCAGGCACAGGGTATAAGGACCCGGCGACTCCGGACACTTCGCTTGCAGCACCCCTTCCAGGTTAAGAATCAAGGGTTTCCCGCCGGTGAGCCGCAGAACTTGCTGCAACAGGGCCTCCCGGCTTTCCGGGGTGGCCAGCCTTTTCGCCACCCGACGCCCGCAAAAGGTGTCCCCGCCAAAGAACCAGGACTGAGCTCCTGCTACGGGCAACGGCTCAGGACTGTAAAGCTGGACGATATAGCTGGTGGTCCTGGCCACCGGCTCGGTGGTGTACTCCTGGGAATTACGGTTGGCGATGACCGTGGGGCCGGCCCCGAAGACCTGCCGTTGCAGGAGCAGTTGCAGATACTGGCAGCCCCGGGAGTCGAGATGGTCCGGTTCGGTGAGACTCAGGACCTCCCGGGGGTCGCCGCCGCTCAGGACCCGCAGGGTCTCCTGGTCCCGCCGCCGGGCCTCCTGGTGAGAGAGATAATGGGAGAAATCGGTACTCTGCACCAAGAGAGTGTCAGGGCCGAGAAGAGGAGTTAGGGTCCGGGCCAGGGCCTCCCAATCCGCCGGTTGGCTAGAGTGCCGGAGGGCAATGGGGACAATCAAGGCCCGGGGGCAATAATGGGCGATAAAGGGCAGCAGGGCCTGGACCCCATGCTCATGGGAAAAGAGGGAAGACTCGCTCACCAGTGGGTTGTTGAGCAGTTGGGCCACCGCCCGGCGGTCGGTGGTGAGCCTACCGGTGGCCGTCTCAAAGTCCCTACGGGTGACGGCAAAGGGGCTCCGGCTGCGGGAGAAATGGTCCGGACTGAGAATGACGATGCGGCGGTAATCGTGGCCCTGAACCCGGGCGAAGGCCCCGGTTAGGAGATCCGCGGCCAGGAGATGATGGGGGACGGTGAGGCCGCTGATCTTCTGGGGCAATGATTTGACCCGGCATTGCCTGATGGCAGCCAGAAACGGCCCCCGATCGGGGAAAAGAGGCGGGAAGGCCTCTTGCCCCGGGGGCTGGTCAGTTCCGGAACAAGCGGCGACCAGCAGCAGGCTGAGGGCGATAAAAGCGATCTGCCGCATTTATTTGGTTAGCAGACTTTTATACCAAAAGTTCTTCTCCGGCAGGGCGGCGCGGTGCTCGTAAACCCGGCTCTGCCAGTCGGCGTCGGTGTAGCGGGTCGCCAAAGGCCCGGTAAACTCGTAATGGTTGAAGGCCAGGCCCACGGCCAGGCGCACCGTTTTTTCATTACCCAGCAGCACCAGCATGACATAAGGCTCGCCGGTGGCTTCATAGAGGATCTGCCCCGTCAGGACGTCGGTGGAGACGTCGGCGATCAGGCCGGCGCGCATATCCTTTTCCTCCAAAATCACATTTTTATCGCGAGGTTCGGCCATGTACATGAGCGGATCGGTCCGCAGTCGTTCATATTCTTCCTCGGTGAGGGGGGCGCCCTGGATCTCCTTGGCGGCCAGAGTGGCGTAGAAGGCTACCCCCTCCTTAAAACGGTTCAGATGGCCGTACTTCTCCAATTCAGTTTTAAAAAGCCCGTATTTGGTAAAGCCGGCTTCGACGCAGGCCACCAGCCGCCCCAGGTTTTCCCAGAAGGGCAGGTTGGGCTCCACAAACCCTTTGGGCACCGGAGGCGGGGTGCCCTCATCCCCGCCGCTGCCCAATTCGGCGTAATTTTGTTTGGCGTACAGCAGGGTGTCATGCTTGAGTTCGGTGTACGAACCCAGGAAGCTTTCCACCTGTTTGACCGGAAAGAGTTGATCCTGCATGTAGAGCGGGTAGCCGGGGCCGTAGGCGGAGGTCAGGGTGCCGAGCACCTTCAGCCAGGCTGACCCCGCGGAGCTGAACCATTCCGGGTCTTTGATCTTCTTTAGGTCCGCGGCCACCTCAGTCAGCCGGCCGTTGAAGCGGGCC
>JAPLJC010000087.1 GCA_026388765.1 Deltaproteobacteria bacterium
GGGCCCTCGGCCCCTGGCCCCCTCCCCCAGATCATTTCAGCCCTCTCCCCCAAGGTTTTGTTTTTCCGCGCCTCGGCCCCGCCCGCCGCGGTGGCGGCGGCGCCGGGTGCGGCGCCGAGGTTTGGAGGCCTTGGCTTGTGGCGCCCTAACCGGGACCTGCTCCGGGGCGCAACGTTCCAGCAGTTCTGCTTCTGGGGCCCCTTTGATCTGGAACAGCAGCCAGGACTCGGGGTAGAGGGCCAAACGGGCCTGCCGGGCCGGCACCGGCCGGTGGCGCTGGAGCAGCGGGGCCACCCGGGCTTCCAGGGCCAGAATCTGGGAGACGTCGTCATGGCGCTGCCGGGGAAACTCGATTCCCCCCAGGGCTTCCTTGATTCCCTGGTGGATGAAGTCCCGCAACTCCTTGAAATCTTCCGGGAAGGACGGGCCTTGCTCCAAAAATGGGGTCAAAAAGGCGGCCCACAGGAGGCTCTCGGAGACACTGCGCTCGGCCTGGATCAACAGGTCCAGCCGGTGGCACAGGTCCAGGAGGCGCTCCCTGCCGGCCTTCCCCAGGAGCCCTTCCCAGGTGGGGAAGATGGCGTAAAACAGGCCGGACTCCAGCATCAGCTTGAAGAAAGGGGCGGCCGCGGCGCTGCGGAAATCCTTGAGCAGTTCATCCCGCACCCGGGCCGGGGGACAGAGGCGGATCAGTTGGCGCTTGACCTTGATCTCCCGCCAGGCCTCGGGGTCGATGGTAAAGCCGATGCGGGCCGCGTGGCGCAGTACCCGCAGCATACGCACGGGGTCCCGCACGAAGCGCACCGCCGGATCGCCGATAACCCGGATGCGCTTGGCCTTCAGGTCTTCCATCCCCCCCACGAAGTCCACCAGGGAAAAGTCGCTGATATTGTAGAACAGGCCGTTGATGGTCAGGTCCCGGCGTTGGGCGTCCTCGGCCGGGGTGCCGAAGGTGTTGTCCTTGGCGGGTGGACTATCGGCGTCCTGGACTTCGTCGAACTCCGAACGGCGCCGGAAGGTGGAGACCTCGACGATGTGGCCGCCCCGGAAAAAGACCTGCACCAGCCGGAAGCGCTTGCCAATGATGCGGCTGTTGCGGAAGAGCTTGCGCAGTTCCCCGGGCCGGGCGTCGGTGACCACGTCGAAATCCTTGGGCCTTTTGCCCAGGAGCAAGTCCCGGACCCCGCCCCCCACCAGATAGGCGGTATAGCCGGCGTGCAGCAGTCGGTAGAGAACCTTCAGGGCCTCCAACTCGATGTCTCTCCGGGAGACGGTGTGTTCCGGCCGGGCGATGATATGGGGCTGGGGTACCGGTGGTTCGGGGGCGTCAAACCGCATTTTGGTAGTATAGCCGAAATTTCTCAATTTTTTAACCCCTTATTCAATAATTTCCCCCGGTTCCAGGCTCAGAAAGGTAAAATATTCCGGGTATGGGGGAATTATTGACAAGCCGGTCCATTCCAGATATTTCTAAGCTGTTATAAGATTAAGCTGAAGTCGAGAAAAAATAGGGACACTTCCTATTTTTGCAGGGCAGAAGAAAACTGATTTTGGGAAGGTTAGGTTTATGGAGTTGCATTTTCAACAAAAATAGGAAGTGTCCCTATTTTTTAGTGCTGGCCCTGGCCACTTGGGGGGGCGTGGGCTTCCTGCCGGGCGCCCCCGGTACCTGGGGGACCCTGGCGGCCCTGCCCCTGTGGTGGGGGCTGACCCACCTGGGCCCCTGGGGCTACGGCCTGGGGACGGCGGCGGTGTTGCTCCTGGCCCTGTGGGCCGCGGGCCCGGCCCAGGATTACCTGGGGCAAGCCGACCATCCCGCCATTGTCATAGACGAAGTGGTGGGCCTGTTAATCACCCTGGCCGGCATGCCCCTGACTTGGCCGGCCGCGGTTGCGGGCTTTATTTTATTCCGGACCCTGGATATCCTGAAACCACCCCCCATCGGCTGGTTCACCATGGGCGACTCGGGGGGCCTGGAAGTAGTGGTGGACGACGTGTTGGCGGGGGTGACGGCGCGGCTGGCGTTGGAGGTTATAATGATTTTTTGGGGTAGGGGCTAAGAGCCGAGGGCCCTCCCCCCAATAACCCACATGGAACCTAATGATACATGGTGAAATCATCGCCACCGGCGCCGAATTGATTTCCGGGCGGGTGGCCGATTTTAATGCCCGGTACGCCGCCCGGCGGCTCCACGAGGCCGGAATTACGGTGGCGCGGATTACCATTCTGGGGGATGAGCCGCCGCTGTTTCGGGAACTGCTGCTCCGGGCACTGGCCCGCTCCCGGTTCATCGTCATTACCGGGGGCCTGGGGGCCACCGAAGATGACCTGACCGTGGCCGCCGCAGCCGAGGCCTTGGGGTTGCCGCTCCACTATGACGAGGCACTGCTGGCCCGCCTGCGCCACTTTTTGGCAGAGCGCCGGATTCCATGGCTGGAGCGCCACGGTCGCCTGGCTCTCCTTCCCGAGGGGGCGGTGGTGCTGGACCCCGGCGGCTTAGCCTGCGGCTTTGCCCTGAAGCATGATGGTGTCCGGCTCTTTTTCCTGCCCGGGGTGCCGACGGAGATGCGCGCCCTGTTTGACGGCTATGTACTGCCCAGCCTAATGGAGTTGGCCGGCGACGCCGGCGTCGTGGCCCAGCGCACCCTGAGGCTGTTCGGCATCTCCGAAACCCAGTTGCAGGAGGTGGTGGCGCAAATCCCGGAATTCCGGGAGGGGGTTAACGTGGGTTATTACCCCAATTTCCCGGAGAATCACCTTACCCTGACGGTGCACGGCCAGGACCGGCAGGAACTGGCTAAGACCCTGGACCGCCTCACCGCGGCTCTGGCCCGGGAGGTGAACGATCTCCTGCTGGGGCCCGAAGAGACGCCCCTGGAAGAGCTGGTGGGGCGGCAGTTGCAAGAGGACGGCCTCACCCTGGCCCTGGCCGAGTCCTGCACCGGCGGCCTCATCGGCCACCGGCTCACCAGCGTGGCCGGGTCTTCGGATTATTTTCTGGGCGGGGTGGTCTCCTACGGCAACGAAGCCAAGGTGGACCTGCTGCAGGTAGACCCGGAAGTCCTGACCCAGTTTGGGGCGGTAAGCCCGGAGACGGCCCGGGATATGGCCCTGGGGGCCAGGGGGATGTTTGGGGCCGACCTGGGCCTGGCGGTCACCGGCATCGCCGGCCCCGGCGGCGGCAGCCCGGAGAAGCCGGTGGGCACGGTCTATATCGCCCTGGCCACGCCAGACGAAGTGGAGGTCTGGCACTACCTATTCCACGGTAACCGGGAAGCCATCAAAATCTTGTCGGCCGAGACCGCCCTGGACCGGCTGAGAAGGAAGTTGAAAAAGACAGTAGCCAGTAGCCAGTAGTCAGTAAAAAGCAGATTTAATGGGTGGCACAGGCGTCTCGCCTGTGCGGACCAAGTAGCGGGCGAGACGCCCGCCCTACGAACTAAAAACTAAAGACTCGAAACTCGAAACTCGAAACTAAAAATGATCCGCGCCTTTTTGGCCATTGACCTGCCCGAGAGCCTGCGCCCCGGCCTGGCCCTGGTGCAGGGGGAATTGAAAAAGAGCCAGGCCGACGTGCGTTGGGTGCCGCCGGGCAATATTCATATCACCCTGAAATTTTTCGGCAACGTTACGGACGCGGAAGTGCCGGCCATCATTGATGCGGCCCGGGAGGTGGCGGCGGAGCAGGCGCCCCTGACGCTTAAGGTCACCGGGGCCGGGGCCTTCCCCAATATCCGCGGTCCCCGGGTGGTGTGGCTGGGGCTGGGGGGGGATATGCTGCCCCTGACCCAGTTTTTTTACCGGCTGGAAAAGGCCTTGGCGGTGCTGGACTACCCGCCGGAGGGCCGGGCCTTCAACCCGCACCTGACCGAGATCATTCTGTATCAAAGCGTGCTGTCGCCCAAGGGGTCGACGTATACGCCGTTGGAAGTCATTCATTTAGGACCTTAGAAGCAGATAGCTGTTAGCCGTTGTGCAAAAATAGCAGGTAATAGTGAAATCGAGGCATAATAGCATGCCAGGACTTAAAGGCCAGATGGCGAAACAATTGGGGGAAGCTCAATCCAGGTACACATATTTTTTGCTGGCCATCGCTGCTTCCGCAATTGCTTTTGCAGTGCAGAAAACAACTGGTCGCACTCTGGACCGGAGTATGGTTCTTTTGGGCTTTGCTGTTTTATCATGGGGTGGCAGTTTTTTCGCTGGCTGCCGGAATCGTGCCTACTTTAGCTCAGCCCTTTATGCTAATATTGCACTTTTGCAATTGGAAGACGGCACCCACCCTAAATTACCCCCTCATCCGGATTTATTGGAAGCAGCTTACGAAGGGGTCAGAAATGCATTGGAGAATAACTCCTCCGCCGCAGGTTTCTGGGGACGCCTCCAATTCAGATTACTTGTCCTTGGCGCTATTTTTTTCCTATCATGGCATATTTTCGAAATGGCGTCCCTTAACAAGCTAGCGGAACCGGTCTTTCAAACTTCGCTACTAACCTTAACATTAAAGTAATTTATAATGGCAGGCTAAAGCCTGCGGCTACAGATAAATGCCAAGATCGTTATTGCTTTTGCTGAAAGCTGACCGCGGAAAGCTGACAGCTAAAAAACCCGTTAATCCAAATTCAGAGGAAAAGGAATATAAATATGAGCGACCAAGTTGCGGACAAGGCCAAGGCGTTGGACCAGGCGTTGAGCCACATTGAGAAGCAGTACGGCAAGGGTTCCATCATGCGGCTGGGGGCCGACGAAAAGATCGAGGTGGCGGTGATTCCCACCGGCTGCCTCTCTCTGGATATGGCCTTGGGGATCGGCGGCATCCCCAGGGGCCGGGTCGTCGAGATCTACGGCCCGGAGGCCTCAGGCAAGACAACTTTAGCCCTGCACGTCATCGCCGAGGCCCAAAAGATGGGCGGGGTGGTGGCCTTCATCGACGCCGAACACGCCCTGGACATCGTCTATGCCCGCAAGCTGGGGGTCCGGACCGAAGACCTGCTCATCTCCCAGCCCGATTCCGGCGAGCAGGCCATGGAGATCGCCGAAATTCTGGTGCGCTCCAACGCCGTGGACGCCTTGGTGGTGGACTCGGTGGCCGCCCTGGTGCCCCGCTCCGAGATCGAAGGCGACATGGGCGACGCCCAGATGGGCTCGCAGGCCCGCCTCATGTCCCAGGCCCTGCGCAAGCTCACCTCAGCCATCAGCAAGTCGCTGACCTCGGTGATCTTCATCAACCAGATCCGCCACAAGATCGGGGTGATGTTCGGCAACCCCGAAACCACCACCGGCGGCAACGCCCTGAAGTTCTACGCCTCCATGCGCCTGGACATCCGCCGCATCAGCGCCATCAAGCAGGGGGATGAGACCATCGGCTCCCACGTCCGGGTCAAGGTGGTGAAGAACAAACTGGCCCCGCCTTTCCAGCAAGCGGAATTCGACATCATCTTCGGCACGGGGATTTCCAAGGAAGGCGACCTGCTGGACCTGGCCGTGGAGCAGAACCTCATCGCCAAGAGCGGCGCCTGGTTCAGCTACGGCAGCGAACGTATTGGCCAGGGTCGGGAGAACGCCAAGACCTATCTCAAGGAGCACCCGGAAATCGCCGCCGAACTGGATAAGCAAATCCGGGACCATTTCGGCCTGGAGACCAAGACCGAGCCAGCCGCACAGGAGCAGCCAACGTCATGACCAGCCGCGAAATCCGGGAGAAATTCTTAAGCTTCTTCGAATCCAAGGGCCACACCCGGGTGGCCAGCTCATCGCTCGTGCCCGCCGGCGACCCCACCCTGCTGTTCACCAACGCCGGCATGGTGCAGTTCAAAAAGGTCTTTCTGGGCGAAGATCCCCGGCCCTATACCCGGGCCGCCAGTTCCCAGAAGTGCGTCCGGGCCGGGGGCAAGCACAACGACCTGGAAAACGTCGGCTTCACCGCCCGGCACCACACCTTCTTCGAGATGTTGGGGAACTTTTCCTTCGGCGATTATTTCAAGGAAGAGGCCATCGAGATGGCCTGGGAGCTGCTGACCGAGCAATATAAACTTCCCAGGGAGCGCCTCTGGGCCACGGTTTACCATGAGGACGACGAAGCGGCCCGCCTCTGGGAGAAGATCGCCGGTCTGCCCAGGGAGCGCATCGTGGGCTTGGGGGAGAAGGACAACTTTTGGGCCATGGGAGACACCGGACCCTGCGGCCCCTGCTCCGAGATCCTCATCGACCAGGGCGAGGGCATGGCCTGCGGCCCGGACTGCGGCATCGGCAAATGCGACTGCGACCGCTATCTGGAGATCTGGAACAACGTCTTCATGCAGTATAACCGCACGACCGACGGCGTCCTCCATCCCCTGCCCAAGCCCAGCATCGACACCGGCATGGGCCTGGAGCGTCTCGCGGCAGTCATCCAGGGGGTGCAGAGCAATTTCGACTGCGACCTGCTGCGCCCGGTGATCGGCCGGGTCGAGGAACTGGCGGGCCGGAGCTACGGCGGTAAAAATGAGCAGGAAAACGTGGCCTTCCGGGTGATCGCCGACCATGCCCGGGCCACCACTTTCCTGATCGCCGACGGGGTGCTGCCCTCCAACGAAGGCCGGGGCTACGTGCTCAGGCGCATCATGCGCCGGGCCATCCGCTTCGGGCGGCTCCTGAGCTTGCCCACCCCCTTTATGGGGCAGGTGAGCGAGCGGGTGGTGGCGCTGCTGGGCGAGGTCTATCCCGAGCTCATCGAGGCCAGGCAGTTCCTGGCCCAGGTGGTGGCCGGGGAAGAGGAGCGCTTCGCCGACACCCTGGACCACGGCCTGAAGCTATTGAGCGAGGAACTGGATTACCTCAAGACCCATAACCTGAAAATTCTCCCCGGCGAGGTCGCCTTCAAACTCTACGATACCTACGGCTTCCCCTTGGATCTGGTCCAAGACACCCTACGGGAAGAGGGTTTGGTTCTGGATCTGGAAGGCTTTGAAGATAACATGAAACACCAGCGGGAGGCTTCCCGCCAGTCCTGGCGCGGCGGCGCCGCCGGCGAGGTCCCGCCGATTTACCAGGAGCTGGCGCAATGGCCCCCCACCCACTTCCTGGGCTACGAGGCCTTGGAGGCCGACAGCACCATCCTGGCCCTCATCACACATGAGGGGCACCATGAGCAGGCGGAACCCGGCGAAGAGGTTGAAGTGGTCACCGCCGCCACCCCCTTCTACGGCGAATCCGGCGGCCAGGTCGGGGACACCGGCCTCATCCGCGGCGACGGCTGGCGCCTCCGGGTGACCGACACCCAGCGGTTGCCCAATGATCTTTATATCCACCAGGGGGTGGTGGAAGAAGGGACAGTCAAGGTCAACGACGAGGCCCACTTGGAGGTGGACACGGTCCGGCGCCGTAAGATCGCCCGACACCACACCGCCACCCACATCCTCCAGGCGGTGCTGCGGCGGCATTTGGGCGAACACGTCAAACAGTCCGGCTCCCTGGTGGAACCGGAGCGCATGCGCTTCGATTTCACTCATTTCAAGGCCATCAGGCCCAAGGAGTTGGACGCCATCGAGCTGGATATCAATGAGGCGGTGGCCGAAAACCTGCCGGTGCTCACCGACCGCATGTCCGTGACCCAGGCCCTGGAGCGGGGCGCAACCGCCTTGTTCGAGGAAAAATACGGCGACGAGGTGCGGGTGGTGGCCATCCCGGGCCTGAGCCAGGAACTCTGCGGCGGCACCCACGCCGAGCGCACCGGCGACCTGGGCCTGTGCAAAATCACCACCGAGACTTCTATCGCAGCTGGTATTCGCCGCATCGAGGCGGTCTGCGGCCCTCCTGCAATACAATATATTCAGGCCCATGAAAATATGCTGATTAGGGTAACGGAAGTTATAAAGTCAGACCGATCTCAATTGGTTACCAAACTTGAAAAGCGATTGAACCATGAGAGGGAACTGGAAAAGGAAGTGGAGGCCCTGAAGGGCCGCCTGGCTGCGGCCCAGGCCGGGGACCTGCTGGACCAGGTGCGGCAGGTGGAGGGCGTCCCGGTCCTGGCCCTCAAGGTGGAGGCCGCCGACCCCAAGGGCCTGCGGGACTTCGCAGTCAAACTCCAGCAACGGCTGAAGAGCGGCATCGTGGTTCTGGGCGCGGCCGCCGGTGACAAAGCCATGCTCATCGCCCTGGTCTCCAAGGACCTGACCAAGCGCTTTCCCGCCGGGGAGATCATCAAGGCCATTGCCCCTGCGGTGGGCGGCAGCGGCGGCGGGCGGCCCGACATTGCCCAGGCCGGCGGCCCGGACCCGGGCGGCATCCCTAAAGCCTTAGAACAGGCCTATGAGGTGGTGGCCAAGAAGGCGAAGGGATAAAGTCCCAACCTGGAATTATTCCGAGGTGCTTATGTTTAAAAAATTTATCGCGATTATTACCCGGGAAGAGAATTGGTATGTGGCTTACTGCGTTGAATTAGGGGTAGTGAGTCAGGGGAGAACCATCGAAGAGTCCAAGGCCAACCTCAAAGAAGCCGTGGAACTCTACTTAGAAAGTTTTGGCGAAGAAGACCTCCCTACCAGCACTGGCGAAGTAATGCTGTACCCCTTTGAGGTGGCGGTGGGTGGTTAAACTGCCGAAATTATCCGGTGAGGATTTAATCAGAGCCTTAAAGAAAGCGGGGTTTCGGTTTGTCAGACAAAAAGGCAGCCATGTAAGCCTGGAAAAAGGAAAATATAAAACGGTTGTTCCACTTCATGACGAACTGGCTGTAGGGACTTTTCTTGCCATTCTGAAACAATGCGGTTTATCAAAAGAAGAGCTATTAAGGTATTTATAAAACCCCATGAAATGGTGCGATCTGTCTTGTGAATATGCCTCTTTTCCCAAGGCTCAGGCCGTGGATGGGGCCGGGTCGTGCCGGACCTTTGCGGCTCTCTATTGCGCCCGGCTGGAGAGGCTGGTGCACAAGAACGGACCGTGTCCCTGCGAAGGGGATACCGATCTTGATGATGGGCGGAGCGATCCAGCCAGCCGTGAACTTGCTGATTAACTTAATTTCCTGCTTCGGGGGCTTCTCATGAAAATCGCGGCGTTGGCCTCGGGCTCAGCAGGAAATTGTTTTTACATTGAGGATGATAGATCAGAAACCGCGGTCTTGATTGATGCCGGGATCAGCACCAGGCAGATTTCCCTCCGGTTGGCGCTGCTGGGCCTGACTGCTGAAAAAATTAAAGGAATCTTCATAACCCACGAGCATGCCGACCATATCAAAGGAGCCGATGTCTTTGCCAGGAAATATCAGGTGCCGATCTTTGCCACTAAGAAGACCATTGATAGTTGTTTATTATGTTCTGATAAATCTTTAATCGAACCCATTAAAAATACCGATGTTATTAAGGTCGGCGGCAATCAGGTTCAGGCCTTCTCAAAAATCCATAAGGCGGCTGATCCTATTTCCTACACGATTTTTTCTAACAAGAAGGTCTCGGTAATTACCGACGCGGGTCATGCCTGCCACAATATCATCGAACAGATCAAGGCCGCTGATTTCTTATGTCTCGAGACTAACCATGATCCGGAAATGCTAAAAAACGGACCTTATCCTGCTTTCCTGAAAAAATGGATTGCCGGTGACAATGGGCACTTATCCAACGTGGCTGCCGGGCACTGCGTTCTGGAACATGCCTCTCAGAAATTGACTAATATAGTGCTGTCGCACTTAAGCAGCACCAATAACACTCCGGATTTGGCGTTAGCCACCTTCAGGTCTATTATTGCTAGAAGAAGTAGCTTCTCCCCGAAGGTTCACGTTTCGACGCAACATAATCCTACCAAGTTGTTTGTGATCTAAAAGTTTTATCAACCTTAGGAGGTACCTGCAGCTTTGCACGAATATGCCCTGATGGAAAACGTCATCGCCACCATCATGGTGGAACTCAAGTCCTCCGGGGAGGAGGTCCAGGCGGGCCGGCCCCTGACGGTGACCCTGAAGGTGGGGGCTTTGGAGATGCACTCCGAGGCCGCCAGCCGCCAGGCCTTTGAGGTCCTGACCAAGGGCACCGCCCTGGAGGGCGCCCTGCTTAACCTGATCATCCTGCCGGTGAGCGTGGACTGCTCCAAGTGCGGCTTTCAGGGGCCCCTGCCCATGGGCGCGGTGGACCCGCACGACGCCCTGCCCCTGGCGGAGTGTCCGCAATGCGGCGCCTTAACTCCGGTCCAGGGCGGCCGGGGGGTGGAGTCCATTGAGGTGAAGTGGGATTAGGGCAGTGAGCAGTAAGCAGTTAAAGAACCGCCGAGGGCGGCGGTTCTACATTTTAGGGCACGGAGGCCCACCCCACCCGAAATCACTACTACCGCCCCTCTTTGATCACCGCCATAATCCACTCGCAGGCGGCTGTCACCGCCCGCTGCATGGTCGGGGTCAGGCCCGGTGCTACCTCCTCGGGGATGAACTCCGTCTGCCCCACGATGATTTTCACCTGCATGCCGCCGTGGTCCTTGATCTCCTGGAGCATGTTCACCGTGGGGAACTGGTGCAGGGAGAAATCGGAGACTTTCGTCTCCGGGATGCCCTCCACCGGTATCTCAAAGACTTCCCCGGGCTGGCGGTCCGGATAACCCACGGCGTCGATGATGATGAGCTGCCGCGGCTTCTTCTCGCTTAAGATGAGGTCAAAGAGGATGTCCCGGATGCTGGTGCCCACATCCAGGGCCAGGACGTCATCAGGCAGGTGATAGTTCTGATTGAGGCACTCAATCACCGCCGGGCCGAAGCCGTCGTCGCCCCAGAGGATGCTGCCGCAGCCGAAGATGAGGATGGATTTTTCGAACATGTCCATGAGTTAGCTTTCAGCTGTCAGCTTTTAGCTTTCAGCAAAGAAAATGTGAGGTGCGCCAGGCGCACCGGTGAAAAGAACAGCCGAGGGCGGCTGTTCTACATTTTACTTGCCCGGGCGGCGGTCGGCGGCGGCCATCTGCACCATGAGGATGTTGGACTTGATCAAATCCTCCAGGTTGTCTTCGCCGAATCTGTCCGTGCTCTGGCGAAAGGCGGCGCAGACCCCGTCGACGTTGCAGACCCGGTTCAGGGTGATCTTGTAGCCTTTAGCCTGGGGCAGGGCCCGGTTCAACTGGGCCAGGGCCTGGGCAAATTTCCCCTGCTTGCAGTTAAGGGCCGCCAGATTATTCAAGGCAATGGGATGGTTGGGCTGCTTTGTTAAGATCTCTTCATAGATTTTCTGGGCCTGGTCGAATTTCCCCTGCTCTAAAAGATCGTAGCCGGCGTTGATCTTGGCGGCCAGGTCGGCGTTGGCCGGTTGGGCCAGGACGGGGCCGGGGAGAGCCAGGAGCAGCCCCAGAGCTAAAAATAGTACCGTTATGGATAGCTTTTGCATCGATTTCCTCCCCCATCGGGGATTTCCTGCGCCGGAGGGCGGCTGGGGCGGCGCAATTTCTGCGCCTGAGAAGCGTTGCTGAGCCGCTTATGGTTCTCGATTATCTCACATTCGGGCCGTTACCGGGCCTTTTTTGTGCCGCTTGGGGGCGGTGCTGGTGCGCTGGTTTTTTCAATAAAATATATTATTATGCCTATTATATTAAATAGTTGCGCTTTGATACCCTCTCCTATGCCGGCGCAGGCTAAAGCCTGCGGCTACCAAAACCTTGATTTAGCCCAAGGCAGATGAAGGTCAGGGCTAAGTTTATCAGACCAAAATGAATTTTCCAGAAAGTTGACGCTAATTTGTCCATGAACATTCGGGGCGTGACGGGCAGACCGAGTCATGGCGGCCGCAAGCTTTAGCCCCTGCACAAGCAAGACGCCTGTGCCACCAAAAATCATTAAAAAGCCGGAGCCACAGGATACCCTAAATTATGCCTGTGGCTCCGGATGTCATCAAAGCTGATCGCCGAAAACTGACGGCTAGCAGCTAATTCCTCAGCGTGTCGATCACGTTGCCTTGTGAATCGGTGATGGTGAGCTCCACGGCCAAACCGCCATCCAGGCGGTGAGTGGCGCAGCTCAGTCACGGGTCGTAGGCGCGTATGGCCATTTCCACCTTGTTCAGGGCTCCCTGGTCATATTTGCCATCCTTGATGCAGAGTTTGGCCGCCTGGTTCACCGACATGTTGATGGCGGCGGTGTTGTGGGTGGTGCCGACGATCAGGTTCAGCTTGGTGATGAGACCGTTGGCGTCGCATTCGTAGTCGTGGATCAGGGTGCCCCGGGGGGCTTCGACGCAACCCACGCCCCGAGCGGCCCTGGGGGTAATCGGCACCCGGATGTCCGTGCTGGTGATCTCCGGGTCATTCAGGAGCTCCACCGTCTGCTCGGCGCACTGCAAGAGCTCGATGAGGCGGGCGTAATGATACAGCAAGGTGTAATGGGCCGGCCGGCCGAAGGCCGCCCGGAACTCTTCCAGTTCCTTCTGGGCCAGGGGGGTGGCCATCTTGTCGGCCACGTTGATACGGGCCAGACAGTTGGTGCGGTAAACACCCACGGGGTTGTCCAGATCCAGGCTCAACTTGCCCCACTTCTTGGCATAGGGGAACTTCTGGTAGGACCAGGGCTCGACCCACTCGCCGATGTAATCCACGTACTGCTCGTAGGCGAAATCGTCGTAGGCGCCGTCGGGCTTCATCAACCGGAGCTTGCCGTCGTAGAAGTCGAGAGCCCCGTCCTCGGTAACCGTCCCCAGATACCCAACCTTGATAACGCCGATGGACTTAATGGCGTCAATATATTTGGGGAAGACGTTGTCCTTGGCGAACTTTAAGGAGAACTTGGAGAACTCCAACAGCTCCTTGGCCAGGGGCAGCGTATACTGGCGATCGGCCTCGGTCATGGGCTTGCTCACCCCCCCCGGCACGGCAAAGGTGGGATGGATGGCCCGCCCGGCAAAGTGCTCCAGGATTTGAGCCCCCAGGTGCCGCATATGCACCACTTGCTTGGCGATCTCCGGCGCCGCCTGGATGATGCCCACCACGTTGCGCACCGAATAGTCGGCGTCGGGGCCGATGACGAAGTCCGGGGCGGCCAGGAAATAAAAGTGCAGGATTTTATCACTGACGTAGGCGATGTTCTGCATCAGGCGGCGCAGTTTCACCGCCGCCGGCGGCGGCGTGACCCCGTAACAGGCATCCGCGGCCTTAGCGGAAGCCAGGTGATGGGCCCAGGGGCAGATACCGCAGATGTGGCAGACCGTCCGCGGCATTTCCTCCACGGGGCGGCCTTCGCAGAATTTTTCAAAGCCGCGCAAGGTCTGGACGTGGAACTTGGTATCGGCGACATTGCCGGCGTCATCCAAGGTGATGACCACCTTGGCGTGACCTTCGATCCGGGTTACCGGCTGAATATTGATCACTTTGCCCATGCTTATCTCCTCCTCATCTTGCCGGCCGCGCCGGAAGCACCGTCAGAACGCCATGCCCGCCGATGTACCGGTTCATCATGGCCCGACGATCTACCAGGGATTTGGGATCCAGTCCTACCGAGGTCAGGGCGCCCATCATTTCCACCATGGGCCGGGCCCCTTTGCGGATGGGGCCGAAGCAGCCCCGGCACGGGGTCCGGGCCTGGATACACCGCGGCACCCCGGTCTTGCCGGCGCAACCCGCCAGAGTAACCGGGCCCATGCAGAGGAAACCCTGTTCGTTGATGCAGCGCATCTTCTCCAGGCCCTCTTCGGGGTTGAATTCCATGTTCTGCAGCCAGCGCTTGACGGGACCGCCGCCGGACTTCTGTTCCCGGATTACCGGGCAGGTGTCGCAGACGCTGCGCTCCGGCAGACTCCAGGCGGTCTTGCCCTCCAAGAGGGCGGTGATGGCTTCGGCAATCCAGTCTGGGTGCGGCGGACATCCGGGGATGGCGATGTCCACCTTGACGACTTCATCCACCGCCATGCACGTGGACGTCCAGGGAGGCACATTGGGATCTTTCGGGTCGGGGGCGGGCTCGGTGGTCACGCTTTGGCGAAAAACCTTCTCAAAAGTCTCTTCATTTTTAAACATGTTGGCCTGGGCCGGCACCCCACCGTAGCAGGCGCAACTGCCCAAGGAGATGAGAAATTTGACTTTCTTCCGGATCTCTTCTAATTCGTGTTTCATTTCTTCGTTACGAACGCCGCCCGAAACGATGCCCACCACGGCCTCAGGAATGTCCATGGCCGTGCCATCGCCCAACTGACCAAAGAACTTGTGGTCGATCAGGGCCGTCATGTGGACAAATTCTAGTTGGGGTAAGATACCCAGAAGTGCATCTCCAATATTGAGGATGGAGATCTCACAACCGGAGCAAGCGTTCAACCAATCCTCGACTACTTTTACCGCCATCTCTATCCCTCCTTTAAGTTAGCGTCCGGCAGTCAGCAGTAAGCGATTAACTTGCTGCCGCCGGAACGCCGGCCCTGGCCCATCAATCTCCTGATTTCTCCACCGTCGCCACCCTCCGAGAATAAACCAGGAATTGGCCTTCATTCACAAATTTTTGCACCTCGAATCCGTCTTTGGCATAGCCCTCCATTACCTGTTGGGCCTGGTCGTCACTCTCGTAGACGACGCCGTCCCACATGAATTTTTTGTTGTCGAACTTTCTGGCCAATGGTATGGTCATTGTCTTTTGCCTTCCCTCCAAATACGTGCAGGGGCGGTTCAAGAACCGCCCCTACGTTATCCCCTGGTGCTGTATGTGCTCGGGCCCAGGGCCCGTAATTGCTCGGTCATTTCGGTCATGACGTCGGCGAACTTCTGGGCCTCGGCCGAGGCGATCCACTCAAGGCGGAAGCGTTCCGGTTCCAGGCCGAAGTCCTCCAGCATCATGTCAATACCTTCCGCTCTATTCTGGGCTTTTTTATTACCTTCCAGGTAATGACATTCGCCCAGGTGTCAGCCACAGACCAGAACGCCGTCGGCCCCCTTGGTGAGGGCGTCGATCACCAGGTTGGGGTGCACCATGCCGGAGCACATCACCCGGATGACCCGGCCGTTGGCGGGGTACTGGATGCGGGAGACTCCCGCCAGGTCCGCTCCTGCATAGGAGCACCAGTTGCAGCAGAAGGCGATGATCAGCGGTTCGTATTGATCTTCCATGTTAGCCCTCTCGATTCCCTGTAGGGGCGCACCCATGTGTGCGCTCTAATGATAAGCGACCCCAGGGCGGACACATGGGTCCGCCCCTACCTTCAAATCAACCCCAAGGCCGCCTCCACCTGGGCGCCCAACTGCTCCGGAGTGAAGCCGGCCACGTAGATGCCCTGCTTGGGACAGGTGGCCATGCAGGAGCCGCAGCCCTTGCACTGCACCGGGTTGACCTCCACCGTCTTCCTGATGTTGCCGTCTTTCATATATTCGATGAGGGTCAGGGCCTTGAAGGGGCAGGTGTCCACGCAGAAGGCGCAGCCGTCGCAGTTTTCGTCGATGGGGTTGGAAATGATGGATTCCAGCTCCAGGGAGTCCCGGGACAGGATGGTATTGGCCCGGGAGGCGCAGGCCAGGGCCTCGGACACCGATTCCTGGATGGGTTTGGGGTAATGGCACAATCCCGCCAGAAAGATACCTTCGGTGGAGGCGTCCACCGGTTTGATCTTGGCGTGGGCCTCGGTGAAGAAACCCTCAGCGTTGAGCGGGATCTTGTAGAGTTCGGCCAGTGGGGCGTTGTGGTGGGGAATGATGGCGGTGGCCAGGCTGAGGAGGTCCACCATGAAGCTCACGGGCCGCTGCAGAATCTGGTCGGTGACCGTGATCTTGAGGCGGCCGTCGGCCTCCTCCACCTTGGGGGGATTGCTAACGACGTAGCGGATGAAGACCACCCCCAGTTCCCGGGCTCGGGTGTACAAGGCCTCCCGTTCGCCATAGGTGCGCATATCCCGGTAGAGGATGAAGACATCCAGTTCCGGGTTCATCACCTTGAGTTTAATGGCGTCCTCCACCGAGTGGGCGCAGCAGACCTTGTTGCAGTAAGGCCGCTCCGGAATGCGGGAGCCGACGCACTGGATGAAGGCCACCGCCTGGGCCTTTTTGAGGCGCTCGCTCTCCTGGGCGATTTCCGCATCCAGATCAAGGTTGAGAAGGACGTTGGGGTTCTGCTTATAGAGGTACATGCCTTCGGGCCGCAAAGGTTCGGCGCCGATGGCCAGGATGACGATGCCGTGGCGGATCTCCTCGCCGCTGGATAGGGTGCTGGTGAAGTTGCCCACCGATCCGGTGACGCCGGTGACCATTTCCTCGAAGTGCACTTTGATCCGGTCGTTGCAGAGCACCCGGTTGATCATGGCCTCCACCCGGGGCTTGACCAGGCCGCCGCGCCAGGTGGTGTGCAGCTTCAGGGCGTTGCCTCCCAGTTGGTCTTTGCGTTCCACCAGGTGCACCTGGTAGCCCTGGTCGGCCAGGGTCAGGGCCGAGGTCATGCCGGCGACGCCGCCGCCCAGCACCAGGGCGGTGTGGTCGACCCCCACGGTGATATAGTCCAGGGGCCAGAGCAGCCGGGCCTTGGCCACCGCCATGTTCACCAGGTCCTGACACTTCCGGGTGGCCAGCTCCGGCTCGCCCTGGTGGACCCAGGTGCACTGGTTGCGGATGTTGGCCATCTCGAACAGATACTTGTTGAGACCGGCGGTGCGCAGCATTTCCTGGAAGATGGGCTGGTGGGTGGAGGGGCTGCAAGCCGCCACCACCACCCGGTTCAGTTGGTATTCCCGGATCTTCTCCACCATCTGGGCCTGGGCGTCCTGGGAGCAGGTGAAGAGGTTGGCCTGGGCGTACTCCACGTTGGGAAGGCCCTGGGCCGCGGCGACGATGGCCGGGACATCGGCCACCCCGCCGATGTTGAGGCCGCAGTTGCAGACGAAGACGCCCACCCGGGCCGGTTCCCCAGCCACGTCCAGCTCCGGGGGGAATTCCTTCTTTTTCATCAGGGTGCCCCGGGCCGCAGCCAGGGGCTTGGAGGCCGCGGCCGCGGCGGCGCTACCCTGCATCACGGTCTGGGGGATGTCCTTGGGGCCGGTGAAGGCGCCGCAGGCGTAAATCCCGTCCCGGAAGGTGGTCGTCGGGGCAAAACAACTGGCCTCCACAAAGTCGTTGGGGCCCAGGTCCACTTGCAGCCGTTTGGCCAGTTCGATGGTGGCCGGAGGCATCACCATGCCCACCGACAGGACCACGGCGTCAAAGATCTCGTCGGCCACCTCGCCGGCCTCGGTGACGTAGCGCACTTCCAGATCGCCGTCATCCCCCGCGGGCTTGATGGAATGGACCCGAGAGCGGATCAGCCGCGCCCCCTGGTCTTTGATCTTAGTGCAATATTTCTCGAAATCCTTCCGTGGCGTGCGCATGTCCATGTAAAACAGGGCCATGTCCAGATCGGGGCCGAGGTGCTCCCGGGAGACGATGGCCTGCTTCAGGGAGACCATGCAGCAGTAGTTGGAGCAGTAAGGCTTGGCCCCTGCGCCGAAATTCCGGGAGCCGACGCAGTGAATCCAGGCGATCTTTTTGGGTTCCTTGCTGTCGGAGCGCCGTTGCACGTGGCCGCCGAAAGGTCCGCCGGGGCTGAGGATGCGCTCGAACTCCAGGCTGGTGTAAACGTTGGGATACTTGCCGTAGCCGTAGGCCGCCATGCCGCTGGGATCAAAGGGTTTGAAACCCGGGGCCAGGATGACCGAGCCGACCTCCAGGGTTACCACCTCCGGCTTCTGGCTATGGTCGATGGCCCCGGCCTGGCAGGCCGTCACGCATTGGCCGCATTCGGAGCAGATCTGGCAGTTGAGGCAGCGGGAGGCTTCGGACAGGGCCTGGGCTTCGGTATACCCCTGGGCAATCTCGGCAAAGCAGATGGAAGAAATCTCCGGCGGCAGGGTGGCCATAATTTCCCGGGGCCGGCCTTCCTCATCCTTGGGAATCTCCCGCCAGCGCTGCCGGGCGGCGATGCCCCGGACCCGGTCCTCATACATGTCCACGCCCTTGATATAGCGGTCGATGGACTCCGCCGCCTCGTTGCCGCCGCCCACCGCCTCGATGGCGATCCAGGGGCCGGTGTGGGCGTCCCCGGCGGCAAAGACCCCGGGCCGGGAGGTCATGTAGGTCACCTCATCGGTTTCGATGGTGCCCAGGCGGCTGAAAGCGATCCCCGAGTCATTCAGGTCGGCGCTGCCCGCCTCCTGGCCGATGGCCGGGATGACCATGTCCACCGCCATCTCGAACTCGGCCCCGGCGATGGGGATGGGGCGGCGGCGCCCGGAGTCGTCCCGTTCCGCCAGGTCCATTTGCTGGCAGAGCAAGGTGGTGATTTTACCGTCCTCGGAGCGCACTTCCAGGGGCGCCACCTGATAGAGGATCTTCACCCCTTCGCACAGCCCCTGGTCGATCTCCCAGGCATGGGCCGGCATCTCTTCCCGGGAGCGGCGATAGACGATGGTCACCGTGGCGCCGTAGCGCCGGGCGGCGCCGGCCACGTCCAGGGCGACGTTGCCGCCGCCGATGACCGCCAGGCGTTTGCCGACTTTGATGTCCTGGCCCAGATTATGGCGCCGCAGGAACTCCACTCCCTGCATGACGCCATCGCTGTCCTCGCCCGGAATGCCCAGGGTCCGCCCCCGGTGGCAGCCGATGCCCAGGAACACCGCCTGGTAGCCCTGAGCAAAGAGGTCATCCAAGGTGAAATCTGCGCCCAAGGCCATATTGGTCTTGAGCTCCACCCCCAGGCGCAAGATGTTGTCGATCTCCTTTTGCACCACGTCCCGGGGCAGCCGGTATTCGGGAATCCCGACCCGCAGCATGCCGCCGGGCTGGTCCAGGGCCTCGAAGATGGTGGGCCGGTAACCTTTGAGGGCCAGGTGATAAGCGCAGCTCAAACCCGCCGGGCCGGAGCCGATGATGGCGATCTTTTCGGGCCGGGCCTCCACCAGGGGTGGGGCCAGGGTGGCCAGGTCCACCTGGTCGGCGGCGAAACGTTTCAGACCGGAAATAGCCAGGGGCTCATCCAGTTCCTGGCGGCGGCATTGCTCCTCGCAGGGATGGGGACAGATGCGCCCCAGGGTCCCGGGGATGGGGGCCCGCTCCATGATGAGCTTCACCGCCTCGGCATACTTGCCCATCTTGATGAGCTGAATATAGCCCTGGACGTTGATATGAGCCGGGCAGGTGACGGTGCAAGGTGACGGATCCAGCTTGCTGATGGCGTAGGCGGAAGGAATGGCCTGGGGGTAGAGGCGATGCGTGGCCTTGGCTTCGGACAGCCCGAGGTTGAAGGTGTCCTTCACCGAGACCGGGCAGACCGTGGCGCAGTCCCCGCAGGCGGTGCACTTGGCGGGGTCGATATAACGCGGTTGCCGGTTTAGCGTGGCCTTGAAATTTCCCGGCTCTCCCGCAACTTCCTGGACTTCACAGAGGGTGTGGACTTCGATGTTGCTGTGCCGGCCGACCTCGACCAGCTTGGGGGAGATAATTCACATGGCGCAGTCGTTGGTGGGAAAGGTCTTGTCGATCTGGGCCATGGTGCCGCCGATGGCCGGGCCCTTTTCCACCAGGTGGACGTAATAGCCTGAGTTGGCCAGGTCCAGAGAAGCCTGCATGCCGGCGATGCCGCCGCCTACGACCAGAACCGACCCCAAAACTTTTTCAGACATATGTAACCTCTTAACTGGATTTCATGAGGATCAAGTGGAGATGTTGCAGTATTAGTTCACGAGGCTTACCTCATTGAATTGAATCAAGGTAACCAGAAAGTAAAATGCGATTTTTGTGCCAATGTACCCTGGGCTATTTCTCAAATGGCTTAAGTGGGTTAGAAATCCAGAGCAGCAAACCCGGGGCTCCGGTGGGAAAATTCCCCCCCAATTAGGGGCATTATGCACCAGAACCCTTCTATCAAAAATTAAAGGAACGTGCAAGTAGGGAACACAAAATTAAAACGCTGCCTTGGCGCCCGCCGAGCGGGCAGGACCCCAGGCGGCCGGGAGAAGGATGACCTGGCAGACGACAGTAGCCAAAATCCGGGGCAGTTTTACTTAAGAATAGAGGTTGGCCCAGGTTCCGGGTCCGTTTTCGCCTCATGGATAGAACTATTGCACAATAACGATGCCGGCCAGGACGCCCTTGGGCATATCCTCGGGTTTGGCGCCGCTGCCGATGGGATAAATCTCCCAGCCCAGGCGGGCCACCAGTTGATAGACGTCGATGCCCACCGCCTCCATGGAGGGGCGGGAGATCAGGGAAAAGCGGCAGCGCTTGCCCTCCAGGGCCCGGCAACTCTCCTGCTCGCCGCAAAAGGTGTGGCGGCAGGAGCCGGCCCCGAAGCCGAAAGCCAGGTAGTGCCCGTCGTAGAAAGCCAGGGACTCCACTTCGCTCACCAACTTGTAGACCTTCTGGTAGGCGGCCACGCGCTCCTTGATGGTGGCCTTGTTCCGGACGATCACCTCCGGCGGCACGTCCATGGTGAAAACCACGGCCGAGTGGTATTTTTTCAGGATTTCCCGGAGTTCGGCGGGCTTCATGGTATTGGGGGGGCAGTGGGCCCCGGCCCCGTAACCGAAGCAGCGGGGTACCTGGCACTTCAGGGTGACCCTTTCATCCACCGGTATCTCTTCCGCCTTGATGACCGCGGCGTGGGTGGCTCCCATTTCCAGGGCCTTTTGGACGTAGCGTTCCAGGTCCTGGGGCAGGCGCCCCTCCTGCCGGTCCACCGTGATTTTTTCGACTTTTCGGCTCATAAGCATTCTCCAGAAATATGCCAGGATAAGACCGCCAGGAGAGGATAAGTGTAATCCCGGTTCGGTCAATTTTCTCAGACGGCCTCAAGTGGCGGCGTCTTCAATCATCCAGCAGCAGCAACAGGAATGCACCTTGATTGACAACCTGAGTAGAGAATTTGGTCACGAAGGCGTTCTGAACCCCGGTGATGCCCGGCCAGGGCTGCGCCGGATTTTTTAGCGGAAAATTGGCAGAAAAGGTGAGTCCTGACAGGACGACGTTGCCGGCGGGATCGACGGCCAGTCCGTAGGTGCGGGAAGTGTTGTCTTGTCCGCCGAGGTAGGTGGAGTAGCCCAGGGTGGCGCCGCCTGGGGAGATTTGCATGAAGATAGAGTCACGAGTATCTTGGAGCGCCGTGAACAGGGCGTTTTGGGTGTACGGAAACTGCTGGGGCGCCGCTACCGGTTGGACGGAAGCCACGTATTGCACGCCCGAGGCAGAGGTCTCCCCGCCGACATAGGCCGTTCCCAGCGCATCGACGCCCACGCTGGTGCAGAAGCTGCCCGCCGGTTCGGTTGACGATCCTCCGCCTCCCAAGAAAGTGGCGTAGACCAGGGATGCTTGGCCAGTCAAGGAAGGATTGATCTTCACGAGGTAGGGCTCATCTCCAGTCGTGCCCGCCTGGAGGCTGTTGAAGATGCTGGGGCCCCCGGTGGTCATCGGAAAGCCCGCCGACTGCGTCCGGCCCGTGGCCACGATGAGCCCCGTTGGATCCAAAGTCATGCCGTAGACGTCATCTCGGGCGGTGCTCGAGTTCGCCCCCAGGTAAGTGGAATAGAGCATGGTGTACTGGGAAGACTGGGAACCGGGCTGGCTTGATTGGATCTGGGTGACAAAGCCGTTGCTGCAGTTGGGTGCAAAGCCACCAGGCGGGGCAGTGCTGCGGTAGGCGTTGGCGGTGGTAGGGAAGTCTTTCGATGAAGTGGTAAAGCCGGCCACGGTGATGAGGCTGCCGAAGGCGTTAACCGCGACGCTGTGCCCTTGGGTATCGTGGTCCCCCCCAAGAAAGCTGGAGTAAACCAATGATGCGGCGCCGCTCTGGGAGGGGTTGAGGATGCACAGGCAGGCGTTCATCGTGCCGGCCAGATTGGGCTGGAGGGCGTTGGCGGTCACATGGAAGTCGGAAGAAGCGGTCATGCCGGCAATATAGACCAGACCTTGCGCATCAACCGCGACACAGTTGCCACTGTTTTGGTCATCGGCATAGGGCGGTAACTGCCCCTCGACCCCGCTGCCGCCCAGGTAGGTCGAGTATGTGATGTTGCCGTTCGCATCATATACGGTCACGAAGTAATCCGAGTTCCCGTTGTTCTGCCCCTGGTAAGCGTTTACGGTGGGGAACGAGGCATCTGAAGTGGTAATGCCCACGACCGCCACGCCGCCGGCCGGCATGGCAGCCACCCCCACGCCCATGCTTTGATTGTCGCCACCCAGGTAGGTGCACCAGAGCGGTTGGCCGGCAGGGTTGTATTTCGCCACGAAGGCCGACATCGTGCTGCCCGCCGCGGGGTTCGGTTGGTAGGCGTTCAGCACGGGAAGGTTGGAGACCTGGGTGGCGCCGGTCACGTAGGTATTGCCCTGAGCGTCGCAGGCGGCGTTCTGGGCGAAGGTAAGCGGACTGTAGCCGGACGCAAAGGGCGTCGTTCCTCCCAGGTAGGTGGAGAAGACCAGATACGGAGTCGGCGGGGCCGGCCCTGGGGCTTGCGCCTGGGCAGATGAATAGCCGAGGACGAGAATTGCGGTGATCACCAGCAGGAGACAAGCGACCGGGCTAAGAATAACTCGCCGAATCATACAGGAGACTCCTTTCTTGATTTCGGATCACCTCTTTCTGACTTTCACCACTATCAAGCATCCTTGTGACCCCCGATTTGCTAATTGATCCTTATTATATCAAGCAGTTGAGCATAATTCCCTCAAATTGTGCTGCATAATCCAGGGGAAAGCCTGTGCTGCCTGAAGGGGAGCACGCGTAGCCTGCATCACTCCAGAAGGCGGGCGGGATGCCCGCCCTACCGGCTAATCAATTCCTCCCCGGTCAGAACCTGGAGGGCCTGGACGTAGCGGGCCCGGGTGTTATTGATGACTTCGGCCGGGAGCGGCGGCGGCGGTGGCTTTTTGTTCCAGCCCAGGGATTCCAGGTAGTCCCGGAGATACTGCTTGTCGTAGCTTTTCTGAGGGCCGCCGGGGTGGTAGTCCTCCCGGGGCCAGAAACGGGAGGAGTCCGGGGTCAGGACCTCGTCGATGAGGAACAACTCGCCCGCGGCCAGACCGAACTCGAATTTGGTGTCGGCGATGATGATGCCCCGGGGCTCGGCCCAGGCCAGGGCCCGGTGGTAGAGGTTAAGGCTGATCTCCTTGACCTGCGCCGCCAGTTCCGGGCTCACGGTGGCGGCCATTTGCGCCATGGAGATATTTTCGTCGTGGGTCCCCAGCTCGGCCTTGGTGGACGGGGTGAAGACGGGCTCCGGCAACTGCTGGGACTCCACCAGGCCCGGAGGTAAGGGCAGGCTGCCGATGGCCCCGGTTTTCTGGTACTCGGCCCAGCCGGAGCCGGATAAATAGCCGCGCACGATGCACTCCACCGGCAAGGGCTGACACTTGCGCACCAGCATGGTGCGGCCGGCCAGCATCTCTTTATGGGAGTGCAAGGCCGCGGGGAAATCATCGACCTTAAGAGACAGCAGGTGGTTGGGCACGAGGTCTTTAAGATGCCGGAACCAGAAGGCGGAGAGGGCCGTCAGGATGCGGCCCTTGTCCGGGATGGGCTCGTTCATCACCACGTCAAAGGCGGAGATGCGGTCAGAGGCCACCAGCAGGAGGCGGTCCCCCAGGTCGTAGATGTCCCTCACCTTGCCCTGGTGCCGGGGAAAGCCGGGAAGATTAGTGGTCAGGACCGGGGCGCTCATCTGGCTGTCCTCGGGGCCGAATTATTGGTCGCGGGTTTGGTCGTTTTGGTCTTGGCAGTCATATTTATGATCCTGGGAGTGACTTTTTCCTGGGATTTGAGACGCCGGGCCAGGTCTTCGGCGGCCTTGGTCCCGGTAACGGGCCCCAGCTGGACCTGGTATTGGGTCTTGCCATTGGTGGTATGGGAGACGATCTTAGCCTTAAAATTGTCCTTTTTGAGCTTTTGCACCAGGGTCTGGGCCTGTTTCTGGTTGGCATAGGTAGCGGCCACCAGGATGAAGCGCTCTTCCCTGGCCTTGCCTGCCTCCGGGGTCGCAGCCGGAGCCGGAGTGGCCGCCGGGGTCGCCGTGGGGGCCAGGGCGGCAGGAGCGCCGGGAGCCGTTCTGAAGCCGGGTTGCGGCTGGGAGGGGGCCGGACCTTCAGTTTCCGTCAGGGGCGGGCCGCTCCCGGCCACCGCCGGCAGTTTTACCGCGGCCGCCGGGGCTGGTTTAGTCGCCTCCAGAGCCGGGCGGTTCAACCTGACTCCGAGGGTGATCAGGGCCGCGGCCAGCGCCGCCAGCGCCAGCCCCCACAAGAGGCGCCGGGGTGAAGACAGAGCGGTCTCCTTCAGCTTCCGGGCCAGCGGCTGGCTCACCCGCCAAAATTTTCCCAGGAGCGCCCCGGCCCAGGTCGCCACGGTCTTCCAGGACCGGGCTTTTTCCGGTTCCCGGGCCTGATACTCCGGCGGTCGACCCCCGTGCTTCAACTCCCGGACCTGGCGCAATTGGGCCAAAAAGGCGGACACGTCGGGAAAACGCTCTTCCGGGTCCACCGCCAGGCAGTGCAGCAGCAGGTTCTGCAAGGGGATGGGGATCTCACCCAGGTCCGCCGGCAAGGCCTCCAGCCGATAGGGAAAGGGCTCATCGAAGGTGAGAGGATAAGGCAGGCTGCCGGCCACCAGGCGGAAGCCCAGGACCCCCAGGGAAAAAAGGTTGCTGGCGCTGGTGGGGGCATCTCCATAAATCACTTCCGGGGCGTCATAGGCCTTGAGTTCCAGGGTGATCACCTGGCTCCCGTTTTCCCCGGGAAAGGCGAAATTGGCCACCCGGATTTCATCGCCTGCCACCAGGATATTGGCGGGATTGAGGGCGCGATGAATCCCGCCCCGTCGGTGGGCAAAGTCCAGGGCCAGGCTGAGTTGTTCCAACAGGTGCAGGGCCTGGGGCAGGCTGAAGCGCTGCTTCCGGGCGAACTGCGCCAGCAGACTTTCGCCGGTAAAGGGTTCCTGTACCAGGAACAGGCAGCCTTCGGCCCGTTCCAGGTGGAAGACCCCCAGAATTTCGGGATGGCGCAACTTCAAGGCCAGGGCGGCTTCCTGCTCGTAATAACTCTGGGCCGCCGTCCATTCCGGGGCCTCCCGGGGGAGCACCTTGAGACCGACTTCCACCCCCAGGAGACGATCCTGGGCCAGCCACACCTCTCCCCAGGGCTCTCCCCGGAGGCGGCGGCTGATCTCATACCGTTGCCCAGTATCGGGGGCCTTGGGAAGATCCGGGTTATCATGCTTCATCTGGGCGCCTGCCTTGACTTTCAGGGAATGGGCCGCTGACTCCGGCTTTGATTCAACATAACACAAAAGCCCCGGCCAAAACAGCCCTTTTGCTTTCAGCTTTCAGCAGTCAGCTTTCTGAAAAGGAAAAAAATGCCAAGGCCTTGAAAATTTCGGCATCATAAACGCCGGGAAGGAGACTTTCCGGGTTTATTTCCAATAAGGGCCTTCACCGGTATTTTGGCCTTTCCGACTGAAAAACGGCGATCCCTATAGATAAATTGAAACATCACAACTTTTCTGTTAATTTTGCTTTTAAATCTCCTAAAGTATCATGAGCTGGTCCATGTCTCTGGCCAATCTCATCACCCTGGCGCGGCTGCCGTTGCTCCTGGTCCTGGTGGCCTTGCTGTTTGTACCCAGCTTCGAGGTGCAGCTCACCGGACTGGCGCTGCTCATCGTCCTGTTTCTGCTGGATTGGTTCGACGGCTACGTAGCCCGGGCGCGTCAAGAGGTTACCGAGATGGGCGCGGTGCTGGACGTGGCCCTGGACCGCGCCGTGGAAAACATCCTGTGGCTCACCTTCATGTATCTGGCCCTGGTGCCCTTATGGGTGCCCATCGTCTTCCTCATCCGCTCTTTCGTGGTGGACGGGATAAGGGGGGTGGCCCTGGCCCGGGGGCAATCCGGCTTCGGGATGATGCACTCCCCCGTAGGCAGGTTTCTGGTGGCTTCCCGGTTCATGCGGGCCTTCTATGGCCTGGCCAAGGCCGTGGTCTTTGGCCTCCTTTACCTGACTCACGCCCTGGCCCTGAAATATCCCGGAGCGCCGTTGGCCTTGCATTCTCTCAATCAAGCTCTTATTTTTCTGTCAGTGGGGCTGTGCGTGGTGCGGGGCATCCCCGTGCTCCTGGACGGCCGGATCTATTTTGGGACTCAGAAAATTTGAGCCCGCCAATGGGATTTTTTCGGGGAAGCCAGATGAGCCGGGTGGCTGCTATTTTTGACGTAGACCAGACCCTGGTGCAGGGTTGCACGGAGAGGCTTTTTTTTCGGTACCTCATCCGGCAGGGCTGCCTCAGCGTACCCCAGGCCTTAACCTATCTGAGCTTCCTCGCCATCAACCCGCTGTTCCGGTTCGAGGACAAGAGTTATCTGGCAGGGCTGACGGTGGCCGAAGTCAAGAGCCTGGCCCAGAGGTGCTACCAGGAGGAAATCTCCCCCCGGGTGAGCCGTTCGGGGCTCTCCTGTGTCCTGGAGCATCAGGGCCGGGGGCATAACGTCGTGCTGCTCACCGGGTCCCTGTCTATCTTGCTGCTGCCCCTGAAAGAGGAGCTAGGGGCCGACTGGCTCATCGCCACCGAGGTGGGCCGGGATAACGGGAAATTTACCGGCAAGATCCAGGGCCTCCATCCCCGGGGAGTCAATAAGCTGCGTCTCCTGCTGAATCTGGCCCTGGCCCAGGGATTGGATCTGCCCCGTTCTTATGCCTACGGGGACCATATTCAGGATCTGCACCTCTTTCGGCACATCGGCCATCCGGTGGCGGTGAATCCTTCCTGGCGCCTGAGGCGCCAGGCGCGGCGGCACCAGTGGCCGATCCGCTATTTTTAAGTTTCGAGTTTTTAGAGGGTCTTGCGAAAAGCCGTTTTGTCATCCTGAGCGAAGCGAAGGACTTAAGAGTCTGGTGTCACAGGCTTTCTAGCCTGTGCCGGATTTCGCACAGCCTGGAAAGGCTGTGCCACCAAAAGACTAGATTCTTCGGTCTTCGCTTCCTCAGAATGACAGCCAGGAAAAATTTTGCAAGAGGCTATTTAGTTTTGAGTTTTTTTTGGGCGGCTCGCCGGCCGCCCTGACCTAGTGCGATTGACACCGACCACCTTTTAGGTTAGCAATAAGCAGGGGTGTGCTATGGACGAAGCCGCGCTCATCAGGCAGTTGAAGCAAAAGGTGGAAGAGGAACTGCGCCAGCGGGAGTTGGCTCTCCTGGAGTTTTGGCTGCAGGAGTTGAAAACTATGGATGCCAAACGCCACAAGGAACTGGCGGCCCTGCAAACGGACTTGAGAAATTTCCTCAGCCGGATGGAGACTCGGTTGCGCACCCTCAAAGGAAGCCCCAAATAAGATGTATGAATTAAAAATCATTACCCAGTTTGCCGCAGCCCACCGCCTGGAAAACTTTTACGGCAAATGTGAGGCCCTGCACGGCCACAACTGGAAGGTGGAGGTCTTTCTGGCGGGAGAGCGACTGGATAAGGCCGGCCTGCTCATGGATTTCGGCCAAATCAAGGCCAGGACCAACGCCCTGCTGGAGGAAATCGACCATAAGTATTTGAATGAACTGGAGGCCTTCCGGGAGCAGAATCCTTCCTCGGAAAACCTGGCCCGTTATCTGTTCGAGCGTCTGGCGGCCGCTTTGAACCATGAAGGCGTCCGGGTTTGCCGGGTCAACGTCTGGGAATCGGACAGCTCCTGCGCCTCGTATTACGGGGATTGAAGCGGGCCCCGGCCGCCGGACTCTCCTGGGGCCAGACGGTCCCGGTCCGGCGGCTTGATCTGGCTGGGGCCGCAGCCAGCTTCATCAGGCTGCGGTCACAGGAGCAGACCTCAGCCAAAAGAAACCCTAATCCAGCAAATTATTCAAAATGTTTCCAATAGGGTAGCTGTAGAGTTCTTCAAGTCCGGTGACGGCTCCTAGGGCATCCGTCATTGTTCCCACTAGAGTTTTCTGATCATTCATGGCGATGAGGTTGAAGGAATCAGCGTTGGGAGGCGGAGTGATGTCGAGGTTTCTGCTGGGAGCCATGACAAACCAATGAGGGGGGGTTAAGTTGAAGTCTAAATAAGCTCCCACCGCATACCCATTCCCATTAACCCCAAATAATTGAGTGCTGCCACCGGTGGCCAGAGGGTGGTCAAAGGTGGTGAATCCTGCGGTTTTGATGTTATATAAGTAGCCATGTGTGACGCCATTGCCATCCGTATAATATCCGCACGCCAGGTTAAGGTTAGTATCTACACTTATACCTCTAGCCTCTGAACTCGTCGTGCCAGTGGGTACTTTTATGATGGTCCAGGTAGCAGTAGTTGAATTATATACAGCACTATGAGTGACGCCGGAACCAATGAAAGTCGCCGCCGCCTGGCCAGTATTACTCAGACCGAAGAGCTGCGTTGAAGTCGCCCCGGGAAAATCATGTGTGCCGAATACGCCACCTATTTCTATAAAGCCATGCGTCCCACCAACGGAATCGGTGTAAAAACCCGAAATATTTCCGGCATCATTAACGCCCTGGAGAAACGTCCCTGTAGCTCCGGGGAAGTTAACCATGGTGATAGCGCCATTAGGATCTATCACCAAACCCTGCGCGGTGGCGCCAAAGAAAGCCGTTCCTACCATTGTCCCCATATTATTGATGCTGTTAATGTGCGTTTCAGTTGCGCCGGGCACACTAATGGGTGGTTTAGGTCTCCATTGAGCATAGACCGGACCGGCGCACAGAACTATAAGGGCGCTCAGGGCCAGGCCGAAAGAGCAACTGCGCCTGAAGGTCAAATTGTTCATTTTTCTGTCCTCTTTCCTGGTATGGGTCTGGCGCGACCTAAATTAGGATGCCATGGATGTCTAATGCAGTTTACGACATTTTAAAGAACTCTTCCTAAAGTTTCCATAGGCATAAGTACCTAATTTATTGATATGCAAAAGCTCCTAATTCGGTGGATAAAGTAAAGGCGGAAGGCGCCCTGACGGAGCCGTAATCAGGCGGATTTCTTTTCTTCACTTATGCCTAGTTTTTTTGTATGATGCGAAGGGAAGACTGACGAGCAGCGGCTGGCTGATCAGCCTCGGGGGGCCGTGGTCAAAGAATATCTTACTAACTTAATCCGGACCCTGCACCGGGAAAGGGTCTTTGCCCTGATCCTGGCGGTTGTCAGCCTCATTTTCCTGGGAGCCGTAGGCTTCGCCCTCACCGAGCCGGCCGAGGGAGTCTGGCTGGAGCGCTTTGGCCGGGGGGCCTGGTGGGCCCTGGTCACCCTAACCACCGTCGGCTACGGGGATGTGGTCCCAATTACTACGCTGGGACGGCTGGTGGCAGCCGGCATCATCCTGGGCGGGGTTCTGAGCCTCTCCCTGATCACGGCCACCGTGGCTTCGGTCTTCATCGAACGCAAGTTTCGCCAGGAGCGAGGGTTGGAACCGGTTAAAATCACCCAGCACATCCTGCTTTTGGGCTGGAATGAAGAAGGGGAAGCCTTGTTGGACCAGCTGCTCAAGCGGCTCCCCCCAGACATTCCCCTGGTCCTGGTCAATAATCAGCCCCAGGAACGGATGGAGGCCTTACAAAACCTTTACCCCGCCAACCCGCCCATTTTTCTGCGGGGAGATTATTCCCGGGAAGAGATTCTCCTGAAGGCCAATGTGCTTCAGGCCTTTAAAGCCATCATTCTGGCCGAGCGGCAATCGGAGGAGACCGCGGCCCAGGTGGATCAACGCACCCTGTTCACCGCCCTCACCCTCAAGGGCCTGCATCCCAAGATCCGCATCCTGGCGGAACTGCTGCGCTCGGAAAACCGCACTTATTTGGAGCGGGCCGGGGCCGAAGATATCCTCATCCGCGGCCAATACGACAGCTCCCTGTTGGCCGGGGCCATTGCCTCTCCCGGCATCTTCCGCGTCCTGGTCACCCTCTTGGCGGCGGAGGGCCAGAACCTTTGGGCCGTGGGAATCCCCAGCCGCTTCCATGGCCGTCCCCTGAGCGAACTGGCCGACCACTTGCGGAACCATCATCAGAGCCTGCTCATCGCCATTTATACCGAGGCCCAGGCCCTGAGCCTGGAGGACCTGCTGGACGAGGAGCCGTCGGCCATTGACGACTTCATCCGGCGCAAATTCGCCGAGACCAAGATTACCCATCTTCTGGGCCGCACTAAAGTGGAATACCAGGTCAATCCTCCCGGCAGCACGATTCTGGCTCCCCGTCAAGTCGCCGTGGTCATCGCCCCCCAGAGGCCGGAGCTGTGAAGAAAACTGACAAAGACGCGGCTTTTTTCCGAAAAATCTTTCTCTTCCAGACCCTGGAGGACCGGGAGATCGAGGAGGTCCTGGACCGCACTAGCCCCCGGGAATTCCCCGCCGGCAGTGAAATCATCCGGGAAGGTGAGCCTGGGGACTCCATGTACATCATGATAAGCGGCGAAGTGGAGATCACCAAGCAGCTCACCCTGGTGCTGGACAAAGACACCCCCAAGGAACGGGTAATGATCCGGCTCAAGGCCGACGACGGCGTCTATTTCGGCGAAATGAGCCTGCTGGAGCAAGATACCCGCTCGGCCACGGTCACCGCCTTAACCGACTGCCAGTTGCTGGAGCTCAATCACCAGGATTTCCTGGAGCTGATCCGACACCACCCCATCATGGGGGTGAAACTCCTGTTGCACCTGGCCCAGCTCCTGTCCCGGCATCTGCGCAAGACTAACCAGGACGTGGTGAAACTCACCACCGCCCTGGCCATCTCCCTGGGGGGCTAAAGGCAGTTTTGAGTTTTTAGTTTCGAGTTTCGAGTTGAAAAATCGATGCCGTGAATGGCCATCGCGGTGATGCACCTGTAGGGGCGGTTCTCGAACCGCCCTTGAAGGTTATTGGTGGCACCGGCTTCCAGCCGGTGCGGCACAGGCTGGAAAGCCTGTGCTACCGGATAATTGCTGAAGGAGCACATTATGTCAAAAATCCTCGACCTCTCCGGCCTGGCCTGCCCCCTGCCGGTGATTCACACCAAGGAGGCCCTGGAAGGCGGGGAATCCCAGGAATTCGTCGTGGTGGTGGACAACGACGCCGCCCGGGACAACGTCAGCCGCTTCGCCCAGAGCCGGGGCTGCACCGTGGCTGTGGCCCAGGCGGGCAAATGCTTCCACCTCACCATCACGCCGCCCGCCGGCCAGACCGCCGGCGCCTGCGTCTTCCCCGAAGCCGCCCCGGCGCCCCAGACCTCGGTGATAGTCTTCGCCTCGGACCATATGGGCGAAGGCGACCCGGAACTGGGAGCCATCCTGATGCGGGCCTTCTGCCAGACCGTTGTGCAGCTGCCGGCGCCCCAGAAGCTGCTCTTTTACAACCGGGGCGTCTTCCTGACCTTAAACGATTCCCCGGTGCTCAGCGAACTCAAGGGCCTGGAAGAGATGGGGGTCGGGCTTTTGGTGTGCGGCACCTGCCTCGATTTCTATAAGGTTCGGGACCGCCTGGCCGCGGGCCAGGTCTCCAATATGTTTTCCATCCTGGAAGCCCAGATGCAGGCGGGGCGGATTATCAGGCCCTAAAAAGTAAGCAGTGAGCGGTGAGCAGTAAAGTCAATCCAGGCAAGGTCTAGGGCGGCCTATGGCCGCCGTTTGCCGGCTGGATGGACTAATGCCCTAACACCCCTTTGGATAGTATGTTCCTGTCGACATTGCGGTTTACCTAAATTTGCAGAGAACGATTCTGCTGCTGATTACCAACCCAAATAAGCCTTAACCCACTCCGGCGCCTTATCCCTGAAAAACTCACCGATCTCCTGAAAGCCCTGGGCCAGGACGGCCCGGGCCGGGGCGCTCCGGGCCGCCACTGCGGCCGGGGTGTCGCCCAGCCAGAGGCGGGCTTGGATTTCCTGCGGGGATTTCTCCCAGGTCTTGAGGGCCAGCAACAGGGCTCTGAGGTCCCGGCCCCGGGTACGATGTCGCAGGGTTTCCGGGACCGCCAGCGCATCCAGCAGGTAGTCGCCGCCGTCATCCCAGCCCAGGCGGTGCAGGGCGGCCCGGCGCATCAGGCAGGGATAGCAGTAGCCGCAGGAACCGGCCGGCCGCCGATGCCAGCGGGACGCCACCGGCCGGGAGCAGGAGACCGTTTGGGGAAACAACTTTTTGAGCAACTCCGGGTTACGGCACTGAAGCAGCATCTCCCCTTTGGTCTGATTCTGGTAAGGATTATCCAGAGGCTGGTTCAAGCCGGCCCGGCGCCACAGGGAGTTGAGCTGCGCCAGGAAATGGGGGTGGGTGGTACGGGTGCTGTAGGCCCCCAGGCGGTTTAAAGTGAGGGGTGGATTGAGGCTGACCCAGCCGTTCTCCGGGACGATGAGGGGCGTGGTCTCGCCAAAGGCCGCGGCGGTGGCCGCCCCGAGGGCCAGGTAAAGCAGCGAGCGGCTCCGCAGGGTGAGCTCCGGCGCCTCGGGGAACTGCACCCTGATCCCCAGGTGGTGCACCCTATCGGGGCCGTAGTACGCCGTCAGGGCTGCGGCCAGACCCTGCTGGAGGGAGGCCAACTGCCCGAAATCGTAGTGACTCACCAGGACCAGACTTTGGCCGGCCTCCAGCCGGTCGATGGCCCCCACCAGGGAGTCCAGGCCCCCGGAAAAGAGCACTACCGCCCCGGGCCGCCAGGGGTGGGGCCAGGCGCCTTGGCAACCCAGGTCAATCCGGGCCGGGCGGAGCTTTAAATCCCAATCGTCTCCGGTGAGGAAGTTCAACAGGCGGGTTAAATCAGGCGCCAAAGGACGCCAGGCGTCCGGGGCGGGCAGGTGCAGAATGATCTCGCGGGTCCAGGCGTCCGCCGCCGCCCGCCGGTCCAGAAGCTTGTCCGCCGCCCAAATCCCCAGGGCCAGCAGGAGAAAGCCTTGGGCCGCCTCTCCCGGAGGCCCGGGGGAAGCCAGCAGCTGCGCTAAATCATGGTGCAGGGGGTAGCCGGCCACCCCCGGCTCATCCAGGTGCACCACCGCATCCATACCGGAGGGTGGACGGCGTTGGTCTCCAGGGGCCCGTAAAAACAGGTGAAACGCCACGAGGTTACCTAATTATCCATGAATTGGAAGCGGAAATAATCCTTTCACCCCCACCCCAGCCCTCCCCCCGCAAGGGGGAGGGAGTTATTAATGGTCGTGGGAAAAAGATTACCTCCCCCTCACCCCAACCCTCTCCCCCATTGGGGGAGAGGGGATAAAGAAGGAACTCCAAATTCTGCACTCATTAATAAAGGAAGGAATTCAGATACAGTTTCAATTCTTAATAACTGGTAAAATCTGGGCTTCCTGGGGCGCTGCTTAACCGGGACAGCAGAGCTGCCATCGTGTCGGTGACCCAGGTCCAGCCCGGCAGGCCCAGCCACTCCGCCGGGGTGAGCGGCGCCGACGTCTGCGGCCGGCCAGTCTCCACGGCCAGGGCGATGCAAGCGGCAATCTCTTCTAAGCCTTGCCGCAGGGGAACAAATCCTGGCGCCGCCGCCTCCAGGGATTCTCCCAGGTCCAGGGTTAGCCGCAGATGGAAAGCGTTACTTAAAAACCGCTCCACCAGCCAGAGTGCCCCCGGGGTTGGGACGGACGGACCCGGCTCCCGCAGTTCGAGCAAGACCCCCACCAGGGCCGTATGGGCCACGGCCGGCTCCAGCCCGCCGCCGGCCACCTCCAGGGCGGCGCTGAGGGCCTGGGCCAAGGTTTCTGGCTCCCCGGCCAGTTCCTTGAGCCCCCAGGCGCCCAGAGCCGCCGGCCAACCCTCGGAATCGACCTGGCACCCAAAAGCCCCCAGATTCTGGGCCACCTTCCGGGTCAGGCGAAAGGCCGCCAAAGCCCCGGCGGGACCAGGCTTCCCTGCCTCCCCCAGGGCCGCCACATAGCGGGCCGCTACCTCCCGGGCCGCAACCGCAGCGGCGCTGCCAGGGGAGAGATACCGGGTCGCGGCTCCCTTGGCCAGCCGCCATAATCGTCCCGTCGGTCCCCGCCGGGCAGAAGAGGTTCCCATAACTCACTCCAATCAAGCTTTGGTTGGGGGGTGTTATGTTCGTGGAGTAGGTGGGCGTAATGGAGGGGGTCCCACTGGCCGTGGTCGAATCGTTTTGGTGGGTTCTGGTTCGGCCAGCTTTTCAATTTTTTGCTTTAATAGCACCTTGCCGGACTCCTGGTCATAAGCCCAAACTTCTTGAAGTTCCATCCTAACGCTATAGAATTTTCGAGACGTACCATATGGCATGTCAAAAGTGGCTGCATAACTTTGACCACAATAGGAAATGTATCCTTCCGGAATGTTTACATTAGTCCGGCCAGGGATAGGTCTTGCAGGCAAACCAGCGCGGCCAGGGGTAGGATTGCCACCGCCCGGGTCTAAGTCTGTTGCATTACGATGTTTGGCTGGTTTCCCGATAAAAAGTACACCTATCTTACCTCCTTCGGGTTTAACAGCAAGTTTCTTAATATTCTCAGTACCATTGATGGGGGTCACAAAGTATCGTTTTTCTGTAGTAGTTTCTGCCCTTACTTTTGCCCCAAAAACGTTTTGCCCAGTCCAACCTTTCGATTTTTTACCCATATCTTGTACCAGATAATATACCTCTGGCGGTCCTATATAGCGCGGTGCAATGCCTTCTGTTGATTTCTCAATCCAAATACCGTTAGAGCTAGATAAAACCTTATCATCATCCAATTTAAAAACGTATATTTTATCAATATCTTTCTTGTCTGCTAAATCAACTCTTTTACCAGGGCCTCTTTCTGCTCTGGTATAAACTACCTTATTTAAAGCTTCAACTGCTGCTACAATGTTATCACCCTTGAAACCTTTTGGAACTGAATCCGAGGACAAATCTAAAGAACCCTGACCAAACGCTATACCGTATAATCCCATAGTAATAAGTACAGTCAACAGAACTTTTGTCATTATCTTTTCCTCCCGCAATCATCCATTGCACATCATGAGGAATTTGTCAAATGGTACTAAAGGGGAACCACTAAAAACACCCTAATGGGGGTTGGGGGATGGGGTTTGGGGAAGGGGGCAGGGGCCGTCGGCCCCTGGCCCCCTTCCCCAACTACCCTACCACAACTCCTACGCCGCGGCCAAGCGTTTCAGGCGGTGGTAATAGTCCCAAGAAAAATGGGGCCGGCAGGGGAAGACAGAATTATTGTGGCACAGGGGTTCGTTGGCCAGGTCGTAGCGCGAGCCCGCTACGGCCCTGGACCACAAGGCGGTGCCGGGGATGGGAGAGTATTGGGCCAGAACCGGGGTGGCCCCCAGTTCTTTCACCCGGCGAATGGCGGCCGCCACCTCGCCCTCGTCCTGGTCCGGCAGACCCATCAGGAGATAGACCCCGATTTCTTTGGGGCCAAAGCCGGCTTCTTTAAGATGGGCCAGGGCCGCCTCCAGTTCGCCGGCCCGGAGTTTCCGGTCCGGTCGCTCCGGCCCCAGGGCGGTGGTCTCAACCCCCAGGCGCAGGGTGGCGAAACCGGCCCGCTTGAGCCAACCGGCCACCTCCCGGGTGATCAGGCGAGCCTGAAGGCCGTTGGGGGTATGGAACCGGAAGGATAAGCCCTGACGGGCCAACTCCTCCAGGATGACCAGCAGATGGTCGTGGAAGTGCAACAGGAGGGCGTCATCATAGAAGGCCACGTCTTTAAGGCCCAGGCGCTCCTGCCAGTGGACCAGCTCCGCCACCACCGCGGCCGGACGGCGCCGCCGGTAGTTGGGCTGCAGCAGGCGGGAGGCGCAGTAGTCGCAGTCCAGGGGGCAGCCCCGGGAGGTGAGGATAGGGATATAGGTGAGGTGCTGCAAGAGATCCAGGGCCGGGTAGGGCAGGTCATCCAGCTCGGCTGGGACTACGGCAGAGAATTGAGCCAATCCCAGGTCGGCCAGGCGGGGCGGCAGCCCGGTTTCCCAGGGGCCGGCCAGCACCAGGTCGGCGCCGCTATTGGTGCGGGCGTGTTCCGGGCAGAGGCTGGCATAAATGCCGCCCAGGATCACCGGCACCCCGGGGAAATATTCCCGGACCAGGGCGATGGCCGCGGTTACGCCGGGATACCAGTAAGTCATGAGGGAGGTGACCAGGACCGCGTCGGGCCGCGGCATGACGGCCAGGCGGGCCCGAAAATCCTCGTAGCTTACGCCGTAACGCCCGAAGCGCCTGGGGATGTCTCGTAAGGGCGCCGGGGTGGGGACGATCTCCTTGGGGTAATGGCCGGTGCCGCAGGGCCCGGGCCGGACGTGGGGGACATCCAGGCAGTCCAGGAGGTTGACCGCCGGCCCCCGGGCCCGGAGCCAGCCGGCCAGGTAGAGCAGCCCCAAGGGCCGGGCAAAGTAATCGTAGGCGGCGAAATCGTAAATCCAGGGGTTGATGAGCAGCAGGCGGGGGCGGGAGGCTTCCATGGACATTTGTTTCTTTAAAAAGACAAATTAGGCAAAATTCTCCTACCGAGCCGCGTCAGCGCTTGACGGGCCGGTCGGACAGCAGGTCCTCTAGAAAATCTATGGCAAGATCAGTCGACGAGGTCCATTTGTGGCCGTCAAAGGCTTCGTCTTTCCAAGAGGGGCGCGCTTCTGGATGCGGTCCGCAGACAGCCAGCTTGCCCTTGCCGTATGAACTCATGAGGGCGGCGATGCTGCCATCCTCATAGTTGGCGATGACTTGCACGTCTTCCGGGCTGTTGACGAGTTGGAAACTGGGACCTGCCTTGAAAAACATGGGGCGGGTTTTCCCCTGCCAGCGTACAGGTATGATCCGGGCGGTAAAGTCGCTCCGGTAGACCTTGGTTGCCGCGGGAATGAGGCCCAAGCCTTTGACCTGGGTCTTGCCCTCGTTCCAAACGGTGGACGCCATGAAGCCGCCCCCGCAGAGCCCCCAATAGCGCCCCCCGTTGCGCAAGTAGTCTTTCAAGGCCTCCGTGACTTTCGGCGTGAAGGCTTTCAACAGAGGGTGAAGATCGTCCTCGGTCCCGCCAATTATGAAAACTGCCGTATCTTTAAGCAAATTTGGCAGTTCCCCAACATTGGACACGAACTTGACCTTGAGACCGACGCTCGCCACGATCGCCGCGGCTGCCTCGGGGCAATCCTCGGCGGAGACCGGCCCGTTATAGATCAGGGCATATTTTACCGGTTCGGAATTAGCCTGGATTGGCGCACTGGAGCTTCGTCCGGCCAAGGCGAAGCACATGCCGAGCAGTATGACGACACAGAGAACAAAGACCGCTGTGGTTCTGCTGATGAAGTTCATTTTCTTCCAACCTTTTGATTTGAGATTTTGCGGCAGCCTTGGCCATCCCAGGCGGCATCGTAGGATAATCCACCCTTAAGTTTGCCCTCCGCGGCAAGCCTGCAGCATCTCCCAGATCCGCCGGGTGTCGGGGGTCTGGGGGCTGATTTCCAGGGTCAGGAGGCTGCGGCTGGCCCCGGTCACCTTCACCGGCTCGGCCGGGCGCAGGCCCGCCACCCAGACGATCTGCCCGGCGCTAATCACCAGGGGGATATGGGGCCGCAGCCAGCGGGGCATCTTGGCGTCCACCAGGAAGTCCTGGAGTTTTTTGGGACCCGGGGCGCCCAGGGGCCAGAAGCGATCTCCGGCCCGGAAATAACGGACCTCCAGGGGGAAGGTGAGGCGCTCCTGGTCCAGCACGGCCACGTGGGACTCCAGGGGTATTAAGCCCCCAGCCTGACGAGTCCGGCTGCTCCAGGTCCAGTTCCAGCCTTCCGGCGTCTCCAGGCGGCCCGGGGGGGCTGCCAGCAGGGTCACTCCGGCCGGGGGCGGCGGCAGGCGCCGGAACAGGTGCAGCTCCGGGCCGGCCCGGGCCACTCGGGCTGCCCCCAGGGAGATGAGGCCGCCGCTTTTTTCCCCCGCGGCCAGGTCCAGGAGCGCGGCGGTTTGCGCCGCGCTGAGGCTCTGCTCCCCGATGAGGCGGCCCAGCGCCACCCGGAGCAGACGCAACTGCCAGCCGGGCGCCAAGCTCAGGAGCCGGGGCAGGTCCAGGGAGTAAAAGTCCGGGGCTGGCGCTCGGCTCACCTGTGCCAGGAGGCGGTCGCTCTCCCGGGCCAGGAGGCGCTCATCTTCCTGGAGCAGGAATTGGGTGCGCCAGATGGCTTCCTTAAGGCGGGGATTATATAGGTGCAGCAGCTCCGGCAGCAGGTCCAGGCGGACGCGATTGCGCCGATAGGCGCGGCTCAGGTTGCTGGAGTCCCGGCGGTACGGGATGGCTTGCTGCTCCAGCCAGGCCAGCAAGGGGGCCTTGCCCACCGACAACAGAGGCCGCACCGTGCCTTTCGGGGTGGCGGGCCACATGCCCTTCAAGCCTTCGGGGCCGGCGCCCCGGAGCAGGCGGAGCAGGAAGAGCTCCACCTGGTCGTCGGCGGTGTGCCCCAGTGCCAGCTTGCCGTAGCCTTGGGACCGGCAGGTGTCTTGTAAGAAATCGAGGCGCAGCCGCCGGGCCGCCATTTGCCGGGAAAGCCGGTGAGTGCGGGCCAACTCCTTGACGTCGCCCCGACCCTGGTGATAGGGCAGGTGAAGCTCCTGGGCCAGTTCCGCCACAAAGGCAGCGTCATCGGCGGATTCCCGGCCCCGGAGGCCGTGGTCGAAGTGGCCTACCCCCAGCTCCAGCCCCAACTCCTGGCGCCAGCCCACCAGCAGGTGCAGCAAGGCCACCGAGTCCGGGCCGCCGGAGACCGCCACCAGGACCCGGTCTCCGGGTCGGAACATCTCTTCTCGATGTACAAAATCAAGGACCCAAGCGGTCAGGCGCGTCGGCGGGAGGTCGGCAGCAAAGAGGGCTTGGATTAGGCGGCCGTGATGGGACAAAGTTGGGCGATGACCTCGAGAATGGCGTCCTTGGAGAAGGGCTTGGCCAGGAAGCGATCCACTATCTGATCCTGGCCGGCGAGGTCGGCGAGATCAGGCGGTTCCGAGGAGATCATGACGACGCGGCACTCCGGCTGCAGCTCTTTTAGCCGCCGGGCCACCTCCAGACCATTGAGGCTCGGGAGGTGGAAATCCACCACCGCCACCTGGTAGCTGGGCGAATCAGCGGCGCCGGCCAGCTCCGGGTCGAACCCCGCCGCAGTGGTGACCTGGTAGCCGGCCCGGCGCAGGATGGCCACCAGGGCTTCCCGGGTCCAAGGGTCGTCGTCGATCACCAAAATCCAGGGGCTCATCAGGGTCATGGTCTCCGGGTACGAGGCCGACTCTTTTCCCCTCCTTTTCCAAAAGGGGAATTAGGTCACTTATGCTTTTAAATAAGGGGCACGGCCCGCCGTGCCCCTACGCCTCCAGGGTTTCCGCCTCGTCGCTGGCCGCCGGGAAGGCCAGATGAAAGGCGGCGCCCCGGCCGGGGTCGCTTTCCACCCAGATGCGGCCGTGATTGGCCGCGACCAGGGTCTTGCAGATGTAGAGGCCCAGGCCGGTGCCGTCCGCTTTCGAGCCGGACAGGCGAAATTTTTCAAACAGATGCTCCTTTTCCTCCGGGGCCAAGCCGGAGCCGGTGTCGGCCACGGTGATCTCCACCTCCGGGTGCTCCGAACCATCCAGGAGCCGGGCCCCCACCTGAATCTTGCCATCGGCGGGGGTGGCGGCCAGGGCGTTCACCAGGAGATTGGCCAACACCCGGTCCAGGGACGGCTCATCCACCAGGATGGGAGGTAAGTGGGGCGGCAAGGGGGGCGCGGTCAAGGCTACCCCCTGCTGCTGGGCCATGGGGCCGAAGCGATGCAGTTGCCGCTGGATGATAAATCCCGGCGGCACCGCCTCCGGCTTCAGGACCAGGCGGCCGGACTCGAAACGGCTCAAATCCAGGACGTTGTGCAGGTGCAGGAGCAGGCCTTCACTGCGTTGAATAATGCCCCGCAACTTGTCGTGAATCTCCGGGGGCAGGGTTTCGTCCTCCAGGGCCTCGATGGTGAGGCGCACCCCGGTCAAAGGGGCCTTGATGTCATGGACGATCATGGCCAGAAAGTCGGCGTTGGCGGCCACCCGGTCCCGCTCCTCCTGGAGCAGGCGGGTCTTGTCGCCCAGGGCTCGAGTCATGGCGTTGAAGGATTCGGCCAGCTCCCCCAGTTCGTCGCGGCTGGTCACGGGAATGTCCCCGGTCAGTTCCTCCTGGGCGGCCCGGCGGGTATCCTCGGCCAGGTGGGCGATCTGCCGGCGCATCCCCGAAGAGAGCCAGAAGCTCAAGAGCATGCCGATGAGGGCGGAGGCCCCGCCCACGCCGAAGATGACCAGCTTCAGGGTGAGGAGGGTCGGCTCCAGCTCCCGGCGGTTGACTCCCACCACGATGAGGTTTTCCCAAGGCTTCTCTTCGCCCTCCAGGGGCAGGAATTCGATGGTATAGGATTCCTGCCCCAGAGACAGGCTTTGGATCAGATTTCCGGGGCCGCTGGCGCTGGCGGCCAGGTCTTTGCTGCGCCGAATCTGGTTCAGGGCGCTCTCCGGCAGGTCTTTAAAGGAATTGACCACCAGGCGGTTGGCGTAGAAGATGGCCACTTCGGCTCCGGGGCGGGACAGGGACTCCACGAAGCCCCGGTCGATGAGGACCCCGGTGAGGACGACACCCACGATCTTATCCTGATAGCGGATGGGGGCCGAGGCGCTCAGGGAGATGCTGTCCTTCCAGGTGGTCATCCGGGTGGCCTCCTGGCCCTTGAGCCCGGCCCGCACCAGGGGGTTACTGGAGATGTTGACCCCCAGGGCCCCGGGGTCATGGGCCCGGACCTCGATCACCCCCTGATAATCGGTGATGGTAAGGATATTGAGGCCGGTGGCCTTCATCATGGGGGTCACCAGGCTGCGCAGGGCTTCGACGTTGCCCGCGGCCAGCAGTTCGCCGTAGGTGGGGTTGTCGGCCAAGAGGTTGGCAGCCTGTTCCACGCGGTGAATCTTGCCGATATATTCCGCCAGCACCAGGCGGGCCACCAGTTCCACCCGCTGGCGGTGCCACTCCAGGATCTGGCGGGTGGCCAGGTATTGCATCACCAGGAGCAGGCCCACCAGGGCCACCAGGAGAGAAAACAGAGTTACCCCCAGGAGCTTGCCACCCACTTTATTTTTCAGGCGCAGGTTCACCATTAGCAAAATAATAGCATATTCGGGGGATTAGTTCAAAGTTCAAGGTTCAAGGTTCCAAGTTGAGGTTCCAAGTTCGCATTTAACCTTGAACTTTGAACCTTGAACTATCCTAAGAGAAAAACGGCGATGGCGCGGTACAGCGGCATGAGCAGGGCGCCCATTACCCCGGTGTAGAAGAGGATCAGAATCAGGAGAAAGCCCACCTGGTCCAGGTGGTGGTATAAGCGCTGCAGTTACGGGGGCAGCAGAATGGCCAGGATGTGGGAGCCGTCCAGGGGCGGGATGGGAATCAGGTTGAACAGGGCCAGGAAGATGTTAATGATGACCCCGAAATAGGCCATCTTCACCACCCCGACGTTGCCCAGGTCCAGGCGCAGCAGGAACGCAAAGGCCACGGCCAGGGCCAGGTTGCTCAAGGGGCCGGCGGCGCTGACGGTGATTTCCCCCCAGCGGTAATTGCGAAAATTTAAGGGGTTTACCGGCACCGGCTTGGCCCAGCCGAACAGGAGCCCGGCATGGGTCAGTAGCAGAATCCCCGGTATCAGGATGGAGCCCACGGGGTCGATGTGAGGGCCGGGGTTCAAGGTGATGCGCCCCATAATGCGGGCGGTGGGGTCGCCGTTGAGCAGGGCCACGTAGCCGTGGGCCACCTCATGGACGATGATGGAAAAAAGCAAGACTATGGCCATGAGGGCCACTTCCAAGAGATATGGGAGGCTTAAAGAAGGCACGGTTGGAGTTTTTAGTTTTGATTTTCGAGTTTTTAGTTTTCGGCTGCTGGGAAACTGAAATGTAGGGGCGGCTCGCGAGCCGCCCCTACGTTAGGCTTCTTGGATCATGGCCTCGCCGGCCTGGCGCAACTTTTCCAATTCCTGCCGAGAAGAAGCTTCAAAGTAAAACCGCACCACCGGCTCGGTGCCGGAGGGGCGGAAACAGACCCAGCTGCCGTCTTCCAGGATATACTTATGGCCGTCGATGGTGACGTGCTGTTTCACCATTAGCCCGGCAAAGCGCGCCGGCGCCTGTTTCAGGCTCACCATCAGCCGCTCCTTGGCCGCGGGAGTCAGGGCAAAGTTGAGGCGGCGGTTGTAAACCGGCCCCACCCGGGAAAATAAGTCGGCCAAGAGTTCGGGAATTCCCTTGCCGGTCTTGGCCACCATCTCGGCCACCATCACGCAAGCCAGGATGCCGTCCTTTTCGGGCAGGTGGTGTTGCATGGAAAAGCCTTCGCTCTCCTCGCCCACCATGATCGCCTGGCCGTCGAGGATATATTGACCCAGGTACTTGAAGCCCACCTTGGTCTCAAAAACCGGCCGGCCATAAAGTTTAGCCACCCGGTCCACCAGGTGGGTGGTGGCGACGCTACGGGCCACGCCGCCGTCCCAGCCCCGGGTTTGGATCAGGTAGTCCAGCAGCAGGCCCAGGATTTCGTTGGCTTCGTGGTATTCTCCGGCCGCGTCCATCACCCCGAAGCGGTCGGCGTCGGCATCCACCGCCAGGCCCAGATGGGCCCTGGTGGCTGGGATGCGGGCGGCCATTTCAGAGAGAAACTCCGCCGAAGGCTCCGGCCGATGTCCGCCGAAATAGGGGTCCGGCCAGCCGTGGAGTAACTCCACCTTCACCCCTGCGTCTTTCAGGAAGGCCTCCAGATAATCGCGGCCGGTGCCGTAGAGGACGTCCGCCACCACCTTAAGGCCGGCTCGGCGCAGGGCTTCGGTATCCACCAGGGTTTTGAGGTGCTGAAAATAGTCCTGCCGGGGGTCGATGTCCACAAGCATCCCCTTCTCCCGGGCCTGGATTAGGGGCATAATCTTGACGGCTTCGGGAGCCAGGCTGCCAATCAGGGCCTCAATCGGCTGGGTGACCGGCTCCGGGGCCGGGCCACCGGTGGCCGGCGAAAACTTGATGCCGTTGTATTCCGGGGGATTATGGGAGGCGGTGATGTTGATGCCCCCGGCGCGGCGGCCCGCCCGGATGGCGAAGCTCACCACCGGGGTGGGACAATCCCGGGTGGTGCAATAGCTGACGATGCCGTTGCCGGCCATCACTTCGGCGGCGGCCGCGGCAAAGGCGTCGGAGCGGAAGCGGGTGTCGTAGCCGATGACCACGCCCTGGGAGGCCAGGCTTTCGTGTTTGAGGTAATCGGCAATGGCCTGATAAACCAGGCGGGCGTTGGCAAAGGTGAAATCTTCGGCGATAATCCCCCGCCAACCGGAAGTACCGAATTTGATCGCCGGCATGTTATACCTCGCCTTCTTAAAGCAGGGGCGGGTTAAAACCCGCCCCTACGATTACCTTAATTATCCGGTGGTGACTTTCAAGTGCCCAAATCGTAGGAGGACAGATATTTTTCCTGCTCCGGGGTCAGGGTGTCGATATCCACTTGCATGGCCGCCAGCTTCAGGCGAGCGATCTCCTTGTCGATCTCTGCCGGTACCGGGTAGACCTGCTTCTGGAAGCTGGCGTGGTTCTTGGAGACGAATTCCGAGGCCAGGGCTTGGTTGGCGAAGCTCATGTCCATGACCGCGGAAGGGTGTCCTTCGGCGGCGGCCAGGTTAACCAGGCGGCCTTCGGCTAGCAAGTAGATGCACTTGCCGTTGTTCAGAGTATATTCTTCCACGAAATCCCGCAGGGGCCGGTGGGCGGTACTGATCAGGGTCAAAGCGTCGATGTCGATCTCGACGTTGAAGTGGCTGGAATTGGAGAGGATGGCGCCGTCTTTCATGGCCAGGAAATGCTCTTCCCGGAGGACGTGGATGTCACCGGTGAGGGTGCAGAAGACGTCGCCGACCTTGGCGGCTTCAGCCATGGGCAGAACTTCATAGCCGTCCATGACGGCCTCCAGGCCCTTCAAGGGATCGACCTCGGTGACGACGACCCGGGCGCCCAGGCCCCGGGCCCGCATGGCCAGACCCCGGCCGCACCAGCCGTAGCCCGCCACCACAAAGATGTTGCCGGCCATCAGGCGGTTGGTGGCCCGCAGGATGCCGTCCAGGGTGCTTTGCCCGGTGCCGTAGCGGTTGTCGAACATAAACTTGGTCTGGGCGTCGTTCACCGCGATGATGGGGTATTTCAGCACCCCATCGGCGGCCATGGCCTTGAGGCGGATGACGCCGGTGGTGGTCTCTTCGGTGCCGGCGAAGATCCCCGGCAGCAGCTCCTGGCGCTTGGTGTGCACGGTAAAGACGATATCGGCGCCATCGTCCATGGTCATCTGGGGTTTGACGTCCAGGGCCTGGTGGAGGTGGCGGTAAAAGGTGTCGCCGTCTTCCCCTTAGATGGCGAAGGTGGGGATGCCTTCATTTTTGACCAGGTGGGCGGCCACATCATCCTGGGTGCTCAAGGGATTGGAGGCGCAGACATGCACGGTGGCCCCGCCGGCCTTTAAGGTGGCCGCCAGCACTCCGGTTTCGGTGGTGACGTGGAGGCAGGCGGCAATCCTGAGCCCCTTCAAGGGTTTTTCGCGCTCGAAGCGCTCCCGGATGGCGTTCAGCACCGGCATGTCCCGCCGGGCCCATTCCACCCGCAGGCGGCCTTTATCGGCCAGATTTATATCCTTGACATCGTAATCCATGAGTTCCTCATTTCGCGGCGGCAGCCTGCGGCTGGCAGATGCAGATGGGGGAGGGGCCTTGCAGCCCGGCCTTTTCCCGCAGGATGTCGACCTTATTGCAGTATTCCCAGGTGAAGTCCGGGTTGGTACGGCCGAAGTGGCCGTAGGCTGCGGTCTGCTTGAAGATGGGGCGTTGCAGATCCAGGTATTGGATCATGGCCGCAGGCTTGAAGCTGAAGGTATCCTTGATGATACTCAATAGCTTGTCTTCCGGAATGACCGCGGTGTCGTAAGTATAGACCGTGATGGAGAGAGGGTCCGGTAGGCCGATGGAGTAAGCCACCTGGACCTCGCAGCGATCGGCCAGACCCGCGGCCACCACGTTTTTGGCCACGTGGCGCAGCATGTAGGAGGTGGTGCGGTCCACCTTGGTGGGGTCCTTGCCGGAGAAGGCGCCGCCGCCGTGGTAGCCCCGGCCGCCGTAGGTGTCGACGATGATCTTGCGGCCGGTCATGCCACAGTCGGCCAGGGGGCCGCCGGCGACGAAACGGCCGGTGGTGTTGATCAGGAATTTGGTCTCCACCAGCAGGTTGACCGGGATGACCTTCTTGATTACTTCTTCAATGATGGCCTCTTCCAGGGTCTCATACTTTACGTCGGGGTTGTGCTGGGCGGCGACCACCACCGTGTGGATGCTCTTGGGGAGGCCGTCTTCATAGCGCACAGTCACCTGGGTCTTGCCGTCCGGGCGCAGGAAGGGCAGGGTGCCGCTCTTTCTCACCTTGGCCAGGCGTTCCGCCAGACGGTGAGCATACCAGATGGGCATGGGCATCAGGTTCTCGGTGGAGGTGGAGGCATAGCCGAACATCAAGCCCTGGTCCCCGGCGCCCTGCTCGGGCGACAGGCCGCGGCCTTCCACCCCCTGGGCGATATCCGGGGACTGCCGGTCGACGGAGGTGAGCACCGCGCAGGTCTCCCAGTCGAAGCCCATGGAAGAGTCGTTATAGCCGATCTCTTTGATGGTCTGCCGGACGATGTCGGGATAATCAATCCGGGCGGTGGTGGTAATCTCACCGGCAATCATGGCCAAACCGGTGGTCACCAGGGTTTCACAGGCCACCCGGGCATATTTGTCTTGGGCAAGGATGGCATCCAAAATGGCGTCGGAAATCTGATCTGCCACCTTATCGGGATGCCCCTCGGTAACCGACTCCGAGGTAAATAGAAAAGATTTGGCCATCCTTTGAGGACTCCTTTACAAAATAATAGTGGCAGCGCGGGGAGTCCCCGCGCTAAACCTTAAAAGTTTAACTGGGTATGGAAAAAATTGCCAGAGGTTTTTCGGCGGCGGTATCTTTCAGGCGATTGTGCCGGTCCACCCGGACCACTTTGGGATGGTGGTTCTTCAGCTCCACCGCCTCATAGGTGGCATAAGTGGTGATGATAATCAGATCTCCCGGCGCCCCCTTGCGCGCTGCGGCGCCGTTCAGGCAGATGATGCCGCTGTCGGCATCGCCCTCGATGGCATAGGTTTCAAATCGTTCGCCGTTGGAGACGTTATAGACGTAAACCATTTCATAGGGGAGGATGTCGGCGGCCTGCATCAGTTCCGCCGAGATGGTGAGCGAGCCTTCATAATGCAAATCGGCCTGAGTGACCGTGGCCCGGTGGATTTTGGATTTCATCATTACACGCAACATAATCGGCTCTCCGCAAGCAAGGTATTGTCAATGAGGCGAGTGCTGCCCAGCCATACCGCCAGGAGCAGGCGGGCCTCCTGCCGGACGGTCCCCACCTCCTCCAGGGTTTCCGGGTCCACCAGACCCAGGTAATCGATGCGGGTGTGCGGGGTGCTCATAATAATCTTACGCACCGCGGCCAGGATGTCTTCCCGGGACCTGGCGTCGGTCAACATCACCTCCCGGGCGGCCAGGATGGCCCGATAGAGGCAGAGGGCCGCAGCCCGTTCAGCGCTATTAAGATAAGTATTTCTTGAACTCAGGGCCAGGCCGTCCGCCTCCCGGACGATGGGCCGGCCCACCACGGCTACCGGCAGGTCCAAATCAGCGGCCAGCCTTTTGATCACGGCCAGTTGTTGATAGTCCTTTTCCCCGAAGACGGCTTCCTCGGGCTGCACCTGGTGGAACAATTTCAGCACCACGGTGGCCACGCCCTTAAAGTGTCCCGGCCGGGAGGCGCCGCACCAACCCTGGGAGAGGCGCTCCACCTCCACATAAGTCTGGTAGCCCGGGGGATACATGGCCGCGGCCGTTGGGGTGTAGAGGACGTCCACTCCCACGCCGCGGGCCTGCGCCGCGTCCCGCTCCAGGTCCTGGGGATAGCGCGCCAGATCTTCGTTGGGTCCGAATTGCGTCGGGTTGACGAAGAGGCTGACCACCAGCCGGTCGCTGCTGGTCTTGCCGTACTCCATCAGGCTCAGGTGCCCCCGGTGAAAATAGCCCATGGTGGGCACCAGGGCAATCTTGAAGCCCCGGCTCCGCCACTCGGCGGCCAGGGCCTGCATATCTTTAATTTCGCTGATTATCTCCATAAAAAAAACAAACCCCCGGCCGATTCTCAGGGGGTTTTGCGGCCGCCCGTCGAGTCCCGGTCCGTCTGAAGCCGGATCCAAGCCCTGGGTTAAAAAAATACCCTTAATTTTTATCATTCCTGCCGGTGAGATGTCAATCTTTTCTTGGATTTTCGCGGCTGAGGGAGACGGACCAGCAAAATTTCCCCGTGGGGAGGAGCATGGATTAAAAAGAAGTGTTTTAAAGAATATCTCGAAAATATATCATTCTGCTATTCGCTGAGGGATTAGATGAGAATATATCGCAGGTATTGACTATTCCACCGGCAAATGGACGACACACCAGGTCTTTAAATCAGTGCAGATAACTTAATCGCGTTAGCTTCCATAATAACTTCCCTTGCCTGGGAAAATTGCGGATTACTCAACGACCCGGAAGGATTTATCTTTTGAAAATACTCCGTTTCTGGTAAAAATGGCAGATACCCCAAACAAACATTTTGGCTGGAGGTGTTTATTCCGGGGCATAATCTCGCTTTGAATGCTGGCAGAATAATTTTCCTTGGGCATCAACTATGAAAGTCTTGCTGATTCAACCTTCCCGGTTTCGAGATAATGGACTCCTGGATAAGCGAAAACAGCGGTGGTTGTTGGGCATGACCCTCCCGTATGTGGCTGCCTTAACTCCCCCGGACATCCAGGTGCAAATCAAAGACGACATGTTGGAGGACATCGACTTTCGGGAGAAATGCGATCTGGTAGGCTTAACTTTCATGTCCCACCAAGCCCCCCGGGCCTATCAGCTGGCAGCCGGTTTCCGCCGCAGAGGCATCCCCGTGGCCATGGGTGGGTTCCATGCCACCTTGGCGCCGGAGGAGTGCCAGGAACATGCCGATGCCCTTGTCTTAGGGGAGGCCGAGGAGGCCTGGCCCCGATTACTCAGGGACTTTCAGGCCGGGCAACTGCAACCACGTTATCAAGCCGCGCACTTCTCTGACTTGAAGAACCTACCGACCCCGCGCTATGACCTGCTGGATTTGAAAAGATATAAGCTTTTAAATATCCCCTCCCAGACCACCCGGGGATGTCCTTACGCCTGCAATTACTGTGAGGTTACCCAGGTTTATGGAGGGAAATTTCGACACCGGCCGGTGGATGAGGTCATTAATGAAATCCAGGAGATCCGGCGCCTCACCGGCAGCCCCTTCATTTATTTCGTCGATGATAACTTTGTGGCCAAGCGCCGCCATGCCATGGAGATTATGGAGAAACTTATCCCCTTGGGCTTGGTTTATGGCTGCCTGGCAACCACCAATGTGGGGGATGACCCGGAGTTATTGGATCTCATGGCCCGGAGCGGTTGCCTCCATGTCAATATCGGGATGGAAAGCATTAATCCGGAAAGTCTCAAGGCCATCAATAAGAAACAGAATAAAATCAAGGACTATGAACGCCAGTTCAAGGCCCTCCGGGATCGGGGCATAGGCTATTCGGTGAATGTTATGTTCGGCCTGGATGGCGACCGCCCGGGGATTTTTGACGCCACCGTAGATTTCCTGATCCACGTCAAGGCCCCGGTCTCCTTCATGTTCATTCTCGCCCCCAGACCCGGCACTAAAATCCGGGATCAGTTACTGCGCGAGGGACGCGTTTTCGACCATGATTGGACCAAGTATTGCGGCTTTAAAGTTGTCTTTCACCCCAAATATATGACTCCCAGCCAACTGGAGGAAGAATACTGGCGGGCCTCCCGGAGATTCTACTCCCCCCTCTCCATCATCCGCCGCTTAACCACCCACTTATATTCCTGGCAAATGCTCCCCTTCAATCTCTATTTTGCCTGGTGCGTGCGGCGTCGGATTCAGCCCCTGGATTATTATTAATCCACCATTGATAGTAAGCGCATCCGTGGCGCCCTATTAAGAGGGTGGGATAGGCATTATCAACTACAAGAATAGTTTTCATTTGGTTTCGGCACTTTTAACACTAAAATCATAAATCAGGATTATCATGGGATGAATTGTGGGGTGTGGGGCCAGAGAGTGCCGGTTAAAAAGTCGACTCTTGTTTTAAAATAACACCCATGGCATCCCGATCTTTTTTGGCTCTACTGTCGGGTTTCCTGGGCTTATCGTCATAAGTGCTCCAGCTTTCAACCGGGTCCACCAGCAGACGGTCCTCCCGGCCATTCTCATCTTTAGATTTATACAAGACACCGGAACAGCTATTTCCCAAAAGTACCACCAACAGCATTAAGGCCAGCCACCAACCGGATTTGCTCTTCCACATGTCCATCACCTCCAGATCACCTTCTTGACCCGGTGGGGAAATTTGAATGGCCTTTAATAATCCCATATTGCTTTTCCATTCACAGTTGCGTTTGTCCCATATCGACGTCTGGCACGTGGTTCGCGAGATTAACCCCTCAAGGACTATCTTCTCGAGGTCACCCCTCATAGTGGGGAATATGTTAGCATATTAACTTATCAAAAATAAACCTTTTCCAGATTCCCCACATACAGATCATCACTTCATAGGGATTTCCTTAGTCGTGAAAAGTTCATCAATCTCCCTATTGGACCCAAGTCGAAAAATGGTTTTGCGGACCTCTCATCCCGAATATAACCCCGAAAAGTTTCTTCTTTCTGTACTCAAATATTCTTACGGGAGGGATGATAACGCAAATTCCCGGGAAAGGGTATCAAAAGGTTGGGCGACCACCCTCTTCCAAGGTGAGCGATTATCTTGATATAGATATGATCCGGATAGGTTATCAGCGGTACTGGCCGCTAGCGGTGAAAGGTCACAGGCTGGAAGCCTGGGCCACCGGGCAGGGCGACCCAGCGGGTCGCCCCTACATTAACTTAACAGGGGGCTGGTAGGGGAGTTTGAGGGGCGGGTGGGGGATCGTGGATCCCCCGGCCCGCCCCGCAAAATGTTTTTAAGGTCCACCGGCGAGGGCGCCGGTGCTACACATAAACCAGGGGCGGCTCGTCTTCTTTGCGGGGGGCGATTTCGCCGATGATGAAGCCCTGTTCGTTGAGGCCCTGGAGCCGCAGCAAGACGTCGGCCACCTGGTCTTCGGCCACCACCAGGGCCAGGCCGATGCCGTTATTGAAGGTCCGCAGCATCTCCTCTTCCGGGATGTTGCCCAGGGTCTTGAGCAGATGAAAAATGGGGGGCACCGGCCAGGATTGCCGGTGGATCACGGCCCGGCACGATTTGGGCAGGACGCGGGGCAGATTATCGGTGAGGCCGCCGCCGGTGATGTGGCAGATGCCGCTCAAGGGAAAATCCCGCAGCAGGTTGAGCACGGTCTCTACATAGATGCGGGTGGGCTTGAGGATTTCCTCTCCCAGGGGTCCGCCCAGTTCTGCCATCTCATCGGAGACTTTGAGGCCGCGCCGTTCCAGGAGCACCCGACGCACCAGGGAAAAACCGTTGCTGTGCAGGCCGTTCGAGGCGATGCCGATGATCCGGTGGCCCACGGCGATCTCGGAGCCGTCGATGATGTGGTCCCGCTCCACCACGCCCACCACGAAGCCGGCCAGATCGTAGTCTCCCGGCTGATAGATCCCCGGCATTTCGGCAGTTTCCCCGCCGATCAGCGAGCAGCGGGCCTGACGGCACCCATTAGTGATGCCTTCGACGATGGCGGTGGCGGTGTCGGGGTCGAGGCTCCCCATGGCCAGATAGTCGAGGAAAAACAGCGGGGTGGCGCCATGGGTGATGATGTCGTTGGCGCACATGGCCACCAGGTCGATGCCGATGGTGTCATGGCGCTCCATCAGGATGGCGATCTTGATCTTGGTGCCCACCCCGTCGGTGGCGGAAACCAATACCGGGTCCCGGTATTTTTCCGCCCCCAGGTGAAAGAGGCCCCCAAAGGCGCCGATCTCTCCCAGGACTCCGGTGCGGTAGGTGGCTTTGACCAGGGGGCGGATCTTTTTGATAAAGGCGTCCGCCTTGTCGATATCGACCCCGGCATCCTTGTAAGTGCTGGTATCGGCCATCTCCTTTGTCTCCCCCATCAAAGGATTGCCTTTGGTAGTTTCGAGTTTCGAGTTTTTAGTTTTTAGTTCTGAAACAGCCAATAAAGCGCCTGATGGCGGCTGCGAGGTTAATCTTTTTTTTCATCATCCGGCTCATCCAGGGCCCGGCAGCAGCATTCCGGGCAGGGCTCCCCCTCCGTCACTGCCGCCCACTGACCGCAGGAGCTGCACTGTTGCCCCAGGCGGTAATCCCCGCCTTCGATGCAAATGGCCTTGCCCTGCACCAGGGCTTCGGCCACGGCCCGGTGGGCCCGGGCGAGCATCCGGGTGACCGTGGGTCGGGAGACTTGCATCTTGTGGGCCACTTCTTCCTGGGTCAACTCCAGGTAATCGGCCAGACGCATGGCCTCGAGCTCGTCCACGGTAATCGTCGTCTGTTCCAAGGCTCGCAGGGGAATCCCCCGGGGTTTGAAGAAAGTCACCCCCGGTTCGGTTTCCACCCAACGGCATTTCTTGGGTCTACCCATGTGGTTCCTGCCTGAAGTTAATGCTTTATTGTTAAGCCAAACCGGGCGACTGTCAAGGACAAAGCGAAAATTAGCCCTCGGCCCCCCTCCCGGGCATTGACGAACCCGGGAAAGGGGCTTATTTTTAGGTGACTAATCGCCGAAAGGGGCCTCGTGGTCAGCCAAAAATACCCGGAACAGGTGGAAGAATGCGCCCGCTTTTTAAGGCCGCGCCTAACCGCGCCGCCGGAATGGGGCATCATCCTGGGGACCGGCCAGGGGGTCTGGGACACCCGGCTGGCAGAGGGCGACGGTCTGTCTTATGGAGAGCTGCCCCATTTTCCACCGGCCACCAGCCCCAGCCATCAGGGCCGCCTGGGCTGGGGGCGCTTATCCGGACGCCAGGTCCTTCTTTTTCAAGGGCGGTTTCATGCCTACGAAGGCTATTCTCTGCGTCAGGTGACCTTTCCGGTCCGGGTGATGGCCGCCCTGGGAGTCAAGAAAGTTATCCTTACCAACGCCGCCGGCGGCCTCAACCCCTCCTTCAAGGCCGGCGAACTGATGCTCATTGGCGACCACATCAACTTCATGGGGGACAGCCCCCTGGTCGGCGAGAATATTGACGCCTGGGGCCCCCGGTTCCCGGACTTGAGCCAGGTTTACGACCAGGGCCTGCGTCAGGTGGCCCTTGAGGTGGCCCGGCGCCGGGGCCTGGTCTTGCACCAGGGGGTCTATGTGGCGGTGAAGGGACCCCATCTGGAAACCCCGGCCGAGACCCGCATGCTGCGTTGGCTGGGCGCCGACGCGGTAGGCATGTCCACCGTGCCCGAAGCCATCGCCGCGGTGCACGCCGGGCTCAAAGTCCTGGGGGTTTCCGTTCTCAGCAACCTCAATCTCCCGGATGCCATGGCCCCCATTGCCATTGAGGAGATTATCGCCACCGTGGCCCGGGCCGAGCCTCAACTGGTGGAGTTATTGCTGGGGGTGCTGCAAGAGGCGGATTAAAGGAGAGCCATCGGGAAGGTCTCGTGGCTAAGCTCAAGGTCACTCCGAACCAGGCGCTGCCCGGATTCTTCCCACCGCCGCCTCGGTTCAGGATGACACCCGAATAGGGTTTTCAGAAAAAACCTAGCTCTTCTTTTTGCGTGATTTCTTCGGTTGCTTTAAGGGCTTGGGTTCCTCCGGGGCCGCGGCCG
>JAPLJC010000148.1 GCA_026388765.1 Deltaproteobacteria bacterium
GGCGCGGTCTCGGTGAGGCCGTAGCCCTCCAGCACCTTAAATCCCAGCCGCGCCAGGTTCTGCGCCAGGTCCTCAGGCAATTTGGCCCCGCCGCTGACAAAAAAACGAAACTGCTCGCCCAAGGCCCGGTGGAATTTCCGCAGCAGGGGCCGGGCGGGATTTATCCCGAGAGATTGGGACACCCGCCAGGACAAGTGGAGATAGGCCAACAACAGGGGGCGCAGCGGCCAGGGAATTAGCCGCAACTGTCCCTCCATCCCCTGATAGAAGTGCTGGAGGACCTGGGGGGTGAGCATCAGGATGGTGACCTGCTGCTCTTTGATGCACTTCAGAATGGCCTCGGCCTTCAGGGTATCCAGATAAGTGATTCTCGCCCGGGAGAAGAGGGGCATGAGCAGGGTGGCGGTGAAGGGAAAGGCGTGATGCAACGGCAGGATGGCGAGAAAATTATCATCCGGCCGGATGGCGTTGAGTTGGGCGATGCCCCGGCAATTGGCGCAAAAATTCCGGTGGCTGAGCATCACCCCTTTGGGAGGGCCGGTGGTGCCCGAGGTATAAATGATGGAAACTAGGTCGTCAGGGTCAGGGGCGCCGGGGCGCGCCGCGGGAGGTCCTGCCGCCATCCCGGGGGATTGCCGGACCTCCGCAAAAGTTGTGAGGTTCTCGCCCGATTCCCGGGTCTCCCCCACCACCACAATCTTTTCCAGGAACGGCAGTTGTTGCAGTTGGGACAGGGGGGCTTGGGGAAAGGTGAAGATAATCCTGGCCTGGGTCTGTTTCAGGGCGTACCGGACCTGGTCCCAGCGGGAGACCGGATCCAGGGGCACGGCCACCGCCCCCGCCAACACCGTACCGAAATAGCTCATGGGCCATTCGGGGCGATTCTCCAGGAGGATGGCCGCCCGGTCGCCTTTTTGCACCCCTTGGGCCTTTAGCCAGCCGGCCACCGAAAGGCTGTGCCGGTAAAGCTGCCCGTAGGTGTACTCCGACACTTGGTCATCTTGCCGATGGAGAAGAGCCACTCTGTCAGGAGCTTCCCGGGCCGCTGCGGCCAAGATGCCAGTCAAGGTTTTTGAGGCGTCAGCCATAATTTCCTGGTAGCACAGGCTTTCTAGCCTGTGCGTTCACAGGCCGGAGGCCTGTGCCACTCAGGCGGGCGAGACGCCCGCCCTACCGATCTTTTGGATAATCTCCCGGGGCCGGTTGGTGCAAATGGCGTCAACCTCCATGTCCAGGTAGCGCTGAAGGATTTCCGGCTCGTCAATATTCCAGACGATAACCTCAATATTCCGCCGGTGGGCGGTGTCCACTAAGTCCGGGTCGACGTAGCGATAATTCAGGACCAGGGTCGAGGTCTTGGCCGCCTGCGCCAGGCCGGCCGGGTTGGCAGGGCAGCCCACCATAAGGGCGCCGGTCTCCAACCGCGGTTCCGCCTCTTTCAGGACCTTGAGGGCCAGGTGCCAAAAGGAGATAACCATGGCCGCGCCGAAGGCCCGGTGCTGCCGGAAAAACTCCAGCAGGGCCGGGACCGCCTCGGGCTGCTTCAGCTCCACCGCCAGGTGGGCCCGGCCTCTAGCCAGTTCCAGGACCTCCTCCAGGGCGGGGATGGGCTCACCCTGGCCCGCGTCCAGCTTTTTCAGAGCTGCCAGGGTGAAGTCTCGAACCCGGCCGTGGCCGTTGGTGGTGCGGTCCAGGGTTTCGTCATGGATCACCGCCAGGCGGCCGTCCCGGGTGAGTTGCACGTCCAGTTCCACCGCCGCCACCCCCAGGTCCAGGGCGCGCCGAAAAGAACGCAGGGTGTTTTCCGGCTCTTCCGCCGGGGCCCCACGGTGGCCGATGATGTTGATCATTAAGGAGACGTCCTTCCGGGTTATAAATGTTGCCGCTGGGTAACCGTATGATGTAGGACAGCCGTCCCCGGCTGTCCTGGACAGGCGAGGGCGCCTGTCCTACATTCCTTTCGCCATTTTCAAGATGACGAGAATGAACCAGGGCATTCGCCTTGCTGAAAGCTGACCGCTGACCGCTGATAGCTATTGTGCCCGCGGCGCAATTCATATATTAGATGAAAGACCAGTGACTGGCAAGCCGGGAGGGAGCGACGTGAACTGGCTGGGGTTTTCCTTGATGGCCCTGGGTCTCTGGGGGCTTTGGGGCTTCCTGAGCAAGGTGGCCGCCCTGCAACTGCCCCCCGGGGCCGCTTATTTACTCGCCATCACCGGGCACCTGGTGGTGGTCGGCTATCTGGCGGCCACCGGGGGCCTGACCATCCCGTGGCAGCCCGCCGGCCTGGCCGCCGCGCTGGGAGCCGGAATCTGCATGGCCTTCGGCTTGCTCTGTTTTTTTAAGGCCCTGGCCGGGGCCGCCGCCAGCGTGGTGGTGCCGCTCACGGCCTTGTATCCCGTGGTCACGGTGATCCTGAGCTGGACTCTGCTCCACGAGGGCTTCACTCTGCAGCGCCTGGCCGGGCTGGCCCTGGCTCTGGCGGCCGTCTGGCTGTTGTCCAAATAAAGACCGGGGACCGAAGACCGGGGACAGGTGATTTTCTCCCGTCTCCCGTCCTCCGTCCCCCGTCTACAACTTAGGAGGCGGTTCATGGTAGCAGGGCCACAATCGCCGGAACGCCGGGAGATACGGATTCTCGCCTTGGACGTGGGTACGAAGCGCATCGGCCTGGCCGTCAGCGACCCCCTGGGGATCACCGCCCAGGGTCTGGAAGTCTTGACCCGCAAGGACCGCGCCGCCGACCTAAACCGGCTCCTGGAAGTGGCCCGTCAGTGGGGGGTGCAGCGGGTGGTGGTGGGCCTGCCGCGGCATATGGATGGCCGCCTGGGCCAGGCCGCCCCGGAGATCCTGGCGCTGGTCGAGACCCTGAAAGAGGCCTTGGGGGTGGAGGTGGTCACCTGGGAGGAGCGCCTCACCACCGCGGAGGCGGAGCGGGTCCTGATCCAGGCGGACGTGAGCCGCCGGCGCCGCCGCCAGGTGATAGATCAGCTGGCCGCGGTGCTCATCCTGCAAAATTACCTGGACCACCGGCAGCAGCACGGGGGCGGCTGAGAACTGCCCCCCGTTGTGGCGCAGGCTAAACGTTCATATCCGATATCGGTCACCCGCAGGTAATGAAAATCCCCCCTGCCCCCCTTTTTCAAAGGGGGGTTTTAAAGTCCCCCTTTGGCAAAGGGGGATTTAGGGGGATTTTGATTTTCACAGTAAAGCCTGAGGCTACCATGGCCTCCCCGACCCCTCAGGCTTAAATTGCCACCAACCCTTCTGAACCCCAGCGCCCTGAAAAGTGGGTTATGACGATTCTGTCAAGCATTCAGGTGGGATAGAGCTGCAGCCCTTCAGGCCAAGTTGCCTGCCAAATGGGTGGCCCGCCCATAGCAGGGTCCTACACACCTTAAGCCTCTCCTCTCTCTTTAATCCCTAAGCTCGGAACCGGTTTTAGCCAGGGCCAATAAATTTATTACGGATTAACTTTTTTTCTTGACATCTCCCTAAGAAAGGGCATTATTAGAGTGCGAGTGGGGTAAAGTGGAACAGAGTGGGAGTGAATGGGGGAACGATGTTCACCGGCAGGCATTACCACTTCATGGATAACAAAGGAAGGGTCAGCATCCCTTCCCGTTATCGGGAAATCCTGCAAGAGCGCAAAGACCGCCAGCTCGTCCTCACTAATTTCCAGGGTTATATCTTAGCATTCCCCGCCGCCGAATGGCAGAAGATCGAAGCCAAGTTCGCCGAGCAGCCACTCTTTCGCAAAGACCTGCGTAACTTTCAGCGTTTTCTCATCTCCGGGGTGGAGGAATGCCCCCTGGACCGCCAGGGCCGCATCCTGGTGCCGCCCAATCTGCGCGACTACGCCAAGCTTTCCCGGGAAGTCTGCCTGGTGGGCGCGGTCCGCTGTTTTGAAATCTGGGATAAGGTCGCCTACGATGCGCATTGGAAGCAGTTGGAAGACTCCATTGACGAAGGGATGTTAGACGAATTATTGATCTAAACTCAGACCCGAATCCGGTGCATGAACCGGTTATGGTGAAGGAGGTGCTGGTGGGCCTCAATTGCCGGCCAGGCTGTCTTTACGTGGATGGTACCGTGGGTGAGGGGGGGCACGCCGCCGCCATCCTGGACTCGACCCGCCCGGACGGGCGGCTGTGGGGTTTGGATCAAGACCCCGCGGTCCTCGAGACGGCCGCCGCCCGACTGGCGCACCACACCTCCAGATTTCAACTGTTTCACTGCTCTTACAGCCAATTGGGGGAGTTGCTGGCGGCAGCCCATCTGGAAGGAGTGGCTGGAATTCTTCTGGATCTCGGGCTGTCTTCCCAGCAATTGCAGGCTTCGCAGCGGGGTTTCTCCTTTATGGGAGACGAGCCCCTGGATATGCGGTTCAACCCCGAAAATGGGGGGAGGACCGCGGCCCAATTGCTTAACCGCGCCCCCCGGGCCACCTTGGAAAAGATTTTTTGGGAGTATGGGGAGGAGCCCCAAGCCCGGCGCCTGGCCCGCCTGGTGGTCCAGGCCCGGCAGCGGCGCCTCTTCCGCACCACGCAGCAACTGGTTGAAGTCATTAAGCAGGCTATGGGACCCGGGTGGCGCAGGGGGAGACTGCATCCAGCCACCCGGGTCTTCCAGGCCTTAAGGATTGCGGTAAACCGCGAATTGGAGCAAATTGCCGCTTTTTTGGAGCAGGTCCCGGGGTGGTTGGCAGAGGGAGGCCGTCTCGTGGTGATTTCCTACCATTCTTTGGAAGACCGGCTGATCAAGGAGAAAATGGCGGCTTGGGACCGGGCCGGGGTGATGGCGCGGCTGACCCGCAAACCGCTGAAGCCCACCCCGGAGGAAGTAGCCGGCAATCCCCGGGCCCGCAGCGCCAAGATGCGCCTGGCCGAAAAAATCGTCACCCTCTCAAACCAGGAGAAAAGCCATGTCTGCTGAAGCCGCTCAGGTCCTGATATTAAAGAAGGACAGGGAATCAGGTTTCTATAGTTACCACAGCAAGGCGGACCAGGACGATAGCCGCCAGTCCACCATGTTTTGGGATGAGATTGCCCAAAAATGGCCCAAGGAAAGGTTTTCCAGCTTCTTCACCTTCGACCGAAACGCCTGATCAGAGCGTAACACAGGGAGGTAAAGGGGGATGCCCGCCAATTTAGCTCTTCGCTTGAGCGCCGCCGGACAGATTTTTATCTCCAAGAATCGCAAAGTCAGCCACCCCTGGCTTTGGGGGCGAGCCGTGGTCGCGGGGCTGGTCTTGGCCACGGTGGGGGTACTCTTCACTTGCATGTTTCTGGCTTGGGCCGATCTGCAATATATCACCCAGAGCTATCAGATCTCCCAGGCCCAGGAGACCAAGAAGCAATTCCTGGACCTGAACCGCAAGCTGCGCATCGAGCTCTCGGTGCTGACAGCCGTTCCCCGTCTGGAGAAGCTGGCGGCTCAGCTCGGCATGGAAGCGCCCCAGCCCTTCCAGGTCGTTAATCTGCCGTGAACCCCACCATCGGCAAATGGGCGCGCGTCCGCGTCGGCCTGGTAGGCCTCGGCCTGGCCCTGCTGGGATTGGTCATTTGCGGCCGCTTCTTTTACCTCCAGGTGGTTCTGGGGCCGCAGCTGCGGGAGGAGGCCACCCGGGAGTATCAGAAAGCCTGCCCGGTGCTGCCCGTGCGGGGAGCGATCTTGGACCGCCGGGGCCTGGAGCTGGCCATCAGCACCCGGGTCTCTTCGGTGGTAGCCCATCCCACCCAGATCAAACAGGCCGAGCGCTTGAGCCGGGAACTGGCACCCATCCTCGGCTTTAAACCCAAAGAGTTAAAAATGCTGCTGACCCGGGCCAGTACTTTTACCTGGCTAAAGCGCCAGCTCACCCCGGAGCGGGAGGCAGCCTTCATGGGCTGGGCCGCCGACGCGGACCGTAAGGCCTCGGCCGCCAAGGTCTCCGGCCGCCGGGATACGGACGTCGTCTATCTGGTGCCCGAGGCCAAACGTTACTATCCGCAGCTCTCCCTGGGCGGGCAGGTCCTGGGATTTTGCGACGTCGACGGCAACGGGCTCGAAGGGGTGGAGCACCAGTTTAATAGCCAACTCTACGGCAAACCCAAGCAGTGCTGGAAGATGATGGACGCCCGGGGCCGTATCGTCACCTCGGGTGAAAAGGCCTGGGATCCGGAGGTCATGGGCAACAACGTGGTCCTGACTCTGGACCGCACCCTGCAGTACATCGCGGAGAAAGAGCTGGCCCGGGGGGTGGAGAAATATCACGCCGCCGGCGGGCTGGCTCTGGTGGTCCAGCCGCAGACCGGGGAAATCCTGGCCATGGCCCAGTTGCCCTCCATGGACCCAAACCGTTATGTCCAATTCCCGGAAATGGCCCGGCGTAACCGCCTCCTCACCGACGCCCTGGAGCCCGGCTCCACCTATAAGATCTTTGTCGCCGCCACGGCCCTGGACGCCAACGTGGTGAAGCCCACCGACACCTTCAACTGCGAACACGGCATCTGGCACATCGGCTCCAAAGAAATGATCCACGATGTCCATCCTTACGGGACCCTGACGGTGCAGCAGGTCATTCAGAAATCCAGCAATATCGGCGCCGCCAAGATCGCCAACAAGGTGGGCGGAGCCCGCCTGGATCAGTATCTTCGAGACTTCGGCTTCGGCCACAAGAGCGGCATCCCGTTCCCCGGGGAGAGCAGCGGTCTGCTGAGAAATCTCCGGACCGCCCGGTCCGCCATCGACCGGGTCACCGTGGCCTTCGGCCAGGGGGTCTCCGTCACCGCCCTGCAGATGACCATGGCCCTGGCCGCCATGGGCAACGACGGCGTCTTGATGGAGCCTCACATCGTTAAAGAAATCGTCAGCCCCCAAGGGGAGAAGGTGGAGGAGTTCGCCCCCCGGCCGATAAGAAGGGTGTTGTCCCAGCGGGCCGCCCAGCAGATGCTGGAGATCATGGCAACGGTAACCCAACCGGGGGGCACGGCCAAAGATGCGGCCCCGGAGGGTTTCACCGTGGCCGGCAAGACGGGCACCGCCCAGAAACTGGTGGGCCGGGCCTATTCCCACAGCAAGTTTAACGCCCTGTTCATCGGCCTGGTGCCGGCGGAGAAGCCGGTCCTGTCCATTGTCGTCATCATCGATGAACCCAAAGGGGCCATCTTCGGCGGCGTGGTAGCCGCCCCCATCTTCCGGGAAATTGCGGCCCAATCCCTGCGGGTCCTGGGCTATTATCCCCAGAAGGAATTGCCCAAGGACAAGAACCTGCCGGTCCAGGCCAAGGGGGCGCCGGCCCCGGTCAAGGGGATCAAGGGGACTAAGGAGGTAAAGGTGGCTAAGGCGGCTGCAGCTCCGGCCCCACCCCCGGCCCCTAATCTGGCCCAGGTGGTGCCGATCAAGTTGGAGATGCCCAAGGAACCGCTGACGGTGATGCCGAACCTGAAAGGCTACACCATCCGCCAGGTTCTGGACCTGCTGAATGCCTCGGGGTTGAAATGCCGCCTGGAGGGCAGCGGCATGGCCGTGGGCCAGGAGCCGTCGCCGGGAACCACCATCACTCCCGGTGGCACTTGCCTGGTTAAATTCCACTCCAGTTCCTGATTTCTCCCGAACGGGATGTTCTTGCCAAGAACCGGAAGTTTTTATAGAATTAAAAAAGGCGGTGGGACTTGAGATTAGATCTCGATCTGCAAATCCAAAAATCGCGCCACCGATAAGGGCAGGCCTGAGGGCCTGCCCTTTGGCGTATCTGATAATCAATCCTGTTTTATAATTGTTACTTATCTTAACCGCCCGGTTCATAGTTCCAAACTTAGATGGCTAATAGTTGAGGCTCTTTGGCTCGGAGCATCGGGCCTAACCAGCGAGGGCAGCGTGCACCGCCACTATCCGTCCCCCATAACTCTAAAGCGCCTCCTGGCCGGCCTGGAGGGCTGCTGCGTCCAGGGTGACGAAAATCTCGTCGTCACCGGGGTGGCTTATCACTCCGGAGAGGTGGAGCCGGGTGGGGTCTTCGTGGCCCTCAAAGGGGTGCGCACCGACGGGCACCGTTTCATCAATGATGCCATCAGGCGGGGGGCCGTGGCCATCGTCACCGAACCGGAACTGGAGGCCCCCGCCGGCATTACCGTGGTGCAGGTGGCCCAGGCCAGACTGGCCCTGGCCCATCTCAGCGCTACGTTTTACGGCCATCCCAGCCGGGAGCTGACCCTGGTGGGCATCACCGGCACCAACGGCAAGACCAGCACCGCCTATCTCCTGGAAGCCATCCTGAGCCGTGCCGGGCACACCGTTGGGGTGCTGGGCACCATCAATTATCGCGCCGGATCACAAACCTGGCCGGCCCCGGTGACCACCCCGGAATCCCTGGACCTGCAAAGGCTCTTGCGGGCCATGCGCACCCAGGGCGTGAGCCACGTCTGCATGGAAGTCTCCTCCCACGCCCTGGATTTGCATCGGGTGGATCGGGCCGCCTTCGATGTGGGGGTCTTCACCAACCTGAGCCAGGACCACCTGGATTACCACCGGGACCTGGAGGATTACTTTGCCGCCAAGTCCCGCCTGTTCCTGGAGATTTTGGGCAATGGCGCCGCGGCTCCAGGACTGGCGGTCCTCAACCTGGACGATCCCCGGGGCCATGAGTTGCACCGCCGGGTGCGGGTCCCGAGCCTCACCTACGGCTGCCACCCCGACAGCCAGGTGCGCCCGCTGACTTATAAGTTCCGTCCCGACGGCATCGAAGCCCGGCTCACCAGCCCCATGGGAGAAATGGAGATTGTCTCGCCCCTGGTGGGGCCCTTCAACCTGGCCAACATCCTGGCGGCCGCGGCCACCGCCCTGGGGCTGGGCTTAGCCCCTGAAGTAGTGGCTCGGGGCATCAGTGCCCTGACCGGCGTGCCGGGACGCCTGGAGCGCTTCGGCCCCCCGGCCGGCCCCGCGGTGTTCGTGGATTACGCTCACACCCCGGCGGCGATTGCCCAGGCCCTAAGGGCCTTGCAGCAGTTGGACTTTGCCCGGATCATCACGGTCTTAGGCTGCGGCGGCGACCGGGACCGGAAGAAACGGCCCTTGATGGGCCGGGCCGCCGCGGCGGGGTCGCAGTTGGTGATAGTCACCAGCGACAACCCGAGGAGCGAAGAGCCGCTGGCCATTATCAAGGAAATCGAGCCGGGGCTGAAGGCCGCCGGCCTAAACAAAATTACCGAGGCCGCCGCCAAGCAGGGTAAGCGCGGTTATGTGGCGGTCCCGGACCGCCACGAGGCCATCCGCCTGGCGGTGAGCCTGGCCCGGCCCGGCGACGCTGTCCTGGTGGCGGGCAAAGGCCATGAGAATTATCAAATCTGGGGCTCGGAGCGCCGACATTTCGACGACCGGGAGGAAGTGACCCAGGCCCTGAAGGAGTATCAAGGCTGATGGCTGCCAGCTTCACCATCGCTGAAATCCTGACCGCCACCGGGGGCACCCTGGCGCAGCGGGGTTTGTGGGCTAGCTTTTGCGGCGTCAGCACCGACTCCCGCACCGCCCAGACGGGGCAACTCTTCATCCCCCTGTCCGGGGAGCGCCACGACGGCCACGAATTCGTCCCTAAGGCCTTGCAGCGGGGCGTTCGGGGGGTGCTGGTGCAAGATAGATATGTAGGACAGCCGCCCCCGGCTGTCCTTGGACAGGCGAGGGCGCCTGTCCCAAATTCTTTCCCCTCAGAAATAACGGTTATTTCCGTGCGGGACACCCTCACCGCCCTCGGGGACCTGGCCCACGCCTGGCGGCTCCGCTTTGCCGGGCCTGTGGTGGCGGTGACCGGCAGTTGCGGCAAGACCACCACCAAGGAGATGATCGCCCAGGTGCTGTCCCAAGCTTATCGGGTTCACAAAAATCCCCTGAACCTGAACAACCTCATCGGCCTGCCCCTCACCCTCCTGGAATTGGAGCCCGGCTTTGATGCCGCGGTGGTGGAGATGGGCATGAACCGCTTCGGAGAAATCCGGCGCCTGACCGAAATCGCCGCGCCCACCGTGGGGGTGCTCACCAACGTTTATGGAGCCCACACCGAGGGGCTGGGGAACGTGGCCGGCGTGGCTCAGGCCAAGGGCGAGATCATCGCCGCCCTGGACCAGGAGTCCCGGCTGGTATATAATGCCGATGACCACTGGATTGCCGACCTGGCCCGGAATTTCCGAGGGCAGGCCCTCAGTTTCGGCCTGGGATCCGGGGCTACCTTGCGGGCCGGCGAGCGCCGAACCCAGGGGAGCCGGGGCCAGAGCGCGGTGCTGCATTATCAGGGGCAAAGCTGGAACTTGGACTTGCCCGCGGCCGGCGAGCACATGCTGTATAACGCCCTGGCGGCCACCGCGGTGGGCCTGGCCCTGGGGCTGTCGCCGGCAGAGACTGCCGCGGCCCTCGCGGCCTTCCGGCCCATCGCCCGGCGCTCCCAGGTCGTTACCCTGCCCAGCGGAGTCAACCAGCTGAACGATTGCTACAACGCCAACCCCGGTTCCATGGCCATGGCCCTGAAGACCCTGGCGGAACTGCGGGGCCACGGCCGGACCGCCGCCGCCCTGGGGGATAGGCTGGAATTGGGTGCGGCC
>JAPLJC010000185.1 GCA_026388765.1 Deltaproteobacteria bacterium
ACAATCTCCCGGTACGACTGACCGCCGTCTGAGGACCACCGTAAAACGAACTCTTGCGTCCGCTCTCGCTCACCTTCATGGAACACTAGATGGATACGTGTGAGTCTCAGAGGCTCATTAAACAGGAGGCGAATCGTCTGCTCCCCTGGCTGTGCGGCCTGCCAACCTATACCCGTGCCCGGGATCAGTGCCGATTCAATCGGATGGTCGAGGTCTTCGGAGGTGATTTCGACCTGTGCCAGGCGTTCAAGGTCTAGCCAGCCGGGCTCGGCGGCTGCGACCTCACGAGGGCCATGACTGATAATGCGCTTGCGCATAGAGTGCCTCCTCATTTCTCCCTCAACGTAACAGCATTACGACGAAATTCAGCGGCGTGGTTTTTCAGCCTCTGCTGCAGTACCTTAATTCAGGTTGCAAGGTTCGACTCAATCTTAAATAACTTTGATGTGACCTCCGGGCCCGGGTGGCAATTCCTTTAAATATAATTACTTAACGCTTTTTTCCTTAGAGAATTGTTTGGCCACTACCTTGCCGTTGGCAAATTGGATGGTAATGGTGGTGCCATCTTTTTTCCAGGTGGACGCGGTGCCGGAAAATACCGCCACATCCACACTGGACGATTCCGTGGGCTCCCCCAGGATCGCCGTCACTTCCGCCAGGGTCATGCCGGTGCGAATCTTGTCGAAATTTTCCTGAGTAAGCCGCGAGGAACCGCAGGCAGCAAGACATAAGGAGAAAAGCACGATTACCGTTAAAATCACCAGCTTTGGGCGGCGAGTCAGGTTCATAAATTCCTCCAAGATCTATCAGGTTGGATACTTTTATTGTGATATCAAGTTAGTTCGTCAGTCGGCGATGTCAAACTCCTGATTGAGGTTGCCAGGCCGGAGTCGCTTAGCCGCAGGTTTGGAAGAGCTATCCTGCCCAGATAATCCAGTAGTTTTCATCCGGAAAGCCTCGTGTCGACAACCGGTCTTTTCACCGGATAGCTCTAGCTGTGCTGCGGGTGGCGAGACGATATTTAATGGCGAGGTGAAGCGCGGCAGGTGATCGAACGGTCTTAGGGGACTTAAGGGTGCCATCAAGAAGCGTCCGTCCCGCTGGGGAATGACCTTCGCGGTCAGAGTTTCTGAGACGCCGGAGCTTTTGGCATATCTCTTCCTCATCCGGTCCTGTAACAGGGTTTCATCGCCGGATGGGCTCGCCCGACTGCCGACTTAGGCTTGGGCCGGATTGGCTGATAAAGTCAGGGAGAGAGTTAAGGGCGCACACCAACCTTAACCGGAATTTTCTCCATGAATTGTCCTCTCCCAGGTGCAATTCCTCAGAGCTTTCCCCCTCCAAGGTGGAGCCGCATAGTCCCTTAACCAGGCCACCAGGTCAGGCCTAAAGAACCGCCACCCCTTGCCCACCTTGCGGGCCGGCAGAATTCCCCGCCTGGCATAATCCCGGACCGTGAAGGGCGTCAGCTTCAAAAACTCCGCCGCTTCCTCTGTGGTCAGGACTTCATCTTGCATTGCACACCTCCATACGGTTACATATATATGCATCATATTTATATAAGTCAATACCAAAATATATATATTATTCTAAAAAGATATTATTTATCGTATACTAACAAATTAAACGATTTAACCTTGACATGCTCCTATTGGTGATTATTTTAAGTTGAACTTACATGGCAAGGGTTTGGACCATGAGAGGGAAGGAATCAGGGAAAGGGGCAAGTTGACTAGGCCGATAACCATGATTAATTTGATCGAAATTTCGGTGACTGGCCGCCCCCCCCCCCACTACGGGCATACGCTTATGAGGCTTAAGTTCATGGCCTTACCGGCGGGAAGATGGTCAGCTTTTGGGGTTAAACCCGAAAACTAGTTCCAAGCAGTTTTGAAAAGATGGAGATGGGCTGCCGCCTCATCGCAGGTCCAATCTCCAAGCAAAGGAGGAGCAGATCATGCCTTTAATCCATGTGGTGGTGGTCTTGGTCGTAGTTGGTGTTCTTCTCTGGCTCGTCAACTCATACATCCCGATGGCGGGCTCCATTAAGTCGATCTTGAATGCTGTCGTAGTCATTGCCGTGGTCATTTGGCTCCTGACCGTTTTTGGGCTCATGGGTGAAATCTCCAATATCAAGGTGGGGAAGTAACTGTCTTGGTTCGGATTGGTTGCAAGCAGCAATTTTGGACGGACGAAGTAATCTCGAATAAAAGGAGGAGCACATGCCATACCAGCCATACCTCGCGCCAGTCGTTGCTTTAATCGCCGGGATAGTGATCTTGATTCAACCCGGCCTGTTAGCCATTATTGTGGCGGTTTACCTGATTGTCATAGGCATACTGGGTCTGATGGGGGCGCGGCCCACGGGGTTTTGGCGCCGCTAATCCTTGCGCCGCATAAAAAAGTTGCCTTTCTTGGCTTTCAGGCCTTGGGGCCATGGAAGGAATTGGCGGCAGAGAAACAAGACCGCCTGAACCATACTACCGGAGGCAAATGCCATGAACCGAGTAACCAAAATATCCGCGGGGCTGGTGATCGGGCTGTTCATCGCCTCGGCCCTGGCCATTTTCCCAGGCGCCGCCGCCGCCCAAAATTTGAACATTAGCATCGAATCCGAGACTGGAGGCTCCCCCCCGGGAGAGCTGGTGGTCACCGATCCTTCCGGAGACCGGACGGGTCCTTATGCCCCGGACATTCAGTTGCCCAATCCGCAGAACGGCCTTTATCACCTGCGGGTAAATGGCCTGAAAACCGGGGTTTACCTCTTGATCCTCAAGGCTTATAGCGGAAGCGGCGGCACCTCGGATGTGCGGTTTCCACATATGACCATCCGGGATGGAGAGGTCCATCACTATCGGATTTACTTTTCAGCCAGCGGGCCTAAGCTCGATGTGAAGCGAACCCGGATAACAGAGTAAGGTTACCCCAGGTTGCAGGTTCAACCAGGCTGCGGGCCTCAGCAGCAGCAGGTTTGATTACCCCTTGACCTTTGAAGGACAGAAAGTCCCTTTATTACAAAATTCCCACAGGAGGGCATCGTGTCCATTGAATCAGCCAGAGCTTTTGTGGAAAAGATGAGGAAAGATTTGGAATTCAAGAAGCAAATCCTGGCCGCCGAGTCTGCTGCCAAGAGAAAAGAGCTCATCAAGAGCGCCGGATTCGATTTCGAGAAAATGCACCTGGACTCTTTGGCAAGCGAACTCACCCCCGAAGAAAGAAATGCTTTGATGATGTTATGATTGGCTGCCGCATAACGCAGGATAAAACTCATACCAAAGGAGAGGATCACATGAAAGGTAAATTCAATTTTAAGTTAGGGGCACTCTGCGCCATCATCAGTGCGATGCTGGTGATGCCCGCCCTGGGCCAGGTCAAAGGAGAGGAAGGGGCGCGCAAGGCCCAAAAAGACCAAATGGTTAAAGAGCTGAAGCTTGCTCCTGAAAAAGAGAAGGCCATGCTGGCGGTGGGAGTTAAGTATGCGGCCGAGCGCAAAGACATCATCGCCGGCGTGAAGAAAGCTAATGATGATTTGCAGGCGGCGTTGGCGGCAGCCAACCCGGACGAGGCGAAGCTCAAGGCAGCGATCAGCGCCCTGACCGCCGACCAGGATAAAATGTTCACTTCTTTTAAGAAGCAGCGGGACGAGGAACTGGCGCTGATGACCCCGGTTGAGCAAGCCAGGTATCTTACAGTACTGGGGCAATGGCGCCAGAAGATGATGAACAAACGTGACCAGAAAGCCGCCGGGACGAATAAATAGTCTACCAACTTTTGGGCCCTGCCCTTGGGATTGCCTTCCCGGCCCCAGGGCCCCCAGGGCAATAATGGCAAGGTCTGGAAATTGTCAAGGAGAATCTCTATGAAGAAATTTTGGTTAACTCTGGGGCTAACCCTCATGTTGACGTGTTGGTGCGGGGTAGGATACTACGGTTTTGGAACCGGTGCAGCCTTCGGACAGGAATACTGGTCAGACTTGTCTTGCAACCCCAGCGACCCTTATTGTTACAATGAGTATCATTCCGCGCCATATGCGGACCCACTTTCCCAACTTCTCTATTATGTCGCGCCACCGGTAGCTCGAGACTACCGCTATGAGCGCCGACAGGACAACCGCGATCGTAGAGATGAGCGCAGAGATCAGCGCCGAGAGCGCAGAGACGAACGTCATGGCAACTAAGGAATAACCGGGCAATTGCCCTAAAAAGCCCTGGTTGCCGCAAAAACCTTGTACTGGTTAGGGAGTCGGGGCATTCCCCTGTTTGTCGCACCCCTTATAAAAGGAGACGTGACCATGAAAGTTAAAGCCCATATTCTCAGCGTGGTAATTTCCCTGATGCTGACCGGTTTATTTTTGGTCCCTGCCCTGGTGCAGGCCAAGGAAGATTCCTGGGGCGAAATGCATAAAATGCACCGGGCCACTGCGGTTAAAGAATTGAAGCTCAGCCCGGAAAAGGCCAAAGAATTTAACGCCGTGGAAGAAAAATATGTCAAGGATCGCCAGGAACTCGTCGATAGGTTGAAGAAATCCCAAGCCGAGCTGCAGAATGCTATGGCCGGCACCCCCGATGAGGCCAAGATCAAAGGCCTGGTGAGCGCGATCCGCGCCGACCAGGACAAGATGGCTCAATCCTTCAAATCCCAGTTTGATGAGGAACTGGCCCTGATGACTCCCGTACAGCAGGGCCAGTATCTGCTGACCTTGCACAAATGGCGGGAAGAGATGATGGATGATCATATGAAGATGAAGCAAAAATAAGGGCGGCCGGCGTCCAGGGGTTCGCCTGTGGGCGCAAGGTCAGGCTGCACTTAAAGAGAGGCCGATTATGTCAAAATATTATTGGTACATTATAGGTCTAATGCTAGTTCTCTTTTGTGGCTGCGCTGATCCATATGGATATGGATATAGCGATTATGGATCTTCCTACAGCAGCCAACCATATGGGTATCGTTACACTACCCCATATTACACCAATCCATATGGAACGCCTCAATATGGTTATCCATATTATCCATACCGCTACCCACGGTAAGGGTATCCGGAGCCGGGTTAAATTGGTAACAGAGGTTCTAAGCACCAGGTTGGGACAGCTGCCAGCTAAGACGGCCGCATAATTTAGGCTAACCACAAAGGAGAACTGCAATGGTCGGCACTATTTTAATTGTCCTACTCATCCTCTTTCTCGTCGGCGCCCTGCCTACCTGGCCTCATAGCCAAAGTTGGGGCTATGCCCCGAGTGGTATCGTCGGGACGGTCCTGATAGTGGTCCTCATCCTGTATCTCCTTGGGCTTCTTTAGGCTTGATTCATCCCTTAGCAATAATTATGAATCAATAATCAATTTTAAATTTAATTAAGGAGATTGGAAATGTTCCCAACTGTCTATCTGACGCCGGTGGTCTCACTGATTGCGGGAATCTTAATTCTCATGATACCCAGGCTCCTGAACTTCATTGTGGCGATTTACTTAATTGTCATAGGTATCATAGGGTTGCTTCACCATTAACCAAAGAGCTCCTCAAACCCGGGAAAGAAGCTCCGAAGCCGGGCAATAACTAGCCGGGACCGGGAAAGTGACGACGGTCAATGCAGTGCGTCGTCATCCTTGACCGAGTTTGCGGCAAAAAGGAGAATGAAAATGGGGTTGATTGTACTCGTTATTATCATTATTTTGCTCGTGGGGGCCTTCCCCAGGTGGCCTCATAGCCAAAATTGGGGCTATGGTCCGAGTGGTATCCTGGGGACGATCCTGATAATCGTTCTCATCCTGTTCCTCCTTGGGCGTCTTTAGGAGGAGTGAGGGAATCGACCAGGAGGTACACAGGCCAGGGAGGAAGGTGGCTGGCGAGGAGACAGGCTGGCGTTTTCCGAGACCAGGTAACGCTAGACAAAGTTCGACAATCAGGTAACGCTAGACAAAACTCGACAATAAAAAACTAAGGAGAAAGATGCAATGAGAATAAAAATTGCCCTTATAACGCTACTGTTGGTGCTGCTCTCGGTAGGGACGGCTCTGAGCCAGGCCCCCCTGAATATGTACGATACCTTAAAGGCCGCTGGCAATTTTAAGACTTTCTTAAGCGCCGTGGATAAAGCCAATGTTCAGACATTGAAGCAGATGCCGGGCGACTTCACCCTGTTTGCGCCCACGGACGAGGCCTTTGCCAAGCTGCCCGCCGGAACCATGGATAAAATTATGGCCAGCGACGCCCGCGTCCAGGACCTGGTGTACTACCATATCACCCCCGGCAAGTATATGGCCAAAGACCTTGTTGCTCTTAAGGTGTGCAAGACCTTATGTCCCACGGCGGCGCCCGAACTCCTGAACCTCAAGGAAGTGGGCGGCAAATATACGGTTAATACGGCCAACATCATCAAACCTGACGTCGTGGCCAGTAACGGCGTAATCCAGGTTATTGACGCCGTCTTGATGCCCACTTGGGCGCCTAAGTCCAGTTCACCTCCTGCCACTAAATAGCGGTAGGTAACTGGAAGAGTTATGGTTGTTCAATTTGCCTAGCGTTACCTGGTCTCGGAACCGTACGAAGACAATTTTACTAGCGATAACCACAGGGGCCTTCGTGCCCCTGTGCCTTGACTTTCAATATTTTAGCTTGAGCGGCTCGAAGACCGGCTGTGACCTCCCGGGAAAGATGAGAAATGCCAAATTCCTCTGACCAAAATTGGCCGGTTTCGCAGTCTGAGCGTAAGCAGGCGGAAGAGGCTCTGCTTAAAGCTGGGGCCTTGCAGAACGCGATTTTCAACAGCGCCAACTTCTCGAGTATCGCCACCGACGCGCAGGGCGTCATTCAGATATTCAATGTCGGCGCCGAGCGTATGCTCGGGTACACGGCCGCGGAAGTGGTGGACAAGATCACCCCGGCCGCGATTTCCGATCCGCAGGAGGTGATCGCGCGCGCCGCGGCGTTGAGCCTCGAGCTTGAAACCACGATCACGCCAGGTTTCGAGGCCTTGGTCTTCAAGGCCTCGCGCGGGATC
>JAPLJC010000005.1 GCA_026388765.1 Deltaproteobacteria bacterium
ATCTGCAAAGCTCGCTGGCTCAAGGGCAGGGCCTTGTCATGAGCCCCCATCTGCCCATAAATAGAGCCCAGGACCCTCAGGCTCAGGGCGGTCAGGCGGTGTTCCGGCCCCAAGGCCTTCTCACTGCGCTGCAGGGCCTGCTGGGCCAGGGGCAGGGCCTGGTCAAAGGAGCCGAGCTGAGCATAGAGCCAGGCCGTATGAGCCATGCAGGCGATGGTGAGGGGGTGTTCCGGCCCCAGGGCCGTCTCGCTGAGCTTCAAGGCCTCCTGATACGGGCGCAGGGCGCGTCGGAAAGAACTATTGTCTTGAAAATCCTTGCCCTCTTTGAGGAGTTCTTTGACCTTGGCAGCTTCCGGCCTCTGGCTGGCGACCGGGGTTTCTTCCTCCGGAGTGGCCTGAGGGCCAATTTTGCCGTGTTTAGCGGCATAGCCGGAAGTCCCCGGCAAACTGAGGAACACGAGGCAAACGCAAATGGAGATAAGCCGGCGCATATTGTCCTCCCATGATACTCTGAGGTTAAATCTGAGGGTTAGCTAGCGGCTCGCCGCGGCTTGGGACCGGAGCCGGGCCTTCAAATCCTTCAGGGCCGCGTCTCCGGGCCTTTTCTGCAGCATGGCGTCCACCATTTTAGCCATGTCCGGAAACTGCCTATGCTCAGCCAGGACGCTGAAGAAATACAATTCCGGCGTAATATCATCAGCCGCGGCGCTTTTCTTTAAGTCCCGATAGACCTTCTCGGCTTCCCTGATTTTTTTTTGATCCTCGCTGGAGAGCGGCGTCGCGTTCTTGGCCGTCGGCTCGCACTTGGGCCCCATGGTCTGAATGACTCCCGATTTGCTAGTACTGACAGGGGAGAGGGTCAGCGGCGCCTCTGCTATCTGCCGGCTCGCTTTGGCGGGCAAGAACTTCACCTCGGGCTGGGGCGGCGGCGTTTTCTGATCGCTAACCGCGGCGCTCTCCGTGTCGCCGGCTATTAAAGTTGCCGGACCTTTCCAGGTTTCTTGTCGGCCGCTGGCAAAATAGAGCAGCGTCAACGAAACAGCCGCCGGAAGCTTCAGGTGGTCGCCTTGGCGGACCTTCATAAAAGCCTGTACCTTGACCGGCTCTTTGTTCTCGCCTTTATTCCAGAACGTGGCTTCTCCAGAAAGTTTGGTGATCAGCCCCATGTCCGGTGAGGAAGTTTGGGCCGCCACGGTGGCCGTCAGAAAGGCAATGAACACCGCCAGGCAAAAGAAGCCAGTGCACTTCATTCTACGTTTGGCCTTCATTACCGCTCCCTCCGTTAAGGAATATGACTCGGGTTATCTTGACTAGGACTTTTCACCTCCAGGACCTCCACCGGTTCCTGGCGGCCCCTGATCCGAACTTTCTTCGCCCCGCCCGTCACCACCCCCGGCCCCGCCGCCTCTATGGTAGCGGCGCTGGCGACTATGGTCCAACCTAACTCCTTGGTCAGGCTCTCCAGCCGTGAAGCAGTATTGACCGTATCCCCGATGGCAGTGAATTCGAAGCGTTTAGGCGAGCCGATATTGCCCACCACCACCTCACCGGTATGGAGTCCGATGCCGATATGGAAATCCTGCCAACCCCGGTCGGGAAAACGCCGGGCTATCCAGGCCCGGAAGTCCGAGGCCCTTTCGGTCATGGCCAGGGCCGCGGTAATCGCTCGCCGGGCGTGATCGGGGTGGGGAGCCGGCGAACCGAACACCGCCATGACCGCGTCGCCGATGAACTTATCCACCATGCCGCCCTGTTCCAGGATCGGCTCACAGGTCCGGGTGAAGTAATTATTCAGCAGCTCCACCACTTCCTGAGGGGCCAGGGACTCAGACATGGGGGTAAAATTCCGGATGTCGGCAAAAAGAACCGTCACCGTGACCGCCTCCCCTCCGAGATTGGGCTGCTTGCCGGTAGCCAGAAGCTTCTCCACCACTTCATCGGAGACGTAGTGTCCAAAGATCCGCCGGAGCCGGGTTCGCTCCCGTTCTTCCCCCGTGAGCCTCAGTCCCAGGACCCCCAGGTAGCTTGCCAGAAGGCCCAGTTGGGGGGTGGCAACGGGCAATAGCCAGTAGCTACGAAACAACAGGTAGGCGGAGACCGCCAGCATAACCGCCAACAGCCCCAGGACCGCCAATCCCTGCCGGGGAGTAAATTTGAAGAACGCGGCGGTCCCCACGGTCAGCACGATAAGCAGGTAAGTCAGGCGCCAGGGGGCGGAAACCGGCCGGGGAAATCGTCCCGTTAGGAGAGTCTCTACAATGTTGGCATGGACTTCCGGGCCGCTCATAAAGCAGGCCGAAAAATTTATAAACCCGCGACTATACGGGGTCTGATGAATGTCCTGGACTCCCGTAGGTTCATAAGCAATGATAACGACCTTGTCCTTGAGGCCTTGGATTTGGGGATCAGATTCCGCCCCGGGACTTAGCAAACGCCGGAAAGGGACCCGGGGGACAGTGCCGGGTGGGCCGCTAAACCCGATGAGTGAAGGGGGCGGACTGAGGCGGGGGGTATCCCCGGACGCCGCCCGCTCCGCCAGGAGGGCGGCAAAGCTGATCCAGCTCTCTCCCTCATCCGTGGGGATGGCAGGCAGAAACCGGCGGATCACCCCATCAGGGTCATCGAAAAAATTGGTTAACCCCACATCCTCCAGTTGTCCAGGCAGTGAACCCCAATAGTCGGGGAGAGGTAGGAGTATCTTAGTCTTGCCCCGCGCCTCTGTGACCTTTTGTGCCGCCAGTATCGTCTTGCCGGCGGCCAATTGTTCCCTGAAAGGCAGGTCGTAAGTGCGGCTTTGGTCGTTTTCCGGCAATTTCAGCCTTTTCAACCAAGACTCAGCGCTGACCGAAAAGAGGAAATCGAAGCCAATGGCCCTGGCCCCGGCCTCTCGTAAGACCGCAGCCGCCCTGGCAAAGTGGGGGCTCCAGAACACCAAGGGCTCGTCATGATGCTCCAATCGTGTCTGGTCATCAATGGCTGCAATGACCACATGCTGGGGTTGATACTGTAATCCTGCCACGTGGTGCCAGACATCGTAGTACCAATCTTCGGCGGCGTTCAGCCACCCCATACGGAGTGCCGCTTCCACCCCCCCACCAATAAAGATAATTAGAAGCACACCGCAGAGGAATTTTCTATGCATCACTACCGTCGATATGGGTCTTATTTGCGCCCATTAGAGCATCATTTGATCACTTAGTAAAGAGTTCTCGACAAAAATGGTAAATTATGGAGAATGGATGCATGCCTTGTTCATTATGCGGAATGAGACATGAAAATCGAAAAACCAAGACGGTTGATCACTTGCCAAAACAGAATCTTCTCAAAAAATCCAAATGGTAGCGGATCTGGATATGGGAAGTTTTTTGAGCCGTGGAAAGTTCCTGAGCATAGCAGTAACTCCCAGAAACCTGACTCCCATCCTTTTCCCTTCCGGGCCGGGAGGGAAAAGGACGGGAGAGGATATTTCAGCTGGACCATTGCCGGGGTTAATCCTGCAATAATAACCCCATGATGCCGGGCAAGCTCTGGGCGCTGCCTCCGGGCGCCTCCACCGAGAAAAAGTCGATATCCACCGGGACCGGGGCAGCGCCGACGCCGGAGCCTTCAAAGGCGATAAAACCATAATACTTGGGATTGCCGTCCCCAAAAGTGAGGGTAGCGCCCCGGTTTCTCTGCTCATAGGTGACGCCATTCAGACTGGTATATTGCTTGTAGGTGTTGCCCGTCTTGGTCAGTCGGAGATAAAAATCCGAGACCGTAATGCCCTTGGAATCGTGGCTGTAAGCATAAAAGCTGCCCACCTCCTGGGAAAATTCCCAGTACCGGCCATCGTAATATCCATTGCCGGCCCGGACATGGTGGTCATCATCATCAAACGCCAGAAGAATTATCTGCTGATAATTTTCCACGGGCTCAAATCCCGTAACCTTGATGGTCAGCTGAAAGTCGCCGCCGCTCGCCACCGGGTTCGGGATGAGAAACAGGTTTTTATAATTGTTGGCGTCGAGATGGATGTCTCCCGACATGGTCCTGGTGTGCAGCTTGCTGTCGGAGACCGAATAGTTAGCAGTATCAGGATTCCTCACGATCCAAGGGGAGCTCAGAGAGCCGCCACTGAAGTGGTCGAAGAAGACCGGATTGGGGTTTCCGGGGGTCTCCACCGCAAAGAAGTCGAGGTCCACCGGCACCGGAGTGGCGGTTTTGCCGTCGCCTTCCAGGGCGATGAGACCGAGATATTGGGGCACGCCGTTTCCATAGGTGATGGCGGAGTTTCTCTCCCGATAGGTCACGCCATCCTGGCTGGAATATTGCCGGTAAGTATTGCCGGTCTTGACCAGCCGGAGGTAAAAATCCTTGGCTATGATGCCGTTGGCATCTTGGTTATAGGAATAACCGCCGCCCACCTCTTTGCACAATTCCCACTTCCGGCCGTTGCTAAAGACATTACAGACCCGTACGTAGTTATCGTCATCATCGTAGGCGGTGACGAAGATCTGCTGATAATTATCCGTGGAATCAAAACCGGACACCCTGATGGTCACCTGGGCGTCGGCTTTCCCCAAGGGGTTGGAGATGAGAAACAGGTTTTTGTAATCATTGCTGCCCTGGTAGAGGTCCCCCGGTAAGGTCTTGGTGTGCAACCGACTGTTGGAAATCGAATAATTGGCGGTATCGGGATTCTTCACGATCCAGGCGGAACCCAGGTGGTCGCCCTCAAAGTGATCGAAGAAGGCCCCGCCAAGTTTGTTGAAGTTTGCCGAGATGGTATGGTTCATGGTTACATTGGCAAAGGTATAGGATGTCAGGGGCCCCTGGGAAGAGCCATCCACCAGGACGTCATTGATCTGATAGCCGCTGGCCGGGGTGATGGTGAAGGTCTGGCTGCCCCCGGAGTTGACCGTCACCGTGCCGGAAGGCGAGATGCTCCCGCCGCTGGCGGCGCTGGCAGTGATGGTGTAGGTGGCGCCAACCGCGGTGAAGCTGGCCGCAATGGTGTGATTGGCGGTGACGCTGCTGAAGGTGTAGTTGCTGATGGCTCCTTGAGAGACGTTATCCACCTTGACGTCGCCGATTTGGTATCCGGAATTGGCGGTGATGGTGAAGCTCTGGCTGCCCCCGGAGTTGACCGTCACCGTGCCGGAAGGCGAGATGCTCCCGCCGCTGGCGGCGCTGGCAGTGATGGTGTAGGTGGCGCCAACCGCGG